>NZ_JCAFTA010000012.1:0-143796 GCF_059369815.1 Stenotrophomonas sp. YJH_SMC_27 | reverse complement strand
GTGGAACCACCCGATCCCATCCCGAACTCGGAAGTGAAACGCAGCTGCGCCGATGGTAGTGTGGCTCAAGCCATGCGAGAGTAGGTCATCGCCAGGGTTTACACCCAAAACCCCGCTGCTCACGCAGCGGGGTTTTTCTTTATAAGTGAAGGCACTGCGTTTTCCGGGTTCCTTCTGCCCCAAGGGCAAGATCGCGAGCTGGCGCTGCAAGCGCTGCTGCAACCGTCTCCCTGGTGAAATTAGCGCTGTGGCACCACCCGATCCCATCCCGAACTCGGAAGTGAAACGCAGCTGCGCCGATGGTAGTGTGGCTCAAGCCATGCGAGAGTAGGTCATCGCCAGGGTTTACACCCAAAACCCCGCTGCTTACGCAGCGGGGTTTTTCTTTGTGCGTAGCAAACGCCGGTAGTGCCGGCCGCTGGCCGGCAACCCGATGGCGTTACATCGCCCGGTAGATTCATGCCATGCGTGGGTAAGATGGTCCCCACGGAAGGCGGTGCCAACCGAGGTTGGCACCCACCAATGGCAGAGCGTACAAAAAAAGCGGCGCCCCACGGGGCGCCGCTTTGACCTCAACGATGTTCAGTCGAGCATGGCTCGACCCTACTTTGCAGCGGCCGCAGCCTTGCCCTTCATCATCGCGTCGCGGGCAGCCTTGAACGGGTTGCCTTCGTACCAGTTCGGCCAACGATCGCCACCGGCCAGTTCCTTGCCCACGCCGTACATCAACTGAAGGTCTTCGACGGTACCGTCCAGCTTCCAGGTGGCCGCGTCGAACTCGTCCTTCGGGCCGTGGTAACGGTTGGCGCCGTAGTCGGCTGCGGCCTTGCGGCCAGCGTCAACGCCGCCCTCGCGCAGGTCCTCGCCGCCATCGGCGTACAGGGCCGGCACGCCGGCTTTGGCGAAGTTGAAGTGGTCCGAGCGGAAGTAGAAGCCGCTCTGCACCGACGTCTCACCATGCAGCGTGCGGTCCTGGGCAGCGGCCAGCGGCTTGAGGATGTCCTCCAGCTCCGAACTGCCGAAGCCGGTGACGGTCACGTCCTTGGCACGGCCGGCCACTGACATCGCGTCGATGTTGATCACGCCAGCAATCTTGTCCAGCGGGAAAGTCGGATGGGCAACGTAGTACTTCGAACCCAGCAGGCCGGATTCTTCCAGGGTCACCGCCAGGAACACCACCGAGCGCTCCGGCTTCGGATCCTGGTGCGCCATGGCTTCGGCCACTTCGAGAATACCGGCGACGCCGGTCGCATTATCGACGGCGCCGTTGTAGATGTTGTCGCCGGTCTCGCCCTCATGCTTGCCCAGGTGATCCCAGTGCGCCATGTACAGCACCGCCTCGTCAGCGCGCTTGCTACCCGGCAGCACACCCACCACGTTGCGCGACTGCTTCTGTGCGATCTGGCTCTTCAGGTCGACCGCAGCGGTGGCCTTCAGCGGCACCGGCTTGAAACCGCGCTTGCTGGCATCCTTGTAGGCCTGCGCCAGGTCCAGGCCGGCTCCGGCAAACAGCGCCTTGGCCGCGTCGGCATTCAGCCAGCCCTGCACCGGAATACGGGCTTCCGGGTCATCCTTGGCCGGCAGGTCGTACTGCGGGCCAGCCCAGGAATTCTTCACCACGTCCCAGCCGTAGGACGCGCCGGCGGTGTCGTGCACGATCAGCGCGGCAGCGGCCCCCTTGCGGGCAGCCTCCTCGAACTTGTACGTCCAGCGGCCGTAGTAGGTCATGCGCTTGCCGTCGAACAGCTTCTCGTCGTCGACATGGAAGCCCGGATCGTTGACGAACATCACGACGGTCTTGCCCTTCCAGTCCTGGCCGGCGTAGTCGTTCCACTTCTGCTCCGGCGCATCGACGCCATAGCCGACGAACACCAGATCGCTGGCATCGACCTTCACCTCGGCCTGGCCGGTACGGGTGCCGACCACCATGTCGGTGCCGAACTTCAGTTCGGTGGTCTTGCCACCCTGGGTGATCTTCAGCACGGTCGATTCGTCGGCCGTGGTCTCGGTCATCGGTACATCCTGGAACCAGCTGTCGCCGTTGCCGGGCTGCAGGCCGATGCGCTGCATCTGGTCGCGGATGTAGTTGACCGTCAGTTCTTCGCCCTTGCTGCCCGGCGCGCGGCCTTCGAACTCATCCGAAGCCAGGGTCTTGACCATCTCGGCGAAGTCGCCGGCATTGATCTCCGGGGAGAACGCATGCGCAGCCGGCTTGGCAGCTGTGGTGTCGGTGGCCGGCGCGGGCGCCGGAGTGTCTTCGCCTTTGCAGGCACTGAGCGCGGCCGCAGCGGCCAGGCACAGGAGGAGTTTGCGGGGCATCGTCGATTCCTGGGTAACAAAGGGCGGCCGCGCGTCGTGCACGACCGGTGTCAGCGAGTATCACCGAACCCGAAGGCGCGGTGCGCTCAGTCCGCCGGAGCGGTTTCGGTGTCGAACGGGATCGGCTCGGCGCCGGTGACCGGGCCGATGCGCGCAGTGCGATGCACGTACAGCACCACCTCGCGTTCGAACTGCAGTGGACCCTTGACCACGGCATTCGGGCCGATGATCACACGCGGCTTGCGGCTGGCGGTCAGCGAGACACTGAAGTTCGGCTTGCGCACATGCACGCCGCCGTTGACCTGCGAACCGATACCGACGGTGATGTCACCGTTGACGGTCTCCACGTCCTTGCCGACGCGGCTTTCGACCAGGCCGATGCCACCATTGACGGTCTCGACACCGCCTTCGACCTGGCTGCCGCGATCGGTGAAGATGCTGCCGTTGACGGTGCTGACGCCGCCGCTGGCGATCACTTCGCGGCCCAGGCGTACGCCGCCGTTGACCGTTTCGATCTTGCCGGTGCGCGCGCCGTCGGCGACCTTGACCCCGCCGTTGACGGTGTCGATGCTGCCGGTCTCGACGCCTTCGCCGACGCGGATGCCGCCGTTGACGGTGTCCAGCTTGCCGTAGCGCTGGCCGGGTTCGGCGCTGATGCTGCCGTTGACCTTGCTGATGTTCTCCTGCGCACAGACCGGCCCGGTGGCCAGCAGTACGCCCAACAGCAACGGAATGGAAAGAACTTTCATGGCGACCTCGATGGATGTGCGGCTGGCAGGCCGCGTGCGGAGATGTCACCATTCCCCAGTAGCCCCCGCAACTGCCTGAAGTCACTGGAAAGCCCTTGCGCGACAACGTCTTCCCATCACGCCGACATCACATCGCCGCTGCCCGCGGCGGTCGCTGCCTGCTGCTGGGGCTGGCGTTTGCGCTGGCCCTGCCGCTGCCCAGCGGTGCGCAGACCACCCGCGAGACCGAGCGCAAGCTGCAGAAACTGCGCAGTGAGCTGAAGGGCGTGGCGCAGGAGCGACGGCAGATCGAGGGCCAGCGCGGGCAGGCGTCGCAGCAGCTGCGCGAGGCCGACGAGAAGGTGGCACGCACCGGCCGCGCGCTCGCGCAGACCGAAGCCGCGCTGCGCGAGCAGGCCCAGGCCCTGGCCGAAGCCGAGCAGCGCCGCAGTATCCTGCAGGGCAACCTCGCCCAGCAGCACCGCGAACTGGCCGGGCTGCTGCGTGCGGCCTATCAGCTGGGCAACCACGCACCGCTGAAACTACTGCTGTCGCAGGATACCGTGGCCGATGCGAATCGTGCCCTGGCCTACCATCGCTACCTGCAGCGCGAGCGTGCGCAGCGCATCACCACGCTGACAGCCGACCTGAAAGAGCTGGAAGCGCTGCAGGCGCAGATCGCCGAGCGCAAGCAGAAGCTGCAGGGGGCGCAGCAGGACCAGAAGCGGCAGGCAGCCGCGCTGGAAGCCGACCGTCGCGATCGCGCCAAGACCGTGGCCTCGCTGGACGAACGCTTCAAGGACCAGCGCGAGAAGGAACAGGCGCTGGGCCAGGACGCCAAGGCGCTGGAAACATTGCTGGCCAACCTGCGAGCGGCCGCTGCCCGTGCGGAGGCCGAGCGCCGCGCGGCTGCACGCCGTGCGGCAGCGGAGAAGGCCGCCGCCGAACGTGCTGCACGCCAAGCCGCCGCACAGGGCCGGCCGCCACCGCCACCGACCAAGGTGACGCCTGCGGTCGCATCGGCACCGGCGCCGAAGGTGGGCGGCCTGGGCTGGCCGTTGTCCGGCAACCTGCTGGCCCGCTATGGCGGCAAGCTGCCCGATGGCCGCACCAGCAGTGGCGTGCTGATCGGCGCACCGGCTGGCAGCACGGTCACCGCCGTGGCCGATGGCACCGTGGTGTTCTCCGACTGGATGACCGGCTACGGCATGATCCTGATCGTCGACCACGGCAACGGCTACATGAGCCTGTACGCGCACAACGACACCCTGCTGAAGGATGCCGGTGCGCGGGTCAGCCGCGGTGATGCAGTGGCCAAGGTCGGCAATTCGGGTGGCCAAGGTGTCACCGCGCTGTACTTCGAGCTGCGTCGTGGCGGGCAGCCGGTCAACCCGGACAGCTGGCTGCAGCGGCGCTGAACCCGGCTCGTTACGCACGGGCCGGATTCAACGGGAATTTAGCTGTGCTTCGCGCATAATCGGTGCATGTGCCTTGGGCACCATGCCACCGTCGACAGGAGTGATCCATGCGCGCAGCCCGTACCGCCACCCTCTTGCTGGCCCTGTTGCCAGCGCTGTCCTGGGCGCAGCAGACCGCGCCTGCCCCAAGCCAGGAAACCAGCGGGCAGGCAGCGAACAGCGAGGAGGCGGTGACCTCGAAGGTGCCGCTGGAGGACATCCGCCGGTTCGTGGCCGTGTACAACGCGGTGCGCGCCGCCTATGTCGACCCGGTCGATGACAAGAAGCTGATGCAGTCAGCCGTGCGTGGCCTGCTGCTCGACCTTGATCCGCACAGCACCTACTTCAACAAGGAAGACGCGCAGGCTTTCGACGAGCAGGCCAACGGTGCCTACGAGGGCATCGGCGTGGAGCTGCAGCAGCAGCCGGACAACGCCAGCATGAAGGTGATCGCGCCGATCGACGACACGCCGGCAGCCAAGGCCGGCATCCTTGCCGGCGATCTGATCATCGCCATCGACGGCAAGCCGATCAGCGCCATCGATGCGAGTGAACCGCTGCGCGGCCCAGCCGGCAGCAAGGTGGTGCTGACCATCGTGCGCGAAGGCAAGCCGAAGCCGTTCGATGTCAGCCTCACCCGCCAGACCATCCGCGTGACCAGCGTGCGCAGCCGCCTGCTGGAACCCGGCTATGGCTACATCCGCCTGAGCACCTTCCAGGCCGATACCGGCTCGGACTTCCAGAAGCACGTGCAGCAGCTGCAGAAGCAGTCCGGTGGCCAGCTCAAGGGCCTGGTGCTGGATCTGCGCAGCAATCCGGGTGGCCTGCTGACGGCCGCCGTGCAGGTAGCCGACGATTTGCTCGACAAGGGCAACATCGTCAGCACCCGTGGCCGCATCAGCATCAGCGATGCCCGATTCGACGCGACCCCAGGCGACCTGCTGAAGGGTGCACCGGTGGTGGTACTGGCCGATGCCGGTTCGGCCAGTGCCTCGGAAGTGCTCGCCGGCGCGCTGCGCGACAACAAGCGCGCCCGAGTGGTTGGCAGCCGCACCTTTGGCAAGGGGTCGGTGCAGACCGTGTTGCCGCTGGACAACGGTGATTCGGTGAAGCTGACCACCGCGCGCTATTACACGCCCAGCGGCAAGTCGATCCAGGCCACCGGCATCGTGCCGGATGTTGAGTTGAAGCCCGCCGCCACCCCGGCGGAGGATGCCCTGCCGGCCAGCCTGAGCGACTACAGCGAAGCCACCCTGCCAGGCCATCTGCGCGGCGACGACGAAGGCACCGAGGGCTACCACGCCGGTGCGGTGCTGCCGGGCGACGGCCCGATCAACGACGCGCTGGCCGAGCTGAAGAACCCCGGTTCGGTGGCTGCACGGTTGAAGGCCGAGGCCGAGAAGGCGGATGCCGCCAAGACCGCGAAGGCCGCTGCGGCGAAGCCGGAAGCGAAGGTCGAACCTAAGCCGGAAGCAAAGCCGGAAGCAAAGCCGGAAGCAAAGCCCGCACCGGCCCCGGCGAAGCCGTGAGGTAGCGCCGGGCCGTGCCCGGCGGACGCCCCGTTCATCCGGAAGGCGGCGCAGCCGAGGTGTCGCCCGATAGAATCGGTCCATGGATGATTCGAACCTCGCGACCACGATCAGCCAACTGCTTGGTCGCGATCCGCTGCCGATTGACCGTGCCACTGGCTTGCTGGAATCCTTGGCGAGTCGCCATGGAATTGATCCGTGCCTCGTCTATTGGTGGACCGGCAAAGCGTCGGCTGATCAGACGATCCTATACGACGGCAGCGATGAAGGCCTTTCCTGCTTGGCGAAACTGCTGGCGGAAGTGAACGGCGAAATCTGCTTGGTAGCGTCAGATGAGCGCGCATTGCCGTGGCCGATCTGGACTCTGCAGGCAAGTGAACTGATTCCTTTGCTCGGCGAGTTGCCGTTCTTTGAGTACTTCGTGGTGCTGGATGACGGCGCTACGCTGCTGTTCGATACCCACCACAACACGTTGGTGGTCAGTCGCGAGTGACGCATTCAGCATCATCGCGGACGGAGCAGATCCATATCGATGAAGGAGTCGAGCACGCTCGACGCTACGAACCGGCCGGTGAGCGTGGAGCCGGCCAGCGGCCGGCACTACCCGGCGTCAGAAGCCGTGGCGCTTGCGCAGGCGGGGGGCGATGGCCGCCCGCACGTAGACCCCGTACACCACGCCGAACACGAAGCCGCCGATGTGCGCCCACCAGGCCACCATGCCGAAGCTGGGGCCGATGTGGGCGAACACCACCTGCAGTGCCGCCCAGACGCCGATCAACAGATAGGCCGGCGCGCGCACGAACTCCAGGAACAGGCCGAGCGGGATCACCACGCCCAGCCGCGCGCCAGGGAACAGGGCCAGATACGCACCGATCAGGGCCGACACCGCGCCGCTGGCGCCGATGATGATCTGGTCCGGGCTGCCCATGGTGTAGATCGCGACCAAGTTCGACACTGCGCCGCCGACCAGGAACAGCAGCAGCAGCCGCCACGGCCCCAGCACCCGCTCGGCGGGCAGGCCGAAGATGAGCAGGAACACCAGGTTGCCCAGCAGATGTGACCAGTCGGCGTGCAGGAACAGGGCGGTGAACAGGCGCAGCACGCTGCCGTCCTGCAGGGTCGCCCACCAGTCCAGCGGGTGGGTCAGTCCGGTGGACAGGGCGCCCCAGTCCAGCCAGAGGCTGCCGCGGGCATCGTCCGGCCGCGAGATCGACCACAGGAACGCCAACCACAGTGCCGCAAACAGCACGGGCGTGGCCCAGCGCAGGGCCGCCTTCTTGCGGGACGGGAGGGAGACGAACATGGCACTAGCCTAGCGTGCGGGCGCTTGCGGCGGGGATTGTCCTGTTCAGCTTTCGAGACGAGAAAACCGACCGCACCGTTATTGTTTCATTAACGGCTCTGGGTAATACTCGCATACGGCGTCGTATGTCGGGAGGGGAATCCGGCGCGCTCCGATGGGTCCCAGGACCTGTCGGGCGCAGGCGCACTCAGAGCACCATCACCGCTTACCGGAGAGAGAGAGAACTACGATGCAAACCGCTTCCACCATTGCCCGACTGACCCTGCTGGCCGTCGGCGTTGCCGGTGCGCTGGCCGCCGCCGATGCCAATGCTGCCGCCTTCCAGCTGAAGGAAAACAGCGCCAAGGGCCTGGGCCGCGCGTTCGCCGGCTCCACCTCGACCGAAGGTGACGCCTCGGTCATCGCCACCAACCCGGCCTCCATGCGCCTGCTCGACGGCACCCTGGTCCAGGGCGACGTCAGCGCCATCAGCTTCGGCGCCAAGTTCCGCGGCCAGGGCCAGTACGGCAACGGCGCGCCGATTTCCGGTGGCAACGGCGGCGACGCCGGCATGATCGCCCCGGTTCCGGCCGCGTACTTCCACGTGCCGTTCGGCGAGAACGACAACATGCACTTCGGTGCATCGCTGACCGTGCCGTTCGGCTTCAAGACCGAATACGACCGCGACTGGGTCGGCCGCTACAATGGCGTCAAGACCGAGCTGCAGGCGATCGACCTGGGCGTGGCGTTCTCCTATGACGTCAACCCGTACCTGTCGTTCGGTGCTTCGGTGTTCGCTGAGCGCCTGAACGTCGACCTGACCAGCGCTGTCGACACCGGCACCGCGATCAACGCCACCGCCCAGCGCACCGCGGCGGCGCGTGTGCTGGCTGCAGGCGGCACCCCGGCCCAGGCTGCGGCGGCGTCGCAGGCGGCTGCACGCCAGGCCGCCCAGCTCGGCTTCTCGCCGGGCACCGCCGATGGCTACCTGCGCATCAAGGGCGACGAAGTGTCGGTCGGCTACACCCTGGGCATGACGGTTACCCCGGTGGAAGGCACCAACATCGCCTTCAGCTACCGCTCGAAGGTCGAGCACAAGATCACCGACGGCAAGGCCGACTTCACCATCCCGCAGAACGCTGCCGCCTTCCTGGCCACTGCCGCCCCGGGTACCTTCATCGACAGCAACGGCCGCGCCACCATCACCCTGCCGGCCAGCGCCACCATGGGCTTCACCCATCGCGTGAACGACCAGTGGCAGATCATGGCCGAGGTCACGCGCACGGCGTGGAGCAAGTTCGACCAGGTCACCGTCGACTATGACTCCAACCAGCCGGACAGCGTGCTGCCGTTCCACTACCGCGACACCACCTTCGCGTCGATCGGTACCGATTTCCGCGTGAACGACAAGCTGACCCTGCGTGGCGGCCTGGCCTACGACCAGACCCCGACCACCGACGCCCACCGTGACGTGCGCGTGCCGGACACCACCCGCAAGTGGCTGTCGCTGGGCCTGACCTATGCCGCTTCGGACAAGATGGAATACAGCGTGGGTTACACCCACCTGTTCACCAAGGATCCGAACATCACCTCGACCTCGGCCACTGCCAACACCGTGACCGGCAAGTACAAGGTGAGCGGCGACGTGCTGGCGGCGTCGATGCAGTACAAGTTCTGATTCGGGCGATTGCCTGAAGCAGTACGAGGAGAGCCCCGCGCAAGCGGGGCTTTCTTTTTGCGGAGGGTATCCACGCATGGCATGGATCTACTGGTCCGACGACGCAGGGCGCGGATCTACGCGACAATGGTGCGATGAACCTGTCCGACCCGAGCTTCCAGCTGGAGCTGGCCGCCAACATCGCCGTCGCCGGCTCGATCCTGTTGGCCGGCCGCAACAACGTGCACACCTGGTGGCTGGGCATCGTCGGCTGTGCATTGTTTGCTGCCGTGTTCGAACGCTCGCACCTGTACGCGGACATGGTGCTGCAGTTCTTCTTCATCGCCATCAGCGTGCTGGGCTGGTGGCAGTGGCTGCGCGGCGATCATGGAGCGCCGTTGCCGATTACTTCATTGCGGCCGCGTGCCTGGGCCTGGCTGGCGCCGCTGGCGGTAGTGGCCACCTTCGGCTACGGCTGGATGCTGACCCGACTGACCAATGCCTATGCGCCGTACATCGATTCGGCGGTACTGGTGCTGAGCGTCATCGCGCAGATCCTGATGATGCGGCGCAAGCTGGAGTCGTGGTGGGTCTGGCTGCTGGTAAACACCGTTGCAGTGCCGCTGTACTACAGCCGTGGCCTGCACCTGACCTCGATCCTGTACATCGGTTTCTGGGTCAATGCACTGGTCGCCCTCCGGCACTGGCGCAATCTGATGCGGGCCGAGGCCACGACGGCACCTGAATTCCTGTAGAGCCGAGCCCACGCTCGGCTGCGCCAGGAAAGCCGAGCGTGGGCTCGGCTCTACAGGCAAAGTACAAAAAACCCCGCTTTCGCGGGGTTTCTCGTTTGCCGCATCAACCGGGCGATCAGTCGCCCAGGGTCAGCAGCGAAGCGTTGCCGCCTGCGGCGGTGGTGTTCACCGTCACCGTCTTCTCGGTGGCGAAACGCAGCAGGTAGTGCGGGCCGCCGGCCTTAGGGCCGGTGCCGGACAGGCCCTGGCCGCCGAACGGCTGCACGCCGACCACTGCACCGATCTGGTTGCGGTTGACGTACACGTTGCCGACGTGGACGCCGTTGCTGATGCGGTCAACGGTTTCGTCGATGCGCGAATGCACGCCCAGGGTCAGGCCGTAGCCGGTAGCGTTGATCTGGTCGATCACCGCGTCGAGCTGGTCGCCCTTCCAGCGGATCACGTGCAGGACCGGACCGAAGACTTCCTTCTGCAGCTGGCCCAGGTCCTTCAGTTCGTATGCGCGCGGCGCGAAGAAGGTGCCGTGCGCCGTTTCGGCGGACAGCTCGGCGGCGGCGATCAGGCGCGCTTCGCGGTCCATGCGTTCGGCGTGTTCCTGCAGGATCTTCAGCGCGTCGGCGTCGATCACCGGGCCGACGTCGGTAGACAGCAGGCCGGGGTTGCCGACCTTCAGTTCCTTCATCGCACCGGCCAGCATGGTCATCACCTTGTCGGCGATGTCGTCCTGCACGAACAGCACGCGCGCGGCCGAGCAACGCTGGCCGGCGGAGGTGAAGGCCGAACCGATCGCGTCCTTGACCAGCTGTTCCGGCAGTGCCGAGGAGTCGGCGATGAAGGCGTTCTGGCCACCGGTCTCGGCGATCAGCACGCCGATGGCGGCGTCACGCGCGGCCATCGCACGGTTGATCGCACGGGCGGTCTCGGTGGAGCCGGTGAAGGCCACGCCGGCCACGCGCGGGTCGGCGGTCAGCGCTGCACCCACGGTGGCGCCGTCGCCCGGCAGGAACTGCACCACCTCGGCCGGCACGCCGGCATCGTGCAGCAGCTTCACCGCGTAGTAGCCGATCAGGTTGGTCTGCTCGGCCGGCTTGGCGATGACGCTGTTGCCGGCGGCCAGGGCGGCGGCGACCTGGCCCAGGAAGATCGCCAGCGGGAAGTTCCACGGACTGATGCAGACGAACACGCCGCGGCCGTGCAGCTGCAGCTCGTTGGATTCACCGGTCGGGCTCGGCAGCTTCTCGGCGTGGCTGAACTGCTCGCGCGCCTGCTTGGCGTAGTAGCGCAGGAAATCCACGGCTTCGCGCACTTCGGCGATGCTGTCGGGCAGGCTCTTGCCGGCTTCCTTCACGCACAGCGCCATGAACTCCGGCATGCGCGCTTCCAGCTGGTCAGCGGCGTGTTCGAGGATGGCGGCGCGGCTGGCGGCCGGGGTGCGGTTCCAGGCCGGTTGTGCGGCCACGGCGTTGGCCAGGGCCTTCTGCACGGTGGCGGCATCGGCGGCCAGCCACTGGCCGACCACTTCGCGGGTGTCGGCCGGGTTGGTCACCGGCAGCGCGGCGCCGGCCGGGTTGGCACCCGGTACCAGCGGCGAGGCCTGCCACGGCTTCACGGCGGCGTTGAGCTGCTCGGCCAGGGCGCGCAGTTCGTTGTCGTTGGCGAGGTTGGCGCCCATGGAGTTCTTCCTGTCGTGGTTCTGGCTGCGCAGCAGGTCAACCGGCAGCGGGATCTTGGGATGCGGAATCGATTCGAACGAGGCGACCATCTCGACCGGATCGCGGATCAGGTCGGCGATCGGCACGCGCTCGTCGGTGATGCGGTTGACGAAGCTGGAGTTGGCACCGTTTTCCAGCAGGCGGCGCACCAGGTACGGCAGCAGGTCTTCGTGCGAACCGACCGGGGCGTACACGCGGCAGGGCAGGTTCAAGCGATCGGCCGGCACCACTTCGGCGTACAGGTCGTCGCCCATGCCGTGCAGCTTCTGGTGCTCGTACACGCCGCCGTTGGCGATGCTGCGCACGGCCGCGATGGTGTGCGCGTTGTGCGTGGCGAACATCGGGTAGATCGCGTCCGCATGGGTGAACAGCCGCTTGGCGCAGGCCAGGTAGGACACATCGGTGTTCTGCTTGCGGGTGAACACCGGGTAGCCCGGGTAGCCTTCGATCTGCGCGCGCTTGATCTCGGCGTCCCAGTAGGCGCCCTTGACCAGGCGCACCTGCAGGCGGCGGCCGGCGCGGCGTGCCATGTCGGCCAGGTGGTCGATCGTGTACGGCGTGCGCTTCTGGTAGGCCTGCACGACCACGCCGAAGCCATCCCAGCCGGCCAGCGAGGCGTCGGAGAACACCTGCTCGATGATGTCCAGCGACAGTTCCAGGCGATCGGACTCTTCGGCGTCGACGGTGCAGCCGATGCCATAGCTCTTGGCCAGCTGCGCCAGTTCCAGCACGCCCGGCACCAGGTCTTTCAGCACGCGCTCGCGCTTGGCGTGCTCGTAGCGCGGGTACAGCGCCGACAGCTTGATCGAGATGCCCGGCGCGTTGTTGACGTCGCCATCCGGACGGCCGCCGCGTGCCTTGTGATCGCCCCCGATGGCGTGGATCGCACGACGGTAGTCTTCCAGGTAGCGCAGCGCGTCCTTCATGGTCAGCGCGCCTTCGCCCAGCATGTCGAACGAGTAGCGGTAGCTGGCGTTGTCGCCCTTGTGCGAGCGCGCCAGCGCTTCGCTGATGGTGCGGCCCATGACGAACTGGTGGCCCATGATCTTCATGGCCTGGCGCACGGCCAGGCGCACCACCGGCTCACCGACGCGGCCGACCAGGCGCTTGAACGCGCTGGGGGCATCGGCGCGGGTGGCGTCGTTCATCTGCACCAGCTTGCCGGTCAGCATCAGGCCCCAGGTGGAGGCGTTGACCAGCACCGAGTCGCTGCCGCCCAGGTGCTTTTCCCAGTCGGCATCGGCCAGCTTGTCGCGGATCAGCTTGTCGGCGGTGTCCTGGTCCGGAATACGCAGCAGTGCCTCGGCCACGCACATCAGCAGCACGCCTTCCTCGCTGCCCAGGTCGTACTGGCGCATGAAGGCTTCGATGGCGCCCTGGTCCTTGGCGCGCACGCGCACGCGGCCGACCAGGTCGGCGGCCAGTGCCTGCACCCGGGCCTGCTCGTCGGCGGGCAGGCGGGCCTGCGCCAGCAGTTCACGCACGTGGCTCGCCTCGTCCTTCAACCAGGCATCGGTGATGGCCTGGCGGAACGGGTTGGGGGGCGCCGGCAGTTCCGGCGACAGCAGCGCGCCCGGACGCGGGGCGTCGTGGGCGGCAGGGGAGGAGGAAGGTGCGTTCATGCCGGTCCGGCCAGTGGAAAACTTGGCGATTTTAATCATTTTTGAGCCCATCGGAAGTGCCGCGGAGACACCTTCATGACGCGCTGATAGTCCCTAGCTGCGGTGCATTCAGCGTGTTCAGCAAGCTCGGCAATATTTGTGCTGAATTCGTCATCCGTGCCGCCGACCGCATGCTGTGTTGCAGCATCGGAAAAAGTGTGAATGCACCCTTGCTACCGGCGAGAGGGCGGGGCTACCATCGAGACGTTTCCCGCGGCAGGAACGCGGTTGCGACATGATCGAGGTGCTTCCAGCTCCGGATGGGTCAGGTACGCAGCTGCGGCTGCGTCCCCCACGGGCGCTCGATGCCCGGCAGTTCGTCCTGTTGTTCACCGTGTTGTCGGGTGCGATGTGGCTGGTGTCCGCCCTCGGGTGGTGGGCCGGCAATGCATTCGCCCCCCTGTTCGCGCTGCTGTACAGCCTGGTGCTGGCGGCGGCGCTGCGTGCCTTGTGGCGCAGCGGTGAACGGCAGGAGGAGATCCGGGTAGTGCCGGCGTACGTGGAGGTCATTCCCGTACCCGGTGGATCGCCGGTGTTCCGGGCCCACCCGCATTGGGTGCGCCTGCTCACCGACGATGAGAGGGTCCGGCTGGCATCCAGCGGCCGGCAGGTGGAGGTGGGGAGTTTCCTCGCGCCGGCCGAACGTCAGACGCTCGCAGAGACACTTGAAAGCTTGCTCGCCGCCAGCGATGGCGGCAACCGACGACGCTAAGGGTCTAGGCAATGAAGCAAAGCAGCAGGTGGGGCACGAAGTGCGTGAACGCGGTTGCCGCAGTGCTGGCGACCGGGGGACTGATGCCGGCGTTGGCCTGGGCCCAGGCGGCCGATCCGAAGCCGTGGCAGCTGAACATGGGCAAGGGGGTGACCCAGACCTCGCGCCTGGCCTGGGAATCGAACAATCTCTCGTTGATCATCTGCACGGTGATCGGCGTCATCGTGTTCGGCGCGATGGCCTATGCCATCTTCAAGTTCCGCAAATCCAAGGGCGCGGTCGCCGCCACCTTCAGCCACAACACCAAGGCCGAAGTAATCTGGACGGTGATCCCGGTGATCATCCTGATCGTGATGGCCTGGCCGGCCACCGCCAACCTGATCAAGATGTACGACACCCGCGATGCCGAGATGACGGTGAAGGTCACCGGCTACCAGTGGATGTGGAAATACGAATACCTCGGCGAGAACGTCACCTTCACCAGCCGCCTGGACCGCGAGTCCGACCGCGTGCGGCAGAGTGGCATCGTGCCGACCCGCGAAAGCCATCCGCACTACCTGCTGGATGTCGACAACCGCCTGGTGCTGCCGGTCGATACCAAGGTGCGTTTCGTCATCACCTCCGACGACGTGATCCACGCCTGGTGGGTGCCGGCGCTGGGCTGGAAGCAGGACGCCATCCCCGGCTTCATCAACGAAGCCTGGACCCGCATCGAGCAGCCCGGTGTCTACCGCGGCCAGTGCGCCGAGCTGTGCGGCAAGGACCACGGCTTCATGCCGATCGTGGTCGAGGCGGTGTCCAAGGAGGACTTCAGGAAGTGGCTGGCGCAGCGCAAGCCGGCGCCGCCCGCCGAGCCCGCCACGCCTGCGGCACCTGCCGAACCGGCTGCACCGGCTGCACCGGCGGGCGAGGCACCGGCTGCGCCTGCTGCTGCCGAAGCGGGCAGCGCGCCTGCCAGCGCGGCCAGCGGAGCGTGATGTAAAGCCCGCGGCCGCTCGCGGCCGTGGTGACAACCGATTCTGAGAGGTGTTTTGCAATGGCGCACTCGGCAGTTGGGCACGACGATCACCATCACCACCAGAGCTTCTTCGAGCGTTGGTTCTTCTCGACCAACCACAAGGACATCGGCACGCTGTACCTCGGTTTCAGCTTCATCATGTTCATCATCGGCGCGGCGATGAGCGTGGTGATCCGCGCCGAGCTGGCGCAGCCGGGCCTGCAGTTCGTCAAGCCCGAGTTCTTCAACCAGATGACCACCGTGCATGCGCTGGTGATGATCTTCGGTGGCGTGATGCCGGCCTTCGTCGGCCTGGCCAACTGGATGATCCCGCTGCAGATCGGCGCGCCGGACATGGCGCTGCCGCGCATGAACAACTGGTCGTTCTGGTTGCTGCCGGTGGCTTTCAGCCTGCTGCTGCTGACCCTGTTCCTACCCGGTGGTGCGCCGGCGGGTGGCTGGACGCTGTATCCGCCGCTGTCGCTGCAGGGCGGCTACAACGTGGCCTTCAGCGTGTTCGCCATCCACGTGGCCGGCATCAGTTCGATCATGGGTGCGATCAACATCATCGCCACTGTGCTGAACATGCGCGCGCCGGGCATCGACCTGCTGAAAATGCCGATCTTCTGCTGGGCCTGGCTGATCACCGCCTTCCTGCTGATCGCGGTGATGCCGGTGCTGGCCGGTGCGGTGACCATGCTGCTGACCGACAAGTTCTTCGGCACCAGCTTCTTCAACGCCGCCGGTGGCGGTGACCCGGTGATGTACCAGCACATCTTCTGGTTCTTCGGGCACCCCGAGGTCTACATCATGATCCTGCCCGCCTTCGGCGTGGTCAGCGAGATCATCCCGACCTTCAGCCGCAAGCCGCTGTTCGGCTACCAGGCGATGGTGTACGCCACCGCCGCGATCGCGTTCCTGTCGTTCATCGTCTGGGCCCACCACATGTTCACCGTGGGCATGCCGCTGGGCGGCGAGATCTACTTCATGTTCGCCACCATGCTGATCTCGATCCCGACCGGCGTGAAGGTGTTCAACTGGGTCAGCACCATGTGGCGTGGCTCGCTGACGTTCGAGGCACCGATGCTGTGGTCGGTGGCCTTCGTCATCCTGTTCACCATCGGTGGCTTCTCCGGCCTGATGCTGGCGATCGTCGCCGCCGACTTCCAGTACCACGACACCTACTTCGTGGTCGCCCACTTCCACTACGTGCTGGTGACCGGTGCGGTGTTCGCGCTGATCGCCGCGGTGTACTACTGGTGGCCGAAGTGGACCGGGCGGATGTACAGCGAGAAGTGGGCCAAGGTGCACTTCTGGTGGTCGATCGTATTCGTCAACCTGTTGTTCTTCCCGCAGCATTTCCTCGGCCTGGCCGGCATGCCGCGGCGCATTCCCGACTACAGCGTGGCGTTTGCCGACTGGAACCTGATCAGCTCGATCGGTGCGTTCGGCATGTTCGTCACCCCGTTCATGATGGCCGCGATCCTGCTGTCGTCCCTGCGCAACGGTGAGAAGGCCGAGGCCCGTTCCTGGGAGGGTGCGCGCGGCCTGGAGTGGACGCTGCCGTCGCCGGCACCGGCGCACACCTTCACCACGCCGCCGACCATCCGCCCGGGGGATCTGGCGCATGACGACATCACGCATTGAGGTGGGGCATGCATAACGAGAGCCCACTGCAGACCTGTAGAGCCGAGTCATGCTCGGCTGGCGTGGAGCAGCCGAGCATGGCTCGGCTCTACAACAGCCCGGGCGAAGCCCCGGAAAACGGCATCGAACAGCAGCGCCAGCGCGCCAGGCGCACGGCGATGTGGGTCGGCGCCATCGCGGTGCTGGTCTACGTCGGCTTCATCCTCAGCGGGGTGATCGGCCGATGAGCGAGGCACCGGCCAGCACGCGGTCACCCAGTGCCGGGCTGCCGCGCCTGATCGGCGTGGCAGTGGCGGTGTTCCTGCTGACCTTCTCGCTGGTGCCGCTGTACCGCATTGCCTGCGAGAAGGTATTCGGCGTGCGCCTGGAACGCGGCCCGGGTGGTGAAGCCAGTACGGGTGCCGCAGCTGGCAAGCGCACCGTGCGCGTGGAGTTCGATGGCGGCGTCAATTCGCGCCTGCCGTGGTCGTTCCATCCCGAGCAGCTGACCATGGATGTGGTGCCCGGCGAACTCAACGAGGCGCTGTACTTCGCCCGCAACGACAGCCAGCAGGCAGTCGTCGGCAGTGCGGTGCCTTCGGTGGCGCCGGCGCGTGCCTCGGGCTTCTTCAGCAAGACCGAATGTTTCTGTTTCACCGCGCAGACGCTGCAGGCCGGCGAGAAGCGCGACATGCCGGTGCGTTTCATCGTCGATCCGGACCTGCCGCCGGAGATCAAGACGATCACCTTGTCCTACACCTTCTACCGCAACGACGCGCTGTCCGATCGGCTGGCCCCGGCCGCCACCTCGGACGGCGCGCACGCCGCACCCTGACCCGGATACCGACATGGCCCAGACACCGACCGACGCCAACGTGTACTTCGTCCCGGCCCAGAGCAAATGGCCGTTCGTGGGCTCCATCGCGATGATGGTGACCATGGTGGGCGTGGCCAGCTGGCTCAACGATGCCAGCTGGGGGCGCTGGACGTTCTACATCGGTATCGCGATGCTGGTGCTGACGTTGTTCTGGTGGTTCAGCGACGTGGTGCGCGAATCGCAGGCGGGCAACTACAACCACCAGGTCGATGGCTCGTTCCGGATGGGGATGATCTGGTTCATCTTCTCCGAAGTGATGTTCTTCGGCGCCTTCTTTGGCGCGCTGTTCTACACCCGCAACCTGGGCCTGTCGTGGCTGAGCGGCGAAGGCCGCGGGGTGATGACCAACGAGCTGCTCTGGCAGGGTTATTCCGCCGGCTGGCCGACCAACGGGCCGGCGGCGATCGGTGGCGCGTTCCAGACCATCCCGGCCTGGGGCTTGCCGCTGATCAATACGCTGATCCTGCTGACCTCCGGCGTGACCTTGACCATCGCCCACCACGCGCTGAAGGCCGGCAACCGCCGCCAGCTGCTGATCTGGCTGGGCCTGACCGTGGTGCTCGGGCTAGGCTTCCTGACCCTGCAGGCGGAGGAGTACATCCACGCCTACAAGGAACTGAACCTGACGCTCGGCTCGGGCATCTACGGTTCAACCTTTTTCATGCTGACCGGCTTCCACGGCGCGCACGTGCTGCTGGGCACGATCATGCTGATCGTGATGTGGCTGCGTTCGGCCAAGGGACACTTCACCCGCGACAACCATTTCGGTTTCGAAGCCGCCGCGTGGTACTGGCACTTCGTCGACGTGGTGTGGCTGATGCTGTTCCTGTTCGTCTACGTGCTTTGACCGCGCACGCATCGGTGGCCTCAGCCGCCGACGCCGTGCGGCTTGATCCAGCCCATGTAGATGCTCACGATCACCAGCAGGATCAACGCGACCGACACCCCGATGCGGCGTGTCAGTGCGTTGACCGTGCGCTTGGTCTGGCCGCGGTCGACCAGCAGGTAATACAGGCCGGCGCCCAGATTCCAGACGATGACGATCAGAAACGCGATTACCAGCAGGGTCTTCAGCGAATCACTCATGCGCGGCTCGAGGGCAGGGTGGATGTGCCTATCTGACCGCGTTTGCGCGGACTTGTCATGATGCGCCAGCACACGCGCGTGCTCGGATGGCTGCTGGCCGTGCTGGCCATCGCCGGTTTCACCGCATTGGGGCTGTGGCAGCTGCAGCGCATGCATGCCAAACAGGCAATGTTGGATGCACAGGGTCCAGCCGCAGCGCAGGTACTGTCGTTGGCGCAGGCGCTGACAGCGCCCGGTGCGTTGCATGGCGTGGCCGACCACGGTCGCTTCCTGCCCGGCGTAGTGCTGCTGGACAACCAGACCCGGCACGGCCGTGCCGGCGTGAAGATCTACCGCCCGTTCCGCAGTGACGAGGGCAGTGTGTTGCTGGTCGACCTCGGTTGGCGTGCGCTGCCGCCGGATCGCACGCTTCCGGAGGTGCCGTCGCCGCCTTCGCCGGTGGCCGTGCGCGGGCTGCTCGCGCCGCCACCGTCGGCGGGACTGGCCTTGGGCCCGGCGTTCTCCGCTACCGATGAGGCCGGGCGTTGGCTGGCCAGCCGCTTGCCCGCGGAGGGCCTGGCGGCGGCGCTTGGCCTGCCGGCATTGCCCGATCGCGTCCTGCGGCTGGACCCGGCGCTGCCCTTCGGCGACGAACGCGACCTGGACCTGCTGCCGAACACGCTGCCGCCGCAACGCCACCTGGGCTACGCCGTGCAGTGGTTCGGCCTGGCCCTGACCGTGTTGGTGGTGGCGCTGGTGCTGGAGTGGCGCAGGCGACGTGCTGCCCGGTAGTGCCGGCCGCTGGCCGGCAACCCCCGCATTCCTGGATGCCGGCCAGCGGCCGGCACTACCGCGGCGTCACACCCGCATCCCTCACCCAACCATGAGAAAATGCCCCGCATGAACACTGCTACGTCCCCGCAGGCGCGCGGCTCCGGCCGCCGGACCCTGGTGCTGCTGTTTGCCGTGTTCTTCGGGGCGATGGCGCTGGCCGCCGTGCTGCGCTTCTCTGGCTGGCAGCCCACCGGGCACCGCAATGCGGGACAGCTGCTGAAGCCGCCGGTCGATCTGCGCCAGCAGACGCCGACCCTGGCCAGTGGCCAGCCCTATCCTTGGAACCCCGAGGCCCGCACCTGGCGCCTGCTGGTGGCACCGGCCGGTGCCTGCGACGCGCAGTGCGTCACTTTGTCGCAGGGACTGGGCAAGGTGTGGCAGCTGTTCGGCCATAACGCCGATAATGTCGAGATCCTGTGGCTGGGTACGCCACCGGCGTCGATCGCCTCGCTGCCCGCGCTGCGGCCGCTGGCTCCGTCGCCAGCCCTGCGCGCGGCGTTGCCGGGCGTCGATGATCCGGCGGGACTGCCGGTCTACGTGATCGATCCGAACGGCTTCGTGATCATGCGCCATGCCCCGGGTTCCGACCTGGGGGGCCTGCGCAAGGACATGGCCACGTTGCTGAAACTGAAGTGAGTCCCGTTTGATGAGCCTTTCCGCGCGTCCGGCGCTGCACCGCAATTTCCACCGCCTGGCGTGGTTCGCCATGATCATGACGGCGAGCACGATCATGTTCGGCGCCTTCGTGCGCCTGTCCGATGCCGGCCTGAGCTGCCCGGACTGGCCGACCTGCTATGGCCAGGCCACCTGGCCGCAGCACGTGGAAGAGACCATCGGCCACCCGGCGGCGGAGATCCGCCCGCTGGAGACCCACAAGGCCTGGCGTGAACAGGTGCACCGGTTCCTGGCCGGCGCACTGGGCATCGAGATCCTGACCCTGGCGCTGCTGGCCACGCGCAAGCGGCGATTCGGAAGCACGGCGGTGGTGACCGCCTGCGTGCTGGTGGCCGCCGGCATACCGCTGTACATGATGGGCTGGCATGGCACCGCCAGTACCTTGGCTCTGGTCGGCGAGGCGATCCTGCTGATCGCCGCGCTGCGCTGGAGCAACATCGACCTGGCACGCGCTGCACTGCTGACCCTGGCGGTGGTGATCTTCCAGGCCCTGCTGGGCATGTGGACGGTGACCCTGCTGCTCAAGCCCATCGTGGTGATGGGCCATCTGCTGGGCGGCATGCTGATGTTCGCGCTGCTGGCCTGGATGGCCTGGCGTGCGACGCACATGCCGATCACTCTGGCCGAGGCACCGAAGCTGAAGTGGCTGCTGCGCATCGGCCTGGCGGTGCTGGTCACCCAGATCGCCCTGGGCGGCTGGGTCAGTGCCAACTACGCGGCGCTGGCCTGCGGCGGCGGCAGTGCATCGCTGGACAACTTCCCGCGCTGTGCCAACCAGTGGTGGCCGCAGCACAACTTCGTCGAAGGCTTCACGCTGTGGCGTGGCATCGGCGTGGACTACGAAGGCGGCGTGCTGGATGGCGCCTCGCGTATCGCCATCCAGATGGCGCACCGCCTGTTCGCGGCGGTGGTGGCCATCTACCTGCTGTGGCTGGGCGTGCGCCTGTTCCGGTTGCCGAGCATGCGCGGCTGGGCCAGCGCGCTGATCGCGCTGCTGGTGTTGCAGGTCACCCTCGGCATCCTCAATGTGAAGCTGGCGCTGCCACTGGAAGTGGCCGTGGCCCACAACGGCGTGGCCGTTGCCCTGTTGTTCGTGCTGGTCAGCCTGCTGGCCCGCCTGCGCGCCCCGGACTGATTCCATGTTTTCCAACTACCGCCAGTACTGGGACCTGACCAAGCCCAAGGTCGTCGCCCTCATTGTCTTCACTGCCCTGGTCGGCATGGTCCTGGCTGTCCCGGGCGTGCCCAGCTGGGAGCAGGTGCGCGCCGGCCTGCTCGGCTTCCTCGGCATCTGGCTGGCCGCTTCGGCGGCCGCTGCGATCAACCAGTTGCTGGATGCGCACATCGATGCGCAGATGGCACGCACGTCGTGGCGCCCGCTGGTGGTCGGCAAGGTCAAGCCATGGCAGGTGCTGGTGTTCGCCGGCGTGCTGATCGTGCTGTCGATGACCATCCTGGTGCTGTGGGTGAACCTGATCACTGCGGTGCTGACCTTCGCCTCGCTGATCGGCTACGCGGTGATCTACACCGTGTACCTGAAGCGTGCGACCTCGCAGAACATCGTCATCGGTGGCCTGGCCGGCGCGATGCCGCCGATGCTGGGCTGGGCTGCGGTGACCGGCATGCAGGGCTCGTCGGACTGGGCATACTCGTCGCTGCTGGTGCTGATCATCTTCATCTGGACGCCACCGCATTTCTGGGCGCTGGCGATCTTCCGCCGCGAGGACTATGCCAAGGCGGAGATCCCGATGCTGCCGGTGACCCACGGCGTGGCGCACACCCGCAAGCAGATCATGGTGTATTCGGTGGTGCTGGCGCTGGTCTGCCTGTTGCCATACCTGGTGGGCATGAGTGGTGCGTTCTACCTGGGCGGCGCGATCGTGCTCAACGCCGTGTTCCTCTGGTACGCCTGGCGCATGCTCAACCCGCCGGATGAGCTGTTCTCGATGAAGATGTTCTATTACTCCATCGTCTACCTGATGGCGCTGTTCGCGTTCCTGCTGGTGGACCACTGGATCCTGCCCTGGTTGTAAGGGCCTGATGCATCCACGCATGGCGTGGATCTACCGGCGCCGTTCAACCATCAGCCGAGCATGGGCTCGGCTCTACAGTAGATCCGCACCATGCGTGGATGATTTCCCGCAGCGGCCCGCGCGTTCAGTAGATCCACGCCATGCGTGGATGTCCTCCCGTCGGGTCAGGGCGCGCGCTTCGCGTACCGCTGCGCGATCACGCCGCAGACGATGAGCTGGATCTGGTGGTAGATCATCACCGGCAGCACGATGGCGCCGAGGCTGCCGCCGGCGAACAGCACCTTGGCAATCGGCACGCCGGTGGCCAGGCTCTTCTTCGAGCCGCAGAACACGATGGCGATCTCGTCCTCGCGGTTGAAGCGCAGGCGGCGGGCGATGAAGGTGATCAGCGGCATGGCGATGCCGAGCAGCACGGCGGCCACGACCGCCACGGCCAGCAACGAGAGCAGCGGCGTCTTGCTCCACAGTCCTTCGGTCACCGCCTCGCCGAACGCCGAATACACCACCAGCAGGATCGTGCCCTGGTCGGTGTAACGCAGCAGCGCGCGCTGCTTTTCCACCCAGCCGGCAATCCACGGCCGCAGCAGGTGGCCGGCCACGAACGGCACCAGCAGCTGCAGCATGATGCCGCCGATCGCGTGCAGCGGGTCGTGCACGCCGCCGGAGGTGCCCGCCAGCGCGGTCAGCAGCAGCGGGGTCAGGAATACGCCGAGGATGCTCGACAACGAAGCACTGCACACCGCTGCGGGCACGTTGCCATGCGCCATCGAGGTGAACGCGATGGACGACTGCACGGTGGAGGGCAGGGTGCACAGGAACAGCACGCCCAGGTATAGCTCCGGGGTCAGCAGCCAGCCCGATAGCGGCTTGAACATCAGCCCGAGCAGCGGGAACAGGAGGAAGGTGCAGGCGAGGATGGTCAGGTGCAGCCGCCAGTGCAGCATGCCGCCAATGATCGACTCACGTGGCAGGCGTGCGCCATGCAGGAAGAACAACGCCGCGATGGCGACCGTGGTGACATCGTCCAGGACGATGGCGGCGGCGCCCTTCATCGGCAGCAGGGAGGCCAAGCCGACGGTGCACAGCAGGGCGAGGGTGAAGTTGTCCGGTCGCAGGCGCGACCACCAGCGGGTCATGGTGGGCAGAGTCCTTGGTGCGGAGGGTTCAGGGTGAGGTGACCGGCGTGGCCAGGCGTTGGCGGGTGGCGGCTTCCAGCGAGGTCAGGCCAGCACGCTGGCCCAGCTGAAGGGCCTGTTCGGGGCTGGCATGTTCGTAGCGTGCGTTGACCAGGCCGAGCACGGCGCCGGCGCGGTTGCCGGACGCACAGTGCAGCAGCACAGGCCCCTGGCTCTGCCGCAGGGCCTGGTGCACGGCGCGCACGTTGGCGGCATCGAGCCCCTCGGCACCGGCCACCGGAATGCGCACGTAGCGCAGGCCCAATGATTCGGCGAGGCGGGTTTCGTCGAAACCCCGGTCCTCGCCGGGCTGGCGCAGGTCGATCACGGTGCGCACCCCCTGCGCGGCAAGTTCGCGCAGTTGTGCGGCGGAGGGCTGGCCGCCGGCATACAGGCCCGGGCGGACTTCATTGAGCGGGCCATCTGCGGCCAGGGCCGCCAGTGGCGGGCAGAGCGACAACAACAGCAGGCAGGTCAGGCGCAGCAGCATGGTCCTCTCCGTGAAAACGTTCTGCCGCTACAGGCGCAGTCCGGCGCGCGCCTTCAGCAGCTCGCGCAGTTCGTACTTGTCAGTATCATCCAGGCCCTGCTGGCGCTGCTTTGCCAACAACTCCTCCAGGCGTTGCACCAGCAGCTGTTTCTCCAACTGGGCCACAGCATCGTGCAGTTCCTGGGTCCAGCTGGCCTCGGTGCCGGGCAGCGTCTGAGCGGCCAGCGTATGCAGCGACGCCTGTTCCTCGCGGCCGTCGAAGTGTTCCAGCAGGGCGCCGGTGCTGATGTCCGGGCGCTGTTCGACCAGCCCCAGCAGTTCCAGCAGCAGTTCCACACCGGGCAGGCGAAGGCCCTGGAAGTGGTGCTGGCCGCCCAGGGTCAGCGCCAGTGAGGGCTGCTGCAGCAGCACAGCGATCGCGCCTCGCACCAGGCTGCGCCTGGCCACCGGCTGGATCGCCCGCTGTGGCTGGCGTTGCGGCATCGGCGCGCGCACAGACGGGGCGTTGCCGCCGAGCCCGGTCAGCTGCGCCAGCTGCTGCTTCATCAGGTCGCCGAAGGCACCGTCGGGAATCTGCGCCAGCATCGGCTTTGCGCGTTCGGCCAGGCGCGCCTTGCCGTCCAGCGTGCCCAGGTTGATCTCGCGGGTCAGTTCATCGAAGAAGAACTGCGACAGCGGCGTGGCCTGCTTCAGGCGCTCGTTGAAGGCCTCGGCGCCTTCCTTGCGCACGATGGTGTCGGGGTCTTCGCCATCGGGCAGGAACAGGAAGAAGGCCTGGCGGCCATCCTTCATGCGCGGCAGCACCGACTCCAGCGCCTTCCAGCCGGCGCGGCGGCCGGCGGCATCGCCGTCGAAGCAGAAGAACACGTCCGGTGCGTTGCGGAACAGCAGCTCGGCGTGGTCCGGCGTGGTCGCCGTACCCAGCGTGGCCACCGCCTGGGTGACCCCGAACTGGAACAGCGAGACCACGTCCATGTAGCCCTCGACCACGATCAACCGCTCGATCTTCTGGTTGGCCTGGCGCACCTGCCACAGGCCGTACAGTTCGCGGCCCTTGTGGAAGAGCGCGGTTTCGGGCGAGTTGAGGTACTTGGGGCCGTCGTCCTTCTCGAACACGCGCCCGCCGAAGGCGATCACCCGGCCACGACGGTCGAAGATCGGGAACATCACCCGGTCGCGGAACTTGTCGTAGACGTGGCCGCGATCGTTCTTGGAGAACAGGCCGGCGCGGTCGAGCAGCTTCATGCGGCGCTCGTCCTTGCCCAGCGCATCGCGCAGGCCGCTGTAGCCATCCGGTGCGTAGCCGATCTGGAAGCGCGCGCGGTTCGCTTCGTCCACGCCACGGCTTTCCAGATACGCGCGTGCCTTCTCGCTGCCTTCCAGATTCTTCTGGAAGAACTTGGTGGCGGCGTCCAGCGCCGAGTACAGCTCGCGGCTGTCGTCCTGCTGCTGGGGGCTGCGCGGGTTTTCGTTGCGCGGTACTTCCATGCCGGCACGCTTGGCCAGCTCATCCACCGCGTCGAGGAACTCGAGGCGGTCGTAGTTCATCAGGAAGCTGATCGCGGTGCCGTGCGCGCCGCAGCCGAAGCAGTGATAGAACTGCTTGGTGGGCGAGACCGTGAACGACGCCGAGCGCTCGTCATGGAACGGGCAGCGTGCGGCGTATTCCTTGCCCTGGCGCTTCAACGGCACGCGGCTGCCCACCACCTCGACGATGTCGGTGCGGGCGAGCAGGTCGTCGATGAAAGCGTCGGGGATACGGGCCATGGGCAACAGGGCAGGGCGCGGTGCAGGACCACGCGACGGAACCGGGGGCGGTCGGCCTAGTTTACCCCCTGTCGGGCACCTGGCTGGCGGTTGCCGGATCGATGCCGGCTGCGGCCAGGTGATGGCGCGCGCGCAGGCGCTCATCGATCACCGCCGTCATCAGGGCGCCAACGAAGAACACGACGGTGGCGTAGTAGATCCAGACCAGCGAGATCACCAGCGCACCCATCGAGCCGTAGGCACTGCCGGGGGCCACGGTGGCGATGTAGACGCCGATGCCGTAGCGGCCCAGTGCGAACAACGCCGAGGTGATGGCACCGCCGATGAAGGCCTGGCGCCAAGCCACGCGGCGGTCGGGCAGGTAGTGGTACATGAAAGCGAACCCCACCGCGTACAGCAGCAGGCTGGTGACGTAACCCAGCGCGGGGAGGATCGAGGGCAGTTGCGCGAAGGCCACCTGCAGTACCGTGGTGGCAGTCATCGACAGGATCAGCAGGAAGCCCAGGGCCAGCACCACGCCGAACGAGAACACGCGCTTGCGCAGCCAGGCCTTGAGGCCCTCCAGGCGCTCGCCACTGGTGCGGAAGATGAGGTTCAGTGCGTTCTGCAGCTGCGCGAACACGGCGGTGGCGCCCACGAACAGCAGCAGCGTGCTCCACAGCCCTGCCAACGAGCCGACGTCGGGCTGGTTGTCGGCGTTCTTCAGGACGGTCTCGGCCACGATCGCAGCACTGCTGCCGGCCACCGAGCTGATCTGGTCGACCAGCGCCTGCTGTGCCGGCGGGTACAGCGAAGCGGTCAACCACAGCAGCAGCACCAGCAGCGGTGCCATCGACAGCAGGGCGTAGAACGAGACGGAGGCTGCCTGGGTCAGCACGTCGACGTCGATGAAGCGCTTGGCCACCGCCATCGGAAAGCTGTCCTGCAGGCGCTTGAGATACTTGTGCAGGGACACGGGAACGTTGAGCTCGGGTTCAACCATGTGTGCGGTTGTAGCAGGCGACCGACGAAGGTGCGGTGAAACGGGTACATCAATTGGGGTCAGAGCCCTTTCGCGTTGCGAAAGGGATCCGACCCCGTTGCCGGATTACGCCAGCTGCTGCTTGACCAGCTTGGACACCAGGCCCATGTCGGCCTGGCCAGCGAGCTTGGGCTTCAGGGCGCCCATCAGCTTGCCCATGTCGGCCGGGCCGGAGGCGCCGGTCTCGGTGATGGCGGCCTGGATGGCGGCCACGATCTCGGCTTCGCCCATCTTGGCCGGCAGGTAGGCTTCGATGACCACGATCTCGGCGCGCTCGATCTCGGCGAGGTCTTCGCGGTTGGCGGCTTCGTACTGGCTGACCGAGTCCTTGCGCTGCTTGACCATCTTGTCGAGCACGGCGATCACGGCGGTGTCGTCCAGCTCGATGCGCTCGTCCACTTCGCGCTGCTTGATGGCGGCATTGATCAGGCGGATCACGCCCAGCTTGTGCTTCTCGCCCGCCTTCATGGCGGCCTTCATGTCTTCGGTGAGCTGCTGCTTCATGCTCATGAGGAACCTCGTGGTGGTAGGTGGGGCGGGGCGGATGCCCGAACCCGGAAACGCAAAAAGCCGGCGACGCTCGCGCGTGCCGGCTTCGGCTCCATCGCAACGGGCAGGCCCGCCGCAATGAAGATGCGTCCGATCAGTACAGGCGCTGACGCTTGGTGACGTCGCGCGACGAGCGGCGCAGCTGACGCTTCACAGCAGCGGCGGCCTTGCGCTTGCGCTCCTGGGTCGGCTTTTCGTAGAACTCGCGCTTGCGGGTTTCGGCCAGCACACCGGCCTTTTCGCAAGTGCGCTTGAAGCGGCGAAGAGCAAACTCGAAGGGCTCGTTCTCGCGGACTTTGACGCTGGGCATGGAATCTCCGGGACACAGTAGAACCGGGTCACGCCCGGCGAGCCGCACATTATAGCGGCGAATCGACAAACTGCAAGCGACCAACCCTGAATACGGGCCGGCGGTTCGAAAGCAGTGAGATCTGCACGCTCCCCGAGGGGACGGCAGGGGCGTCATAATAGCAGGCATGCGAGTCCTTGGCATCGAATCTTCCTGTGATGAGACCGGCGTGGCGGTGTATGACACCGACCTGGCCGGCAGCGCAGCCCTGCGCGCCCATGCGGTCTACAGCCAGATCGCCCTGCACGCCGAATACGGTGGCGTGGTGCCCGAGCTGGCCAGCCGCGACCACGTCCGCAAGCTGCTGCCGCTGGTGCGCCAGACCCTGGCCGACGCCGGTCTGGGTGTAGGCGATATCGATGGCGTCGCCTATACGGCCGGTCCCGGCCTGGTCGGCGCGCTGCTGGTGGGTGCGGGCGTGGCCCGATCACTGGCTTGGGCGCTGGAGGTCCCGGCCGTCGGCGTACACCATATGGAAGGGCACCTGCTGGCACCGCTGATGGAAGACGACCCGCCGCAGGCCCCGTTCGTTGCGCTGCTGGTGTCCGGTGGCCATACCCAGCTGGTGGCGGTGGATGCGATCGGCCAGTACCGGCTGCTGGGCGAAACCCTGGACGATGCGGCTGGCGAGGCCTTCGACAAGACCGCCAAGCTGATGGGCCTGCCGTACCCGGGCGGCCCGCAGCTGGCCAGGCTGGCCGAGCAGGGCACGCCGGGCGCGTACCGCTTCGCGCGGCCGATGACCGACCGCCCGGGGCTGGATTTCAGCTTCTCCGGCCTGAAGACCCAGGTCCTGATGGCCTGGCGCGACAGCGACCAGAGCGAGCAGACCCGCGCCGATATTGCCCGGGGCTTTGAGGACGCGGTGGTCGAGACCCTGTCGATCAAGTGCGAGCGCGCGCTGGAAGCGGCCGGGACGAACGTGATCGTGGTTGCCGGCGGTGTAGGTGCCAACAAGCGCCTGCGCGCCCGCCTGCAGCAGATGGCCGAGCGCCTCGGCGGCCGCGCCTGCTTCCCGCGGCCTGCACTGTGCACCGACAACGGCGCGATGATCGCCTTCGCTGGCGCGCTGCGGCTGCACGCTGGCCAGCACAGCCCGCCGAAGGTGGATGTGACCCCGCGCTGGGACATGGCGACCCTGCCGGCGGTGTGAACCGATAGCGTCGGGCCATGCCCGGCGGATGCATTACCGATGCACTGCCAACGGCGACGCCGCCAGCACGGTTGTCGCCCGCTCATGGCGCTGCAGCCAGCCCAGGGTGTGTGGGCAGCGGGCATGGATCAGCCGCCCGATCGCGGCCAGGTCGGCGCCGATGTCGCGCTCCAGGATGGGCTCGTGATGGGCGATGCGGTTGCGCAGGTGGCGGATGCGGCCAATATCCGCGTGGATGGCTTTCCGGATGACACTGGGGTGGGCGCAAGGCGCATGGCGCAGGACTCCGCTGAGTGCCGGTATCCACAGCGTGGAATCGAAGCGACATGTGAATAGCTGCTGCCAGAACACCATAGGCAGGTTGGCGACGATTTCAGGTGTATCGCTGGCGCGACTGGCAAGTTGTTCCAGTGCCGTGCGTGGAGAAGTACTGGACGAAGTTGGCAGCCTGCGTCTGAAGGCATCATTCCAGGGCCAACGTGGACCGTGCTGCCGAACAAGAACCATTGCCGCGGCGTTGCGGGTGACCACCTCGCACAGATGGACCGGCATCATCAGTGCACTGCACAGCCGCATGTTCCAGAGGTAGAGGGATTCGGCTGTGACGTCGGGGCCGCAGGTCGATGCGATTCTCTCGTAAGTAGACAGACGCTCCGCTGACAACGCGCGCCGCAGTACATCGTATGGAGCCATCGTCATGTGCGGTGGTGAAGGAGGGATCGATGTTCGCGAGAGTGGGCGGCGGCGACCATCAGGGAACGTCCTTGTCCGCGCGGCTGATTTTCTGCGTTTTGCCTCGGACGAATACCTGACCTGTCCTGTCGGATTTGGCCTTGACCGGCGATCTGGTCCTTGCCTAATCTGCGTGCCTGCGCCACCGGGACTCGCGGCTGGATTCCAGCTCCCCCTGGGGACAAACGGTAGTACCAAAGGGCCCTGCTAGCAGGGCCCTTTGTTTTTTCCGGGCCGCCCCACGCCGGTGGCCCACCGCCCGTTCCGGGCAGGCTCACCGCCGTGCCGTTACCATGGCCGCCTGTATTCGTGCCGGTAAGCGCAATGGACAAGGTTTTCATCGAAGGGCTGACGATCGACGCCCTGATCGGTATCTACGATTGGGAACGACGGATCCGCCAGGACCTGGTGTTCGACCTGGAAATGGGTTTCGACAACCGTCGCCCCGCAGCCACCGATGACATCGCCCACACCCTGAACTACAAGGCGGTGAGCAAGCGCCTGGAACAGTTCGTGCGCGAGTCGGAGTTCGGCCTGGTCGAGACGCTGGCCGAGCGCTGCGCGCAGATCGTGCTGGACGAATTCGACGTGAAGTGGCTGCGCCTGAAGCTGAGCAAGCCGGGCGCAGTGCGCGGCGCGCGTGCGGTGGGCGTGATCATCGAACGCACGCGGGACTGACCCGGTCGTGCCGGCCGTTGGCCGACAACCCCGGTAGTGCCGGCCGCTGGCCAGCAACCTTGGCAACAACGAAACAGACAGGAGACAACTGATGGTGGATGCGGTGGTGGCGGTACAGTGGCTGGAACGGCTGCAGAACACACTGGAACCCTATCCCGGCGCCTACCTGGCGTTGATGATCTCGGCGCTGCTGATCGCGGCCGGCCTGGCCAACTGGGTGACCAAGCGCATCCTGCTGCGTGGCCTGCGGCGCCTGCTCAGCCGCCTCCCCGGCGCTGACACCGGCCGCGGCAGCCATCTGATGCGGGTGATCTCGCGCCTGTCCAACGTGGTGCCCAGCCAGGTGATCGCCTCGGGCATCCGCATCGTGCCGGACCTGCCGCCGGGCCTGGTCAGCTTCATCATCGGCGCCTGCCAGGCGTGGGCGATCCTGACCGTGGTGCTGGCCATCTCGCATGCGCTGGATGCGGCCAACGATTTGTACGAGCGCCGCCCCGAGGCACGCAACAAGCCGATCAAGGGCTACCTGCAGGTCGCCAAGATCGTCCTCTTCGTGATCGCCGGCCTGTCGATCGTTGCCACCCTGGCGGGCGTCGACCTGCGCTATCTGGTCACCGGCCTGGGCGCGGCCACGGCGGTGCTGATGCTGATCTTCCAGGACACCATCCTGTCGCTGGTGGCCAGCGTGCAGATCAGCGGCGATGGCCGGGTGCGCATCGGCGACTGGATCGAGATGCCCAGCCAGAACGCCGACGGCGACGTCATCGACATCGCGCTGCACACCATCACCGTGCAGAACTTCGACAAGACCATCACCACCATCCCGACCAAGAAGCTGGTGACCGAGTCGTTCAAGAACTGGCGCGGCATGCAGGAAGCCGGTGGCCGCCGGATCAAGCGCGCGCTGTACCTGGACCAGCACAGCGTCGGCTTCCTGGACGAGGGCGACCTGGCCTTCCTCGGCGAATTCGCGCTGCTGCGCGACTACCTGCGCGACAAGGAACAGGAACTGGGGCAGTGGAACGGGCGCCTGCGCGAGCAGGGCATGGCCGAGGTCAACAGCCGCCGGGTGACCAACCTGGGCACGTTCCGCGCGTATGTGGAGCGCTACCTGCGCAGCCATCCGGGCATCCATACCGACATGACCCTGCTGGTGCGGCAGCTGCAGCCGACCACCGAGGGCCTGCCGCTGGAGCTGTACTGCTTCACCCGCAGCACCGCCTGGGGCGAGTACGAGGCCGTGCAGTCGGACATCTTCGACCACCTGCTGGCGATCCTGCCAGCCTTCGGGCTGCGCGTGTTCCAGGCGTCCAGCGACGCCATGTTGATGGCCGGGCAGCGCCAGTTGGCCGGCTCGGAGTAAGCTGCGGTGGCCCCGGCGGAGCCATACGGACCCCGCTGGTGGCTGAAACTGAATGAAGAAACCTCTCGCCAAATGGCTCGGGATCGCTAGAATGCCGGGCTTGTAAACGTTTTCATCAAGGACTGCCGGTGGCCTCCGAACGCATCGAATCCCTCATTGCCCAGATGACCGTCGAGGAAAAGGTCGGCCAGCTGGGTGTCTTCGCGGACATGGTCCGCCCGTTCGCCCCGGACGTGAACCCGGAAGCCAACGTGCGCAATGCCGACCAGGTGCTGCAGCAGGTGCGCGAGGGCAAGGTCGGCTCGCTGTTCAATGGCGTGGGCGCCGAGCTGGGCCGTCGCATCCAGCAGGTCGCCACCGAGGAGAGCCGCCTGGGCATCCCGGTGATCCTGGCCGCCGACGTCATCCACGGCATGCGCACCGTGTTCCCGATTCCGCTGGGCGAGGCCGCCAGCTTCGAGCCGGACCTGGCCGAGCGCACCGCGCGCGCCACCGCCATCGAGGCCACGGCCGCTGGCCTGCACTGGACCTACGCCCCGGCCGTGGATATCGCCCGCGACCAGCGCTGGGGCCGTGGCGCCGAAGGGGCCGGTGAGGACGTGGTGCTGGGCTGTGCGTTCGCCGCCGCCCGCGTGCGCGGCTTCCAGGGCAGCGACCTGCGCGCCGCCGATTCGCTGCTGGCCACGCCGAAGCACTTCGCCGCCTACGGCGCGGTGATGGCCGGCATGGAATACAACATGGTGGACATCTCGCCGCAGACCCTGCGCGACGTGCACCTGCCACCGTTCAAGGCCGCCTTCGACGCCGGCGCGATCACCGTGATGTCCTCGTTCAATGACATCAACGGTGTGCCGGCCAGTGCCAACGCTGAACTGCTGACCGACATCCTGCGCGGCGAATGGAAGTTCCCGGGCGTGGTGATCTCCGACTACACCGCTGACATGGAGCTGGTCGCCCACGGCTATGCCGCCGACGACCGCGATGCCACCGCCAAGGCGTTCACCGCCGGCCTGGACCTGAGCATGCAGAGCGGCTTCTATGCTGAGCACCTGCCGGGCCTGGTCGAGAGCGGCGAGGTGCCGATGGCGGTGCTGGATGAGGGCGTGCGGCGCATCCTGTGGCTGAAGGAAACCATCGGCCTGTTCGACGACCCGTACCGTTCGCTTGACCCGGCACGCGAAGCCGATACCTCGTACCTCGACGCGCATGACCAACTGTCGCGCGACGCCGCGCGGCGTTCGATCGTGCTGCTGAACAACCGCGACAACGTGCTGCCGTTGCAGAAGACCGGGCAGAAGATCGCGCTGATCGGCCCGTTCGTGCAGGACCGCGAGAACATCGAAGGCTGCTGGACGCTGTTCGGCGACAAGCAGCGTTACGTGGACCTGGAGACCGGCGTGCGTGCCGCCATCGGCGACGAAGCGATGCTGGAAATCGTGCCGGGCTGCGAACTGGAAGCGGCCATTCCGGGCGGTACCGAAGCGGCGGTGGCTGCCGCGCTGCGCGCCGATGTGGTGGTGCTGGCGCTGGGCGAACCGCAGCGCTACAGCGGCGAAGCACAGTCGCGCGTGGAGATCACCCTGCCGCCGGCACAGCAGGCGCTGGCCGAGGCCGTGGCGATGACCGGCAAGCCGCTGGTGGTGCTGCTGCGCAATGGCCGCGCGCTGGCGCTGCAGGGCGCGGTGCGCAATGCACAGGCTGTGGCGGTGACCTGGTACCTGGGCACGCAGACCGGCCATGCCGTGGCCGATGTGCTGTTCGGCGACTACAGCCCGTCCGGCCGCCTGCCGGTCAGCTTCCCGCAGGTGTCCGGCCAGCAGCCGTACTTCTACAACCACCCGCGCACCGGTCGCCCGGAACTGCCGACGATGTCGGAGTTCAAGGCCCGCTGGCGCGAGATTCCGAACGAACCGCTGTACCCGTTCGGCCATGGCATCGGCTACACCACCTTCGCCTACGGCGTGCCGCAGCTGAGCACTGCACAGCTCGGCTGGGACGACACCCTGACCATCACCACCACGCTGACCAACACCGGCAGCGTTGCTGGCGAGGAAGTCGTGCAGCTGTACATCCACGACCGTGTGGCCAGCCGCGTGCGTCCGGTGCGCGAACTGAAGGACTTCCGCAAGGTGGCACTGCAGCCGGGCGAGTCGACCGACGTGGTGTTCACCCTGACCCGCGAGCAGCTGGCCTTCACCGGCCGCGACGGCGTGCTGCGTGGCGAGCCGGGCCTGTTCGACCTGTGGGTGTGCGCGTCCTCGGCGGCTGGCGAAGCGGTGCAGTTCGAACTGCTGAAGGCCTGATTGAAGAAAAAGGGGACGGAGGGGATTAAGTCGTTAGTGGCACAAACGACTTAATCCCCTCCGTCCCCTTTTTGTTGCCGTCACTGTGGCGGCGCTACCATCGGGCCTCCCGTTTCGATGGAGTGCGCGCATGCGCCGGATGGCCTACCTGATTCCCGCCCTGATGCTGGCCGCCTGTTCGCAGCCGGCGGCACCGCCGGCCGAGCCTGCGGCGGATGCGCCGCAGCCGATGGAGGCCAGCGCGGCAGCGACGCCTGCCGCTGAACCGACAGCGCCGGCTGCTGGACCCGCCGACTTAGCACCGCCCGCACCGGCAGCCGAGGCGCCCGCCGCGGATGCGCGTGCGCGCATCGAGTCGCTGCTTGGCGATGCCGCGCAGTTCGAGAAGGTCTTCAATGCGTTCAAGACCGCCGTGGTTGGCGGGGATCGCGCTGCGGTGGTCGAGGAAGTGCGATTCCCGTTGAACATCAGCGGCGGAAAGAAGATCTCCGGCCCCGGAGAGTTCCAGCGCAACTACGAGAAGATCATCACCCCGGAGGTGGTCAAGGCGGTGTCCGAGCAGGACTTCGGCAAGGTGTTCGTCAACCAGCAGGGCGTGATGATCGGCAGCGGCCAGGTGTGGTTGAGCGGCCAGTGCCTGGACCAGGCCTGCACGAAGACCGAGGTGAAGGTCATCACCATCCAGTAAACGCAGACGGCCCCGCGTGCGGGGCCGTTTGGCAGGGTAGTGCCGGCCGCTGGCCGGCAACCGCCGGATGCCGGAAGGATCCAGGTGCCGGCCAGCGGCCGGCACTACCGGGGCATCAGGTCTTCGGTGTGAGCTTCAGCAGGCGCGCCTTGCTGCCGTCTTCCAGCAGCCACAGGGCGCCATCCGGGCCCTGTTCCACTTCGCGGATGCGCTCGCCCATGTTGAAGCGTTCGGCTTCGCGCGCGCTGTCACCATCAAAGGCCACGCGCACCAGCGAGGTCGACGACAGCCCACCGATGAAGCCGCTGCCCTTCCACTGCGGGAACAGGTTGCCGCTGTAGATCACGAAGCCGGCCGGCGAGATCACCGGCGTCCAGGTCACCTTCGGCGCGGCGAATTCCGGGCGCGTGTCGTGGTCGGGAATCGGCCGGCCGTCGTAATGGTCACCATTGGAAACGATCGGGTAGCCGTAGTTGGCGCCGCGCACGATCAGGTTCAGTTCGTCGCCGCCGGCCGGGCCCATCTCGTGTGCCCACAGCTTGCCGTTCGCGTCGAAGGCCATGCCCAGAATGTTGCGGTGGCCCAGCGACCACACCTGCGCGGCAACGCCGCCCTGTGAGGCGAACGGGTTGTCGGCGGGCAGGCTGCCATCGTCGTTGAGACGGATGATCTTGCCGAGGTTGCCGCCCATGTCCTGGGCCGGATCGAACTTCTGCCGCTCGCTGGAGCTGATCCACAGCTTGCCGTCGGGGCCGAACGCGAGGCGATGCCCGTAGTGGCCCTCGCCGCTGACCTTGGGGCTCTGCCGCCAGATCACCTTCAGGTCCTTCAGCTGGCCACCGCCGTTGGCATCCAGTGCCAGCGTGGCCCGGGCCACGGCAGCACCGCGGGTGTCCAGCGTGCCTTCCTCGGCGTAGCTGAGGTAGATCACGTGATTACTCGCGAATTGCGGGTGCAGGATCACGTCACCGAAGCCGCCCTGGCCGCCGTAAGCGACCTTCGGAACGCCGGTGATCTCATGCTTCTGCCCGTTGGCCGGGTCCAGGTGCTGCAGCTTGCCGCGCTTTTCGGTGACCAGCAGGCTGCCGTCGGGCAGGAAGGTCATCGCCCAGGGCTGGTCGAACCGGCTGATTTCGGTGGCAGTGAACGGGCGCTGGTCGGCAGTGGTGGAGGCTGCGGGCGCTGCGGTCTGGGCGCCGTTGGCGGCCGGGTCGGCGGCATTGCAGGCGGAGGTGGCAAGGATCGGCACCAGGCCGAGGGCGAGCAGCAGGGGCGTGCGGGTCATGGGTATCTCCAGTGCGGGGATGCGGATGGCCGGGCTGTCCCTTGTATACCACTGGCGCCGTGAGCGTCGTGGCCCGAAGGTCCTGCGACCCCTGTGCGAGCGCGGCGGGATCGTCTAGGGTGGGCACGCCCGGGCAAAGCGTGCCCGTCTGCCTGCCAAGGACCTGCAATGAACACTGCCATGCCCCACAAGCCCTCCACCGCCTTCATCGCCGCCTCCTGGGTGGCCCTGCTGCTGGGTGCGGCGGCCTACCTGATCGGCCTGTTCAACGCCACGATGGCGCTCAACGAGAAGGGCTACTACCTGACCCTGCTGCTGTTCGGCCTGTTCGCGGCGGTGTCGCTGCAGAAGAGCGTGCGCGACCGCGTCGAAGGCATTCCGGTGAGTGGCCTGTACTACGCGCTGTGCTGGTTCGCACTGCTGTCGGCGTTGATGCTGCTGCTGGTCGGGCTGTGGAATGCCACGCTGGCATCGAGCGAGAAGGGCTTCTACGGCATGGCCTACGCGCTGTCGCTGTTTGGCGCGGTGGCGGTGCAGAAGAACACCCGCGACCTGATCGCCGCCGGTGGTGGCGGGAGCAAGCACCGCGCGATCGTGCCGCCGCTGCCGGAACAGGAGTGATCGATCCGGTGTAGAGCCGAGCCATGCTCGGCTCAGTCGAGCATGGCTCGACTCTACAGACGTGGTGCGAGAGCCGAGCGTAGGCCCGGCTCTACAGAAGCATGGCGCTATCGCTTCAACAGCGGGTCCGCCAGGTGCGCTTCGTCCCAGCCACGGCGCACGGCATTGCGTGCCTGCGCCCATTCCAGCCGGCTGCGGCCACGTTCATTGGCCCAGCGCGATTCCAGCTCGGCTTCGACCTGCTCGTAGGCGCGGATCATGTCCTGCGCACGCGCGGCGTGGCCGATGCGGTAGGCCGGCTCGTAGTCCTCGAAGAACAGCTGGTCGTCGTAGTACGGCTCGGCCGTGTAGCGTTCGCGCCAGTAGTTGCTGACCGCATCGCGCGGCGTGCTGTCGTCCGGTACGCGGCCGGGAATCTGGTACTCGGTCATGGAAGGCTCCGTTGTGGACGAAGCCTGATCCTGCCTGCGTGGCGGTTAACGGCCCGGTCCGGCAGCGTGATCAACAGATCAATCCGCCGGGCATGGCCCGGCGCTACCGGTCATCCGGCGTCGGCATCCTTGCGCGGCAGCTTGTAGATCACCGCGCCGATGGCGAACGCCACCAGCGCAGCAGCGATGTTCTGCCAGCTGGCACTGGCGAACAGGGCCAGGCACAGCAGCAGCGCCAGTACCGGAATCAGCGGGCCACCCGGCAGTTTCAGTGCGCCCGGCCGGTCCGCATAGCGCTTGGCCAGCACCAGTACCGCAGCGGCCGTTCCGATGTAGGCGAACAGGCGCGTGGTCATCGACAGCAGGGCCAGCTGCACGAACGAACCGGACAGGGCCAGGCCCAGCGCGATCAGGCCTTGGCACAGGATCGACGCGGCCGGCGTGTGGAAGCGCGGATGCACCTGCGCCAGGATCTTCGGCCCATAGCCATCGCGGGCCAGTGCGAACAGGAAGCGCGGGCCCATCATCATCGTGTTGCTGTTGGTGCCGAGGATGGAGATGGTGGCGCCGACCGTCAGGATCAGCGCCAGTGCTTCGCCGCCGAAGCCGGCAGCGGCATCGGCCAGCGGCGTGGCCGAGCTGGCCAGGCCGGCCAGCGTGCCCTGCGCCACCACCTGCACCGCGCCGTAGATGACGGTGACGGTGATGATCATGGTGATCAGGGCGAACGGAATATCGCGGCGCGGATTGCGGTACTCGCCGGCGGCGGCCGGGATGTTCTCGAAGCCGGCATAGGCGTACAGCAGCAGCAAGGCGGCCTCGCCCATCCGTTGCAGGTCGTTCGGGTCCGGGCGCTGGCCGGAGAAGGCCAGCTGCGGGTCGATGTAGAACGCACCGATGGCCACGAACAGCAGCAGCGGCAGCATCTTGCCGATCACCAGCACCACGCCGGTACGCGCGGCCGAGCGCACGCCGATGATGTTGACGCCGGTCAGGAAGCCCAGCGACACCACGATCACCGCGATGCGCCCCATGCCGGCACCGGCCCACGGCCAGAAACGCGCGACGGCATCGGCCAGCGCGTTGCTGAGTGCGGCCGCCGAGCTGATGCGGGTCAGCCAGATCATCCAGCCGATCTCGAAACCGGCGAAGCGCCCGAACGCCTCGCGTGCATACAGGTAGCTGCCGCCGGGTTCATCGAAGTAGCTGGCGGCCTGCGCATAGCACAGCACCAGCAAGGCCACGATGATGCCGGCGGCGACCACGCCCCACAGGCTGAAGGGGCCGAGCAGGGCGACGGTGGCGGCCGGCAGCAGGTAGATGCCGCTGCCGATCACATCGTTGATCGACAGGCCGACGATCTGCCAGCGGCTGACCGCGCGTTGCAGCTGCGGTTCGTCCTGCGTGCTCAACGGACGTCTCCGGCCAGCGCGGGCAGTTGCCACTGCGCCTGCAGGCGCTTGTACTCCGCGCGCGGCAGCAGCACGAAACGCGGCGTATCCTGCGGCCGCAGCCAGTCCAGCAGCGCCTGCATGCGCGCTTGTGGCATGGCCGTGCAGCCGGCGGTGGCCTCGCCGGGCTGGCGCCACAGGTGGGCGAAGATGCAGCTGCCCTTGCCGGGCTGGTTGTCCGGGTTGTGGGCGATCACGAAGCCCTCCCGGTAGCGCACGTCGCCCTTGTTGTGCAGATCCAGCCGCATCGGCTCGGTGGAGCCCTTGACCGCTGCATTGCCGACCTTCTTTTCATCAACGATGCGGTTGTAGAACGGCGAACCGAGCACGTCCATGCAGTAGCTGCTGTCCAGCATCGGCTGGTAGGGCATGGCGGTGCCGCGGCGGGTGACGGCATAGCCGAACGCACTGCCGAGCGCGAACACGCCCGCAGGGCTGCGGCCATCGCCTTCCTGCTTCTGCGGGCCGTCGGCCTGCGCCGGGTGCAGGCCCAGGCCCCAGGCACTGCCAGTGCGGCCGAGCGCCACCGGGAACGCCTGTCCATGCGCGTGCCAGCCCTTGCCATCGCGCACATAGGCCTGCAGCTGGCCCTCGGTGCTGTCCCAGCCATCGCTGGTAACCACGATCAGCTGGCGCGCACCATCCAGCGGCGCGGCGTGGACGGAGACCGCCGCAGCAAGCAGCAGCGCAGCGGTAGCGAGGCGAACCAGCGATTTCATCAACAGGTGCTCCGGTCAGGAATCCAGCAGGTGGTCGATCCGCTCCAGGTTCACCGCCAGCTGCTGCTGGCGATCCGGATTGGTGTGGCAGAGCAGCACGAACAGGAAATCGAGCAGGGCGTGCATGGCGCTACGGTACAGCAGCTGCGCGACCTGCGGCGTGCGATCGTGCGCGCACACCACCAGCGCTGCGTCAGCATGCGCGCGCAGCGGGTTGGCGGTATGGCGGGTGATGGAAATCATCTTGCCACCCATGTCCTGGAACTGGCGCGACAGCTGCGATAGCTGCGGCAGGTTGCCGAATTCGGAGAACACCAGCAGCGCATCGCCCGGGCGCGCGGCCGACAGGTTGGCCAGCATCAGGATCGGGTCGGTATGGGGTACCACCAGCAGCCCGAGCAGCGACAGCCGCATGGCGAACTCGCGCGCGAACAGGCCGTCGTCTCCCAGGCCGTACACGAACAGCTTGGGCGCACCGTCGAGCAGCTGCACGATGCGCTCGATCTCCGCGCGTGGATTGGCCTGGCGTGTTTCCTCCTCGGCCTGCGCCTTGCTGCGGCGCAGCGCCTCGCCCAGGCGCAGGTAGTCATCGCCGCTGTCGGGTTCGTCGGGCGCCTGCTGCGGATCGGCACCGGCGCGGGCGACGTCCTGGCCGATGGAGTACTTCAGGTCCGGGTAGCCCTTGAAGCCGAGCTTCTGGCTGAACTTCACCACGCTGGACTGGCTGATGCCGAGCGCACTGGCCAGCTGCTGTGACGAGTAGTCGCGCAGCAGGTGGGCGTTGTCGAGGATGAAGTCGGCGATGCGGCGCTCGATGGCCGACATCTGCCCGCGCTCGGTGCGGATCTTCAGCAGGGGCGGCATGCGGGGTGTCCGGGCATGTGTGGGCGCGTTGCGGCTGGCAGCGTAGAGCGTGTCATGGAATGGGTCGAGCGGGTTCCAGCCTCGAAGAGGTTACGGAGCGCAGTTGTTGCTTTTGACGTTGAGTCCGCCTTCAAGCGAGCCGGGCACCGCAGGTCCGGCGAGGGCGAAGAGGCGCGGGTGTCTGAGCGTAGCGAGTTCCCGCGCCGTCCCTCGACGGGCCGAGGAGCGCAGGGAACCGGTGCGTAGCACCGGCTAGCGGCCGGCGGAGCGTTTCTTCTGGTTACTTTTCTTTTCGCGAAAAGAAAAGTAACGCGCGACCCAACGTCAGTGGCACGCAACGTCAGCCGCAAGGCAGAAATCACCCCAGCATCTCCAGCCCACGCACCTCAGTAATGCCCAGCCCCGGCACGTCGCTGATGCTGATCTCCGATTCGTTGAAATGCACGCCGCCGCTGACCGGGTCGAACTGGCCCAGCGAGGGACCGTCGAGGTCAACCTTGGTGATCACATCACTCTTGGCCACGGCCAGGTGCACGGCTGCGGCCACGCTGATGCTCGACTCGATCATGCAGCCGATCATGCACGGCACGCCGTAGATGCCGGCGATGTCGGCGATGCGGATCGCGTTGGACAGGCCGCCGGTCTTCATCAGCTTGATGTTGATGATGTCGGCCGCGCGCTGCTGGATCAGGTCCATCACCTGGCTGGGGCTGAACACGCTTTCGTCGGCCATCACCGGCGTGTTGACGCGGTCGGTGACGTACTTCAGGCCACTGATGTCCGCGGCTTTCACCGGCTGCTCCAGCAGCTCCAGCACCACGCCGGCTTCCTCCAGCGTGCGCATCGCATGCACCGCCTGCTTGGCGGTCCAGCCCTGGTTGGCATCCAGGCGCAGCAGGGCGCGGCCTTCCACGGCGGCATGGATCGCCTTGACCCGTTCGATGTCCAGGCCGATGTCCTTGCCGACCTTGATCTTCAGCGACTCGAAGCCGCGTTCGATCGCCGACAACGAATCGGCCACCATCTTGTCGATGTAGTCCACGCTGATGGTGATGTCAGTGGTGATCACCGGGTCGCCGCCGCCGAGCATCTGGTACAGCGGCGCACCGTGCAGCTGCGCCCACAGGTCGTACAGCGCGATCTCCACCGCGGCCTTGGCGCTGGTGTTGCGCTCCATCGCGGTCTGCACCAGCGTGCACAGGTGGTTGAGGTTGACCACGTCCTGGCCGATCAGGCGTGGGGCGATGAAGTGGCGGATCGCCTCGATGATCGAGCCGTGCGTATCGCCGGTGATCACGGCGGTGGCCGGGGCTTCACCATAGCCGGTGTTGCCGCTGTCGGTGCGGATCAGCACCACCACGTCTTCCACGGTTTCCACCGTGCGCAGCGCGGTCTTGAACGGTGTCTTCAACGGCACGCGCAGCATGCCCAGTTCGATGGCGGTGATCTTCATTCGGGAGTCTTGGCCCGCAGGCGCTGGATGTTGGTGATGCGGTCGATGTAGCGGACGGTGTCGCTGGCCATCATCGGCTCCAGCGGCGTGACCGAAACACCATTGAGATGGGCCTGCACGCGCGTGCCGTCGGCACCGAACCAGCTGCCGCCCGCTGTATCGTGGATCACCCAGGTGCGGCCGTCGACGTGGCCGATGGCCATCATTACGTGGCCGGGGATGTAGACCAGATCGCCGACCTTCAGGTCGGTGACGGCACGGTCGCGCAGTGCCTTGCCGACCTTGTCGGTGAACGGCAGGCGATCCAGTGCCGGGCTGACCGCCTGTGCACTGGTATTGCGCGGCAGCAGCACGCCGAAGCTGCGGTAGATCTCGGAAACGAAACCGCTGCAGTCGCGCGTGTCGTAGTCGTGGCCCCAACCGTAGCGCTCGCCGAGGAACTTGAAGGCCTGCTGCAGCAGCAGGCGCGGGGTCATTGGCAGGTAGTCGGCGGCGGTGTCCTGCGAGCGCGGCAGCAGCGCTGGTACCAGCTTCAGGCGGCCATCGGCTTCCCGCACCGGCAACTGCACCACCCACGAGGCGTGGGCCTGCTGGCCGTTCACGGGTTCTGAAGCGGGCCAGTCGGCCAGCACCGGCAGGCGCACGCCCATGTCCAGCTGCAGGCGCGATACGCGCGGCTCCTCCGGGGTATAGGCGGTCTGTGCGGTGGCGCCGGTGACGATCCGGTACGGTCCCTTCGCGCCATAACCGAGCACCGTGGCCTTGTCGCCGCCGGCGATGGCGTCGGCTTCGATCCACGCGCTGTAGCGCTCGCTGTGCACGAACAGCCAATGGCCATCGGTACTGCGATGGACCACGGCCACCTTGTCGCCGGGGAACAGTGCCGATTCCTGGAAGCGGTCGATGTCGGTGTCACCGGCAGTGCTGAAGACCCGCTCGCGGGTGGGGAAGGTACGCAGTGCCGCGCGCTTCACCACCAGCCCGTAGGCCGGTGCCACCTGGACGGGAATCGCATCGAGTCCGAGGTTGGCTTCGATCGCGCTGCGCAGCGCGGGTGCGATCGCCTGGCCCTTGTCGTTGTAGAGGGCGCGGGTGGGCCAGCTCGACAGCGCGGTGATGCTGGCGCGAACCGTCGCCGCATCAAGCTGGGCGGGCAGTGCGGCGATGTCCTGGATGTGGCTGTCCTGCGCCCGCATCCGCGCGTTCTGTGCTTCGATCTGCGCGCGATCCAGAATCGGCGCATCGGCGTTGTCCAGGCGCGCGGCCCAGTACTGCGGGGTCAGATAGGCCTCGTGCAGGCCGATCACATAGGGCAGCGGTGCGCCGGGATCGGGTGCCGGCGCGGTCTGTGCAAAGGCGGGCGCCGCCAGCAGGCACAGGGCCAGGGTCAAGCGGCGCGGCCAATGCCGGTGCCGTTCGCGGGAAGCCAGGATCATGCGGTGCACACCCTCCTCGAATGCTTGTTGGAATATTTATTCCTTTCGGCATGGAAAGCAAGAATAAATTATTGACCGGCATCCCGGCCCGTGTTACACAGCCATTACCACCCGCGCTGGGGAAGTGTCGCTGTGGATCCTGCCGTTCGCAAACCGCGTCTGCCTGCCGCCGGCCTGTGTGCCGTGCTGCTGCTGTGGGTGTCGGCCACGCAGGCGACGGATGGGCATAGCAGCCAGCAGCGGGCGCGCCACACGCAGGTGATCGACCTGATCGACAGCGGTCGCTTCAGCGATGCCGAAGCGCTGCTGGCAACGGCAGGCGATACCACCGAGGGGACCTTCCAGCGCGAGCGCATGCGCCGCATCCGCCTGGATTTTTCCCTCGACGAGGCCGCGGCCAAGGCGGCCGTGCGCCGCTGGATTCCCGATCTGACCGACGAGGAACTTGCGCGCTGGGACCAACTCGGCCTGATCGAGCATCTCGATATCGATGGCGAGCGTTGGTACTTCAAGCGCGCACCCTCGAACCTGTTCCTGCTCAGCGACGAAGCACGCGCGCGCCGCCGCACGGATGCACCGATGCCGCCTCCGGGCCCCAACGAAGTGCTCAACGCCCACCACGCAGGCGTGGTTGCCGCGGCCGAACAGAGTGGCCAGGCGTCGGTACTGCCGCAGCGCTACGAATTCACCCAGTCGCTCACGGTAAAGGCCGACGCCGTCCCGGCCGGCGAAACTGTACGGGCCTGGATTCCGTACCCGCGCGAAATCCCCGGGCAGCAGGAACAGGTGCAGTGGCTGGGCAGCACCCCGGGCAAGGCGCGGGTGGCACCGGCCAGTACCCTGCAGCGCACCGCCTACCTGGAAGCCAAGGCAGTGGCTGGGCAGCCGACGCGCTTCGAGATCCGCTACGCGGTCACGATCCTCGCCCGGCATACCGCGATCGACCCGGCCAAGGTAAAGCTGACTCCGACCGACCCGGCACTGAAGCCCTATCTGGCCGAGCAGCTGCCGCATGTGCGTTTCACTCCCGCGCTGAAGCTGTTCTCCGACCAGGTACTGCAGGGCGAGACACGTCCGTATGAAGTGCTGCGCAAGCTGTTTGCTGCCGTGGATCGCATTCCCTGGGCCGGTGCGCGCGAATACTCCACGCTCAGCAACATCAGCGATTACGCGCTGCATGCCGGCCATGCCGACTGCGGCCAACAGACCCTGCTGCTGATCGCGCTGCTGCGCATGAACGGCATTCCCGCGCGCTGGCAGTCGGGCATGGTGTTCTCCGGCGATGGCAGCGGCTACAACAACCTGCATGACTGGGGGCAGGTCTACCTGGCGCCGTATGGCTGGCTGCCGATGGACGTGACCACCGGCGCGCTTGCCAGCGATGTGCCTGCACTGCGCGATTTCTACCTGGGTGGCCTCGACGGCTACCGCATCGCCTTCAACGACGATTTCGGCCAGCCCTTCGTGCCGGCCAAGCAGCACTTCCGCTCGGAAACGGTCGACTCGCAGCGCGGCGAGGCCGAGTGGGCAGGCGGCAACCTGTACTTCGACCAATGGAGCTACGACTTCCAGTGGCGGGTACTGCCAGCCAGGCAACGCTAGCGCGACACACCGCATTCCACACCATTCAATTCTTGCAGGAGAGAGCAGGGGATGAAGGCTTACAGCATCAAGCGGGCGGCGTTGTGCGTCGCCCTTGGGGCGTGTCTGGGCGTAGTGCTGCCCGGCATCGCGATGGCACAGAACGTGAGCGGCGCAGTTGCCGGCCGTGCAACCGCGGGCGACCAGGTGACCGTGGTCAGCAACAGTACGGGTCTGACCCGTACCGTCACCGTCGGCGCCGACGGCAGCTACCGCCTCGGCCAGCTGCCGGTAGGTGACTACCAGCTGCAGCTCAGCCGCGATGGCCAGAAGCTGGGCGATCAGATTGCTGTCAGTGTGGCAGTAGGCGGAACCACCACGGTCAACCTGGCCAGTGGCGGCGGCGTCACCAATCTCGATGCGCTGCAGGTGGTCGGCACCCGCGTGGTCAACCGCGTGGATGTCTACTCCACCGAGACATCCTTCAACATCAACCGCCAGGAGATCTCGCGGCTGCCGGTGGCGCAGGACCTGTCTGCGGTCGCGCTGATGGCGCCGGGCGTGGTCGGCGGCAACTCGTCATTCGGCGGCCTGTCATTCGCTGGTTCATCGGTGGCCGAGAATGCGGTCTTCATCAATGGCCTGAATGTCACCGACATGTATACCCGTCGCGGCTTCAGCACCGCGCCGTTCGCCTTCTTCAAGGAGTTCCAGGTCAAGACCGGTGGCTACTCGGTCGAGTTCGGCCGCTCCACCGGTGGCGTGATCAATGCGGTGACCCGTTCGGGCAGCAACGAATTCGAGGGCGGTGTTGAAGTCACCGCCGAGCCCAGTGCGTGGCGCGCCAGTGGCGGCGATCATTTCCACCGCGACGGCACCCCGCATTCCTATGGCAGCCGCGACAACAACTCCTTCCTGAAGACCAACGTGTGGGGCTCCGGCCCGATCGTCAAGGACAAGCTGTTCCTGTTCGCGATGTACGAAGACCGCAGCGACAAGGGACACAACACCTCGTCCGATGGCAGTACCTGGTTCAAGAACGACTCCGGCAACGGCTTCTGGGGCACCAAGCTGGACTGGAACATCAACGACAACCACAGCCTGGCGCTGCTGGCGTTCTCGGATGAGGGCGATGTCACCAATGCGTCGTACGGTTACAACTGGAACGCCGACCAGCTCGGCGCCTGGGGCGGCGATTCGGTCACCGAGACCGGCGGCCGCAACTGGTCGGCCACCTACACCGGCCACTTCGGACAGAACTTCACCGCGCGCGCCATGGTCGGCCAGAACAACCAGCGTGCGTTCACCAATTCATCGCTGGATCAGGCCTGCAGCCCCGTGTTCACCGACAGTACCTACGGCCCGCGCCTGGGCAAGCTGCAGGGCCTGCGCGCAGGCTGCCACCCCACGGGCACGGCAGTGGCCGAGCGTGACGATACCCGTGACGTGGCGCGACTGGACTTCGAATGGCAGCTGGGTGACCACCTGCTGCGCTTCGGTGTCGACCGTGAGCTGATGACCACAAAGCAGTCCACCCGCTACCCCGGCCCGACCGAACTGAGCTACACCGCCTACGTGGCGCGCCCCGGCGATGAAGTCTGGGACGGTGCCAATGCCTACGTACCGGCTGGCGTTACCGAAATGCTGCGTGCGCGCAACCGCAAGTCGGGCGGCACGTTCGAGACCGAAGCCAATGCGCTGTACGTGGAAGACATCTGGAACATCACCCCGAACCTGATGCTGAACCTGGGCGTGCGCTGGGACCGTTTCGAGAACCGTACCGCCGCCGGCAAGGCGTTCATCAAGATGGATGACCTGATCGCACCTCGCGTCGGCTTCTCGTGGGACATGCGCGGTGATGGCAGCACCAAGCTGTTCGGCAACGCCGGCCGCTACTACCTGCCTGTCACCAACAACATCAACGTGAATTTCGCAGGTGGCCTGACCGACGAGTACAGCTACTACGTGCTCAATGGCTGGGAGCGGAAAACCTCGCCGACCGGCTCACCGTACATGGCACCGGTCGTCGGCCAGCAGATCGGGCCGACCGACACCCGCATGAACACCGGCGGTGCCGACCTGCGCCAGAGTGTGGATCGCGACCTCAAGGCGGTCTACCAGGACGAGTACATCCTGGGCTTCCAGAACATGATCAACCAGGCATGGTCGTGGGGCGTCAACGCCACCTATCGACGCATGACCCGTGCGCTGGACGACATCCGCATCAATTACACCCCATGCGGCCCGACCCCCAGCACGCTGTGGCCGATCGCCAACCCGGGCGAGAGTCTGACGATCTGGGGCGACAAGAGCATCGGCTGCGCCACCGAAGGCTGGATCACCATTGACACCGCCAACAGCGGCTATCGGAAGGGCGGCAGCGGCGAGGTGATCGGTTACTCCAAGCCCAAGCGCACCTACAAGGCACTGGAGTTCCAGATCGACCGTGCCTGGGACGAGAAGTGGATGTTCAACGCGTCCTACCTGTGGTCGAAGAGCGAGGGCAATTTCGAAGGCCCGGTGAATTCCGATACCAACTACGGCGACACCGGCATGGTCCAGTTCTGGGACCATCCGGCCACCAACGAGCGCTATGGCGTGCTTTTCAACGACTTCCGCCACCAGTTCAAGCTGCGTGCCGCTTACGCGCTGAACAAGCAATGGTCGTTCGGTACCACGCTGCAGGTGCAGTCCGGTGGCCCGATCACTGCCTACGGCGTGATGTGGCCAAACGATTCCATCGCCGGTGGCAGTACTTCCAGCGAGGGTAGCGGCGGTGGTACCGGCTGGCTGTGCGTGGCCAACTGTTCCGGCCCGTACAACCAGCGGCAGTTCGAGTACAGCCCACGCGGTGCGTTCGGTCGCCTGCCGTGGACCTGGACCATGGGCGCCAACGTGACCTGGCGTTTGCCGGTGGAGGGCATCGATCTCAGTGCACGGCTGTCGGTGTACAACCTGTTCAACAACCAGAAGACCATCAACGTGCACCAGCGCTATGAAGCGCAGCCCGGCCAGTACCGCGAAGCGACGTTCGCCACCGGGACGCGCTGGCAGGCCCCTCGCTATACACAGCTGGTGGTGACCTGGAACTTCTGAGGCCACGATCCGCGCCGCCCACCGTGACGGCGCGGGCAATGGAGGGGCTGCGCGCATGTACCACCTGCTGATCGTCGCGGCGGCACTGGCCGCACCGTCCGCTTCGCCGACCGATATCGCCTCCCTCGATGCCGACGTCGCCGCCGTGGTCCAGCACGAGCACCTGCCCGGGCTGGCCATGGCGGTGGTCGACAACGGGCAGGTGGTCTATCGCCACGCCGAAGGCGCGCGTGGCGACGGCGGCCGCATCGACCAGGACACGCTGTTCAAGATCGCCTCCAACAGCAAGGCGATGACCGCCGCGCTGCTGGCGCGGCTGGTGCAGCAGGGCAAGCTGCGCTGGGAGGATCCGGTGCAGCAATATCTGCCGGGCTTCCGCATGCACGATGCGTGGGTGGGCGAGCAGATGCAGGTGCGCGACCTGGTGATCCACAACAGCGGCCTGGGCCTGGGCGCCGGTGACCTGATGCTGTGGCCGGAACCGAACGCGTTCACCCGTGCGGACATCATCGCGGGGCTGGCGCACCTGAAACCGGTCAGCAGCTTCCGCAGCCGCTACGCCTACGACAACCTGATGTACGTGGTGGCCGGGGAAGTGGCGGCGGCAGCGGGTGGCAAGCCGTACGACCAGCTGATGCGCGAGCAGGTGTTCGAACCACTGGGCATGACGCGCTGCCAGGTGGGGGCGTGGTCGGTGAAGCGCGTGGGCAACGTGGCGCAGCCGCATGCCTGGCGCGGTGATCGCAACGCGGTAGTGAACGCGGATGGAGCGATCAGCCCGGACCTGCCGTCGATGGCGGCCGGCGGCATCCGTTGTTCGCTGCGCGACATGACGCGCTGGATGCAGGTGCTGCTCGATCCCGCCCTGGCACCTGGCTGGTTGGACGCTGAGCAGCGCCGTACGCTGTGGACCCTGCACATGCCGATGGCGCTGGGTGAACGCCAGCGGCGTTGGGACAACGCGCATTTCTATGGCTACGGCTATGGCTGGCGGGTGTCGGACATGGATGGGCAGTGGAAGGTGGCGCACACCGGCACCCTGTCGGGCATGTACTCGTCGCTGGCGCTGTTGCCTGACCGCAAGGTGGGCGTGGTGATGCTGATCAACGGTGAAGGCGAGGATGCGCGCACCGCATTGATGCAGGCCGCACTGAAACGCTTCACCGCCCCCAATGATGCGCGCCCGGCGATGGAATACCTGGCCGAACTGAAGGCGGGCCAGGCCGCTCGTGCGGCAACCGGGCACCAGCGGCCGCCGATGTCGGATGCGCGGCAGGCGTCGGCTTCCGATCTGCCGCGTTGGCAGGGACGCTACAGCGATCCCTGGCTGGGGCCCGCATCGCTGTGCCCAGGCAAGGACGGCCTGCGCTTCAGCGTGGACAAGTCGCCCCGCCTGCAGGGGGCCGTGCTGCAGCTGCAGGGGCGCTGGCTGCTGCGCTGGGATACGCTGGGTGACGATGCACAGGCGTGGCTGCGGCCGGGCGAGGGCCCGGCACCGACACTGGACCTGCGCGCCATCGATCCGGACATCGACTTCAGCTATGACTTCCAGGACCTGCATTTCACTCGTACTGGCGATTGCCCTGGCGGCGACCACCGGCGCCGCTGAGCCACCGCGCGTTTCACCGGCCACCGACGCGGCCAGCGCCGGACTGGTGGAGATCCGCACTTTGTCGCCGCGCATCGAGCTCGATATCCGCTATGCGGGTGCCAACAACTTCACCGGTGCGCGCGTGCCCGGCTACGAGGCGCCATCGTGCTATCTGCTGGCGCCGGTGGCAAAGGCACTGGCACAGGTGGAACAGGACCTGCGCGCCGATGGCTTCGGCCTGCGCCTCTACGACTGCTACCGGCCGGTGCGTTCAGTGCAGGCGTTCATGGCCTGGGTGAACGATCCGCGCGAGCTCTCGCGCAAGGCGCAGCAGTACCCGGATCTGGACAAGCCACGCCTGCTGGCTGACGGCTACATCGCCGAGCGCTCCGGCCACAGCCGCGGTGCCACGGTGGATCTGGGCCTGCTGGATTGCCGCAGCGGTGCATGTGCGCCGTTGGACATGGGCACTGACTTCGACTTCTTCGGGCCACGTGCGCATACGCAGACGAGCGGGCTGAGCACTGTGCAGCAGGCGAACCGCCAGCAGCTGGTGCAGGCGATGGCGCGCCGTGGCTTCGTCAACTATCCGCAGGAGTGGTGGCATTACACCCTGCAGCCCGAACCGGATTCCGGCACCGCGTACGACGTGCCAGTGCTTTAGGCGGTATCGGCAGGGCACCGCCCCGCCTCTGACAGTTTCCCGCGCGGTCCGTTGTAGAGCCGAGCCCATGCTCGGCTGCTCCTTGTTCAATCGTCGAGATATTCGATTTGGATGGAGATTCATCCACGCATGGCGTGGATCTACTGTGGCTGCCGGATCGGGTCCGGGGCAGATCCCTTACACTGGCCGCCTCTTCATCCCTGCCCACCCGATGAACCTTCCTCTGCACTTCGGCCTGCTCGGTACCCTGGAAGCCGGCGCCATCGCCATGCTGGTCGGGCTGCTGGTGTACTTCCTGTGGTCGCAGCTGTGCCGGCTCCTGCACTGGACAGCGGGGCATGCGATCGGCTGGTCCTGCGTCATCGCCGTGATCATCTCCGCCGGCATCGATGCATGGAAGCTGTTCTACATGGGCATCGTGCGGCTGGAATCGCCGCTGTACGCGCGCATCTTTCTGGCCACCATCCACGATCCCAACGAGCTCGGCAGCCGTGTGGTGCTGGAAATCGCCGGTGCGCTCGCCGGTGTTGCTCTTGCATGGGTGTTGTTCAGTTCGCGGTCATCGGAAAAAACCGTCGACTGACGCATTTTTTTCGTTGCCTGCCGGTTAAATGCAGAGGCGCTGAATGCGCATCTTATGAGCCACTCACTTCACCCTAACCACCGCGCTAAAGCATGGGTGGAGGCGAGTGGTTAATCGTGTGTGTGCACGCCGCTCGCGACGCAAAATCGATTCAGAAACGCGGTGGCAGGGTAGGTGCCGTGCGGAATCAACACGCCGCGCAACACCACCCAATCGGTAGGAGACACCCCTGATGACTATTCGCAACCGCAAGCCCCTGATCGCCCTGATCGTCGCCGCCGGCAGCGTGCTGGCCATGCCGGCGATGGCCCAGTCGGCCAAGCAGCAGGCCGCGCAGGCACAGAACGAGGCCGCCCAGGCGCAGCAGGCGGCGGCACAGGCGGGCCAGGCGGCTGACCAGGCAACCAATGCGGCCGCAGCGGCCTCGGCCCAGGCCAACGGCGGTGGCCAGACCTGGGCCAGCATCGATACCGATGGCAACGGCACCATCAGCAAGACCGAGGCGCAGGTGAACGCCGGCCTGGCCCAGGTGTTCGACCAGGCCGATACCAACAAGGACGGTGAGCTGAGCGCCGATGAGTACAAGGCCTATGTGGCCGCCCAGCAGGCCGGCGCCGGCGGCGCAGCGCAGGGTGCGCAGGGCAGGTAAGACCTGTATCGGGGCGTATGGGAACCCGGGCGGCTTCGGCCGCCCGGGTTTTTTTCGTCACCACGGCCCCTGTATCCTTGCGCGATGAACACCTCCACGCCTGCGCCGTCGCGCGCCATCGGCCTGGTCGGTTTTGACGGTGACGATACGCTGTGGAAGAGCGAGGACTACTACCGCAAGGCCGAGCAGGATTATCTTGACCTGCTGTCGCGCTACGTCGACGTGCATGACACCCAGACCGCGCGCCACCTGCTGGAAGTGCAGCAGCGCCACCTGGGCACCTTCGGCTACGGCGTCAAGAGCATGACCCTGTCGATGATCGAAGCGGCCATCGACATCACTGGCCAGCGCATCGAGGCCAAGGACATCCAGCGCATCCTGGAGATTGGCCACGACACCCTGCGCCACCCGGTCGAGCTGATCGACGGTGTGCGCGAAGCGGTGGCGGCCATCGCCGAGCACTACCCGGTGGTGCTGATCACCAAGGGCGACCTGTTCCACCAGGAAGCGAAGATCAAGGTCGCCAACCTGGCCGAGCTCTTCCCGCGCATCGAGATCGTTTCCGAGAAGGACCCGGAGACCTACGCCCGCGTGCTGGCCGAATTCGACCTGCCGATGCAGCGCTTCGTGATGGTCGGCAACTCGCTGCGCTCGGACATCGAGCCGGTGGTCACCCTGGGTGGCTGGGGCGTGCATACCCCGTACGCAGTGACCTGGGCCCACGAGACCCAGCATGGCGTGGCCGACGACGAACCGCGCATGGTCACTGCCGATACCGCTCACGACTGGCCGGCCGCACTGGCGGCGATCGAGGCCAAGGCCGCTGCGGCCTGACAGGGCCCGTCGGCTGCGGCAGAATCGGGGCATGAACCACCGACTGCGCGCGCTGATGTTGTCCCTGCTGTTGGCGCCGGCCACCGTGCTGGCCCAGCAGACCGCCGAGCGCTCAAGCGCCTACGAAGTGGACACCGGCGACAGCTGGGTCGATGCCCAGCTGCGGGACATCAACCATTACGCCGAACGCTACCCCGACGCTTTCCTCGACGAAGTGTCGCGCTATGCCGACGTGCCGCGCGGCTACATCAGCGCGCTGTTCACCACCCACGGCTGGCAGGCCGGAGACATCTATTTCGCCTGCTTCTGGGCCAAGGCCAGTGGCCAGACCTGCCGCGACAGCGTGCGTGCCTTCAGCCAGGACCCGGAGGGCGGCTGGGAGGCGGTGGTCAAGCGCATGCCCACCACGCCGGACAATCTGCACTACCGGGCTGTGCGCCATGCCATCGTGGCCAGCTACCAGCACTGGGACCGGCCGATCACGCTGGATGCCACCCTGAAGCGCCAGCTCAACCGGTAGTGCCGGCCGCTGGCCGGCACCTGCACCATTCCAGGCATCCGGAGGTTGCCGGCCAGCGGCCGGCACTACCGGTTTCCTTATGTTGCTCTGCGTATCGCCGCCGCCGGGCGCTCCGGCGACAATACGGGTCCGAGCTGTTCCCCGTTCCCGTAATCGAGTGACTGATGAGCGCCTCTTTCGTTTCGCCTGATGTGATCCGCCGCCTGTTCGCGCAGGCCATGTCCCGCATGTACCGCACCGAAGTGCCGCTGTACGGCACGCTGGTGGAACTGGTGGAGCGGATCAACGCGCAGGTGCTTGCCCATGACCCGGCGCTGGCCGCGCAGCTGCAGCGCAACGACGAGCGTGCGCGGCTGGATGAAGAGCGTCATGGCGCGATCCGCGTCGGCACCGCGCAGGAGCTGGCGACGCTGCGCCGCCTGTTCGCGGTGATGGGCATGTACCCCGTCGGCTACTACGACCTGTCGGTGGCCGGCGTGCCGGTGCACTCCACCGCGTTCCGCCCACTCACCGGCGCGGCGCTGGCACAGAATCCGTTCCGCGTGTTCACCTCGCTGCTGCGCCTGGAACTGATCGAAGATGAAGCGCTGCGTGCCGAGTCGGCGAAGATCCTGTCACGCCGCCGCATCTTTACCGACGGCGCACTGGCACTGATCGAGCAGGCCGAGCGTGACGGCGGCCTGTCGCAGGCCGATGCCGAGCGCTTCGTCGATGAAGCACTGGAAACCTTCCGCTGGCATGGTGACGCCACGGTCGACCTGCCGACCTACCGCGCGCTGCACAACGCCCACCGGCTGGTGGCCGACGTGGTCAGCTTCCGTGGCCCGCACATCAACCACCTGACCCCGCGCACGCTGGACATCGACGCGGCGCAGGCGGCAATGATCGAGCACGGCATGGCGGCCAAGGCGGTCATCGAAGGTCCGCCGCGCCGTGCCTGCCCGATCCTGCTGCGCCAGACCAGCTTCAAGGCCCTGGAAGAAGCCGTTCATTTCCCGGATGCCGAAGGTGGTGACGCCGGCACGCATACCGCGCGCTTCGGCGAGATCGAACAACGCGGCCTGGCGCTGACCCCGAAGGGCCGCGCGCTGTACGACCAACTGTTGTCGCAGGCCCGCGACGCCGGTGGCGAAGGCAGCACCGGCGGCGACTACGGCCAGCGCCTGCAGGCGGTGTTCGCCAGCTTCCCGGATGACCATGACACGCTGCGCCAGGAAGGCCTGGGGTATTACCGCTACCAGCTGACCGACGCCGGCCGCGCCGCGCCGGAGCGCGTGGCCGATCTGCCCGCTGAAGTGCTGGTGGCCGCCGGCCTGGCCACGGCTGACCCGATCGTCTACGAGGATTTCCTGCCGGTCAGCGCCGCAGGCATTTTCCAGTCGAACCTGGGTGGCGAAGAACAGCGCGCCTATGCCGCGCATGCCAACCGCGAGGCCTTCGAGCAGGCATTGGGCGTGGCGGTGAACGACGAGTTCGAGATCTACGAGCGGCTGCAGGCCGAATCGCTGGCGGCGCTGCGCACCGCGTAAAGGCAGAGCCGGCCGCTGGCCGGGCGCACCGCGTGAGGTAGAGCCGGGCGCTGGCCGGCTGTTGGGGAAGCCGGCCAGCGGCCGGCTCTACCCGACGTCCGTAGCGGGCCTCAGCCCTTCATCGTTCCGGTATCCAGCCAGCGCTGGTGCCACGACAACGCTTCCGGCAGCAGGTGCGGGGTGTGCTTGCCGTAGCTCTCACGGCTGGCACGGTCGAAGTAATCCTGCAGCTGCGGGCGGAAGTCCGGGTGCGCGCAGTTGTCGATCAGCACCTGCGCGCGCTTGCGCGGGGTCAGGCCGCGCAGGTCGGCCAGGCCCTGTTCGGTGACGATCACCGACACATCGTGCTCGGTGTGGTCGACATGGCTGGCCATCGGCACGATCGCCGAGATGGTGCCGTTCTTGGCGGTGGACGGGCTCAGGAACGCCGACAGGAAACCATTGCGGGCAAAGTCACCCGAACCGCCGATGCCGTTCATGATGCGCGTGCCCATCACGTGCGTCGAATTGACGTTGCCGTAGATGTCCACCTCGATCATGCCGTTCATGCCGATGCAGCCCAGGCGGCGCACCAGTTCCGGATGGTTGGAGATTTCCTGCGTGCGCATGATGATGCGCTCGCGGTAGAAATCGATGTTCTCCTTGAACGTCTCATTCGCCTGCGGGCTCAGCGCGAAGCCGGTGCACGAGGCGTAGCTCAGCACGCCGTCGCGCAGCAGGTCGAGCATGCCGTCCTGGATCACTTCGGTGAACGCGGCCAGGTCGCGGAAACCGCTCTTGGCCAGGCCAGCCAGCACGGCGTTGGGGATGTTGCCCACGCCCGACTGCAACGGCAGCAGGTTCGGCGGCAGGCGGCCCTTCTTCACCTCGTGCTTGAGGAACTCGATCAGGTGCGAAGCGATCTGTTCGCTGGTCGCATCGATCGGGCTGAACGGGCTGTTGCGGTCCGGGCCGTTGGTACGCACCACGGCCACGATCTTGTCCGGGTCGCAGCGCAGCGCGGTATCGCCGATGCGGTCGTTGGCGTTCACCAGCGGAATCGGCTTGCGGTGCGGCGGCAGCGCGGTGCCGTAGTAGATGTCATGCATGCCGTCGACGCCGGCCGGCTGCCATTCGTTGACCTCGACGATCACCTTCCTGGCCAGGTCCAGCCAGGTCTTGTTGTTGCCGACCGAAGTGGAGGGCACCAGCGAACCGTCCTCGCGGATGGCCGAGACTTCGATCACGGCGGTGTCGATCTCGCCGTAGAAACCGAACCACACGTGCTGGGCAACGTGGCTGAGGTGGATGTCGATGTAATCCAGCTTGCCCTCGTTGATGCGGTTGCGCGCGTCCGGGTCGCTCTGGAACGGCATGCGCATGGCGATGCCATCGGCCTTGGCCAGCGCGCCATCGAGTTCCGGCGCGGTCGACGCGCCGGTCATCAGCTTGATCTGGAAGGGATTGCCCTGGGCGTGCACCGCTTCGATGCGGCGGGCCAGTTCCACGGGAACAGCCTTGGGATACCCGGAGCCGGTAAAGCCGCTCATGGCCACGGTTTCACCGGGCTGGATCAGCGCGGCTGCGGCCACGGCGGAGACCACGCGGTCACGGAGACGCGCGTTGGCGATGCGATCAACAGACATGACGACAGTGTTTCTGGGGGGAATCCCGATTATCGGCCATCCTCATCCGTACGGGGGGTTCTACCTTCGTGGAATGGCTTTTCCCCCAAGGGGCTCACCCATACCCATCGGTTCTGTTTTGCAGTGCAGCGTGCAAAGTGCTTTCGCAGCCCGCACGATGGCCCTGCATCCCGACGTGGGGGAGGGAGCAGAGCCCGCTGGCAGTTCGCTGCAAGCGGGCTTTTTTATTGCCTGTCGCCCAGTATGAATGCGCGGCCTCCATTATCGGTAGTGCCGGCCGCTGGCCGGCAACTGCAGCAACCTTCGGCAGGATCATGGGATCTGCCGGCCAGCGGCCGGCACTACCGGGTCCGTCGCGTCCCGACCGGGTCGATACAATCCGCCCATGACCCTCGCCCCCGCTGACCTGCCCGCCTCCCTGCAGCCCCTTGTCGACCGCGCCCTGGCGCGCCTGGCCCAGGTCCTGCCCGAGCCCGTTCCTGCCGAACTGCTGCCGCTGCTGACCCGACTGGCGGTGGCCAGCGACTTCGCGCTGGACACCCTGGTGCGGCAACCGGCGCTGCTGGCGCAGCTGGCTACCCCCGGCTGCCCGCCGATCCCACCACCGGTGCTCGATCCGCTGCAGCCCAGCGAGTGGCCGGCGCAGATCCGGCGCTGGCGTACTGCCATGTCGACGCGGCTGATCTGGCGCGACCTGGCTGGGCTGGACGACGTGGCGCAGACGCTGGCTGCCGCCACCACCCTGGCCGAGGACTGCCTGCGGCTGGCGCTGGACGCGCTGCAGCAGGAATTCGCCCGACGCCACGGTGTGGTCCGCGATGGCGAAGGCGCCGCGCAGCAGCTGGTGGTGTTCGGCCTCGGCAAGCTCGGCGGCGGCGAGCTCAACTTCAGTTCCGATATCGACCTGGTCTACGCCTACCCGCACGGCGGCGAATCCGACGGCCCGCGCGCGCTGGCCGCCGAAGAGTATTTCGCCCGCCTCGGCCAGCGCTTGGCCAAGCTGCTGGACGAAACCACCGTCGATGGCTTCAGCCACCGCGTTGACCTGCGCCTGCGGCCGTTCGGCAGCGCCGGTCGCGTCGCGCTGTCGTTCGCGGCGATGGACCAGTATTTCCAGCGCGAAGGCCGCGACTGGGAGCGCTACGCATGGCTGAAGGCGCGCGCGGTAGCCGGCGACATCGCCGCCGGTGAGGCGTGGCTGCAGACCCTGCGCCCGTTCGTGTACCGCCGCTACCTCGATTTCACCGCGCTCGACGGCCTGCGCGAGATGAAGGCGGCGATCACCGCCGAAGTCGCGCGCCGCGAGCTGCACGAAGACATCAAGCGCGGCGCCGGTGGCATCCGCGAAATCGAGTTCCTGTGCCAGGCGCTGCAGCTGATCCGCGGTGGCCGTGAGCCGGCGCTGCGCGAGCGCCGCCTGCTGGTGGCACTGGACGCGCTGGTGGCCGCAGGGCAGATCGCGCCCGAGGATGGCAGCGCGCTGCGCGAGGCCTACCTGTTCCTGCGCCGCCTGGAAAACCGCCTGCAGATGCTGCGCGACGCGCAGACCCACGTGCTGCCCAGCGACGCGCTGGACCGCGCGCGCATTGCCATCGGCCTCGGCTACCCGGATTGGGAGGTACTGCGCGCGGCACTGGCCGAACAGCAGCAGCGGGTCAGCACCGAATTCGCCGCGCTGCTGGCCCCGCGCAAGGGCCAGGCCGCGCCCGACGCGCTGGCCAACTACTGGCGCAGCCTGCCCGAGGGCAGCAACGCGCCGTTGCTGGCGGAAGCCGGTTTCCTCGATGCCAATGGCGCCGATCAGTCGCTGCGCGATTTCGCCCAGGGCACCGGCGTGAAGTCCCTGTCCGACGCCGCGCGTGCACGGCTGGATCGCGTACTGCCGGCGCTGCTGCATGCGGCCACGCGCTCGCCGCAACCCGATGCCGCGCTCAAGCGCGTGCTTGGCCTGCTGCAGGCGGTGCTGCGCCGGACCAGCTATCTCGCGCTGCTGGACGAACAACCGAGCGCGTTGGCGCGGCTGGTGGATGTGCTGGCGCGCAGCGCGCTGCTGGCCGAGCGGCTGGCCGCGTACCCGCTGCTGCTGGACGAACTGCTGGACGTGCGCGTGTCCGGACCGATGCCCGATGCGTCCGGCATGCTGGCCGAGTGCCAGCAGGTGCTGGCGGTGGAAGACCCCGAATCCGCACTGCGCTGGCTCAACGAGACGCGGCTGGCGCTCAGCTTCCGCATGGCGATGGCCACGCTGGACGGTCGCCAGGGCGCAGTGGACAGCACGCGGCAACTGGCCGAGCTGGCCCAGGCGGTGGTCACCACCGTGCTGGCGATGGCCGAAGCGGACATGCGCGCGGCACACGGCGTGATTCCTGGTGGGCGCTTCGCGATCATCGGCTACGGCAGCCTCGGAGGGCTTGAGCTGGGCTTCGGTTCCGACCTGGATCTGGTATTCCTGCACGACAATCCGGCCGGCGTGGAGGCCAGCGATGGCGCACGTCCGCTGGAACCGGGGCGCTGGTATGCGCGGCTGGCGCAGAAGGTGATGGCGCTGCTCGGTGCGGTCACCGCCGCCGGCCGTCTGTACGACATCGACGTGCGCCTGCGCCCGGATGGCGGCAAGGGTTCACTGGTGTCTTCGTTGGCCAGCTACACCGAATACCAGCGCGAACGCGCGTGGACCTGGGAACACCAGGCCCTGGTACGTGCACGCGGCGTGGCCGGTGATGCCAGCCTGCTGGCCGATTTCGAACAGGTGCGTGCACAGACGCTGGGCCGCGAACGCGATCCGGCCACGCTGTATGCCGATGTGTTGAAGATGCGTGGACGCATGCGCACCGAACTGGACCGCAGCGATGCTGCGCGACTGGACCTGAAGCAGGGTGCCGGTGGCGTGGTGGACCTGGAGTTCCTGCTGCAGACCGGCGTGCTGGCGCGTAGTGCGCAGCATCCCGCGCTGCTGCAGCCGCGCGATACACCATCGTTGATCGATGCGCTGGCGGTTGCGGAGTTTCTGCCTGCCGCTACCGCGCAGCAACTGCAGGGCGCGCATGCTGCGCTGCTGGATGTCGGCCTGGCCTGCACGCTGGATCGCCGCCCACGCCTGGCCCCGCCCACGCCTGCGATTGAAGACGCCTGCAGCGTGATTACCGCCGCGTGCGTGGCCGCCGGATTGCCGTTCGCGTGATGCGCGCCCGGCCGGGAACCCGCTCTTGGGAACCCGCTTTTGGTAGGTGCCGACCGTTGGGCGGCACGGTCTGTCAGCGGCGATGAACCCGGCAGGAGCGTGCCGACCAACGGTCGGCACCTACCAGAGCTCGGTATAGGCGCTTTCCCGCGCAGCCCCCTACGGGGCGGGCAACACCTGTTCCACCAACGCCCGATCGCGCTGCCCACGGCGCATGATCGCGCGGCGTTGCAGGGCATCGTGCAGGCGAGGGTCATCGGCGTGCAGGCCGTTGCGGTGGGCGATGTACAGCAGCGTCTGCAGGGGCCACGCATAGAACGCGGCGTGGGCCAGCACGTCGTCGATCAGCGAAAGCGAAGCGGTACGCCATGCCTGCGCCCGCGCCAGGCCGCTGGCGGTGAGACGCTCGACCAGGTGCAGGGCCAACGCGTCGGCGTCGTGGGTGCCGGCGCGCACGATGGCGCCGCTCTGGTCCGCAAAACCCGGCATGCCGCCGCCTGATGACGTCGTGGCCATCAGCAGGTGTGGATTGAACAATGCCGTCGGCGTGCCATCGGCCCACTGCTGGCAGAACGCCAGCGCCTGCGGGCATTGCACCGCCATGGTTGCTACCCAGCCACCTGCATTGCGCAGCGGCTGCAGCGACAGGCTGGCGATCTCGGTGCGGCCCTCGCGCAGTACCAGGCCCAACCCGCGTGCGCGCACGCCCTCGTGTTGGGCAGCAACGGCGCTGAGGTGTTCACGCACATGCCGTTCCACGGTGATCTTGTAAGTGGCGTCCGTTTCCATCGGCATAGCGTGGGGCAGGTGATGCGGCGGTGTCGAGCGTGCCGACCAACGGTCGGCACCCACCACGCGCCTGATATGGGCCAACCAAGGTTGGCCGCTACCGGGTCATGCGACCGGCCGGGAACCCGCTTCTGGTAGGTGCCGACCGTTGGTCGGCACGCATGGACGGTTCCCGCGCTCAGCGCAGCTCGCTGCGCAGCGGCGCCATCTTCCACAGCAGTGCGCGGAACGGGGCCAGCAGGCACACGCCGATGGCCAGCTTCACGGCCAGGTCGCCGGCGGCCCAGCTCACCCACGGCAGGGCGGAGCCGGCAAACGCGATCGACCAGAAAATGGTGGTATCCACCGTCGCACTGCAGGTGGTGGCCACCATCGGCGCGCGCCACCAGCTGCCACGGCGCAGGCGGTCGAACACGGTGATATCCAGCAGCTGCGCCACGATGAACGCCGAGCACGAGGCAATCGCAATGCGCGGCGTGGCCACCCAGATCGACAGCAGTACCGCCACCGCGAAGCCGATCCACGCCACGCGGCGCGCCGGGCCCGGGCCGAAGCGGCGGTTGATCAGGTTGCTGACCAGGAACGCGACCGGATAGCTGAAGGCACCCCAGGTCAGCCAATCGTTGATCGGGTACTGCACCAGCACGTTGGACAGCAGCACCACCGCGCCCATCGCCAGTACCGCCAGCACCAGGGCGCGCGGGGTCAGCGGGGCAAACAGAGGGGCAGGACGCACGGACATGGCGAGCCAGGGGGAGAAAGGGGATCACCCATTATCCGCCCGGGCCGTGGCAAAACCAAAAACGGTCGTTCAGCTTTACAGCGCTTCACTCATCACGTCACCGGCGGCGTAGGCGGTGGGCACGTAGGCCAGCGCCTGGCCCTGCGCGCTCTTCACGGTCCAGCCGGCACCGGCCTCGGTGGGCTCGAAATGCACCCGCTGGCCGACCACGAAGGCCGCCGTCTGGTCTTCATGTACGCGCGCCGGCCAGCGCAGGGTGGCGGTCTGATCGGCCTTGTCGGGCACCTGCAGCTGTACCTGGCGCTCGCCCTCCGGCGTGGTCTCCACCTTCTTCACCTCCATCGGCGGCAGCGGCACGGCCTTGGTGCGCGTGGCCCGGCCGTTGCGTTCGCTGGCCTTGAACGGCGCCTTGGACAGTTCGGACAGGCCCGCCGATGCAGCGAGCGGCACCGAGACCACGATCAGCGAGGTGATCAGCACGCTGGCCTCGCTGCTGTTCAACTGCGGCGCGGCGCCGGCATGGACGGTGGGCACCAGCAGCGCCGAGAGCAGCAATGCAGAAGCGGGAACGCGCAGGCAACGGAACATGGAGACCTCCTGGTCAGGGGGGGAGACGGCGGCTCAGCGCCGGGTATCGAAGATATCGCGTGGGCCGGTGGCCTCGGGCAGGTACTCCAGCGGGCGGCCCTGGTTGTCCTTCAGCTGCCAGCCCTGGTCGTTGCCGGTTGGCTCGAAATTCACGGTCTGGCCCACGGTGAACTGCACGGCCGGGTCGCCGACGCCGCGCGGATACTGCATCGATGCGGTGTTCTGCGGATCGTTGGCATCACGCAGCAGCACTTCGCGGCGGCCATCCACGGTAGTGGAGATGGCACTCACCTCCATCTGCGGCAGCTTGATCTGCTGCGGGCGGGCCAGCGGCTGGCCGGCGTCGGCGGCATCCTGCGCTTCCTTGGCCGCTGCAGCGCGGGCCGAGGCCACCATCTGCGTGGACATTTCCAGGCTTGGTCCCTGCGGGCCCGGGTCGTGGATGATCACGATGCGGCGTTCGGCGTGGGCGGCCGTGGACCAGGCCAGGCCGGTGACGATCACCATCGACAACACAGAGGTAAGCAGCGGACGCATGTCGTTCTCCTTGCGGGATTCAGGGCGTGGCGGCAGTGGCACCGGCCACCGGCACATGGGGGATCACCAGTTCCTGCTGCAGCTGGCTGCGCTGGTGCAGGAAGTCGAACACCGATTCCACCGTCACCACCGAATAGTTGCCGGAGATGCGTTCGCCGGCTGGATGGTCGGTAGTGGTGGCGTTGGCTACGAACAGGCGCGCACCCACGCGCTTGCCGAGGCCGATATGCAGCACGCTGGGCTGGTACTTCTGCTGGCGCAGCCACTGCTGTGCCTGTTCGCGCTTGACGATGGCCGGCGCGCCTTCGGCCTGCGCCATCGCCGCCGCCAGCACCTCCAGCACCCACTGGTTGGAGTTCTGGTAGTCGGTGGCGAACGGGTAGGCGACCACGTTGTACCTGGTTTCGTGCAGCGCCTTGGGCTGGATCGAGGGCGGCACCAGCATCGCGCGCAGCGCTGCACGCAAGGGGGCCGACGGCACGCCGATGCGCAGGTCGGTATGGCCGCCGCTCTCGCCGACGAAGTTGCCGAGGCCCTCGTGGTACAGCTGCGAGCTGTCGGTCTTGCAGCGGTTGAGCAGGTGCATCGCGCGCCAGCGGCCGTCGTCCTCGCGCAGCAGGAAGGCCAGGTGGCTGTGGCGCAGGCCGTAGCGGCTCAGGTCCTGGCCACCGCGCGCGGCCACCACCACGTCCACATCGGGCAGCGCGTCCAGGCGTTCGGCGGTGGTCCAGGCCACGTCCAGCATCGCCGCCTGCGAGGCCACGCTCGGGTAGCGCTCGCGGCAGGCGGTGCTGTCGGCCCAGGCCGGTGCGGTCGCCAGCAGGCTGGCGATCAGCAGCGCGGCACGGGGCAGGCGGGCAAAACGATCCATGTCGGTACCTTCAGCGGCGGGCAGGCCCGCGCGCCGATCATACGCTGCTCAGCGCAGCGGGCGATCCACGCCCTTGCGCTGGAGTTCCCTGTCGCAGGCATCGCTGATCGGCGCGATCGGCAGCGGCGGGCGCTCGCCAGTCTTCGGATCGCGCAAGGCCGGTTGTTCGCGATACGCGTCCAGCTGCTGCTGGCACTGGTAGGAAATCGGGTCCAGCTCGGTGGGCGCGGTCGAACACGCGGCGAGCAGGGCCAAGGGCAGCAGGAGCAGGGTACGCATGAAGGCATTCGGTCCGGTGGGGGGCACCGGACTCTAACGGTATGGGCAGATTGAAATGTTCAGAAATCGCTGTGCATCCCGGTAGATGCCGGCCACTGGCCGGCATCGGCGGTGTTCGGTAATGCGCACAGCGTTGCCGGCCAGCGGCCGGCACTACCCCAATGCCAGGCGCTGCTTCACTTCTGCCGCTACCCGAGCGGTCTCGCGCAGCGGCTCGATGCGGTCGTACTGCCAGTCCAGCCAGTGCGCCTGCAACCGCCCGCGCTCGCGCAGCTGCTGCTGGAAGCGGGCCAGCCGGCCCTGCGCGGTCTCGGCCAGCGCCACCATCACCGGCATGCGCGTGGCGCAGGCTTCAGAGAGCAGGTTCACCGAATCGGGCGAGACCACCACGCGGTTGGCCCAGCCGAGCAGGCCGCCATAGGGATTGGTACCGTCGCCACCATCGCCCCAGATCACGTGCGGTAGGTTGGCGAACTTCGCGCGCAGGATCTCGGCCAGGGCCGGCGGCGTGCGTCGCGAGGTGGTTGCCAGCAGGCTGCCGCCTTCATTGCGGATCTGCTCGGCCAGCGCCTGGAATACGCCGACCATCGCGGTCTCGTCCCACGGTGCCAGCGGCGTCGGCCCACCGACCAGCAGTGCGGTGCGCGGGCCGGGCAGGGTGCTGAAGCCGGCGAACGCGGCGCGGCCCCAGGCCAGCCAGTCGTCGTCCACCGGGTTGAGGCTGCCGAGCAGGGTGAGCACGTTGCTGCCACGCAGGGCATCGTGTTCGGGCACCACCACCACGTCCCAATGGCGGGCGCTGATGCGCGGGTCGAGGATCTGCACCACCTGGCTGCCGCGTGCGCGCAGCACGCGCAGGGCACCGGCGGCCTGGCGGCCACAGCCGATCGCCAGCGCCGGGGCCTCGGCAGCCAGTGTCGCGAAGGCCTCGCCATAGCCATTCACATCGCCGGGCAGGCGCCGCGGCGACAGCCAGCGCCAGGGTGCGCGCGGTTGCAGGAGCAGCGGTCGGTGGGTGCCCTGGCGCAGTGCCGAGGCCAGCGCGACCGCCTGGCGGACATTGCCCGCACGGCCGTCGGTGACCGTCCATGGCGCGCTCGATCGTTTCACCATTGGCATTAATTCGTTTCAGCCCTGCTGGGTGTTGCAACAGTCGCGACACTCTACACTGCGGCTCGTCGTTTCGCCCCGCGCCGCCCGCGGGCACTGACTTCCTTTCGCCGCCCTGGAGATCCACCGATGTCCCACGCGCTCGACGCCGCCGCCCTTGATCAGCTGTTCCGTACGGCCCGCACCCAGAACGCCTTCCTCGACAAGCCGGTCCCCGAGAGCCTGCTGAAGGAACTGTACGACCTGGTGAAGTGGGGCCCCACCGCGGCCAACACCACGCCGGCGCGCTTCGTCTTCGTCACCTCGAAGGAGGCCAAGGACAAGCTGGCCCCGGCGCTGTCCGAAGGCAACCTGGCCAAGACCATGGCTGCGCCGGTCACCGTCATCATCGGTTTCGACCTGGACTTCCACGAGAAGCTGCCGTACCTGTTCCCGCACACCGATGCCAAGGCCTGGTTCGATGGCCCGCAGGAAGGCCGCCACGAAGCCGCCATCCGCAACGGCAGCCTGCAGGGCGCCTACCTGATCCTGGCTGCGCGCGCGCTGGGCCTGGATGCCGGCCCGATGTCCGGCTTCGACCCGGCCAAGGTCGACGAAGCCTTCTTCGCCGGCACCTCCATCAAGTCGAATTTCCTGGTCAACCTGGGTTACGGTGATCCGGCGGGCCTGTTCCCGCGCCTGCCGCGCCTGTCGTTCGACGAAGCGGCGCGCATCGCGTAAGTCGCTGTATCGGTTTCGGGCCCGCTGTTCCGCGGCGGGCCATTGCTGCACCGTGTACCCACCCTACGATCCGGAGAGTTCCTCAGATGAGCGCCACCCGTAAACTGCTGCTGCCGCTGGCCCTGACCCTGGCCATCGCCGCCTGCTCCAAGCCGGCCGACACCGCTGCCCCGGCTGCCGATGCCGCCGCCCCGGCCACCACCGAGCAGGCCGCCACCCCGGCCGCCGATGCCGCTGCTGCCGCGCCGGCCGCCGAAGCGATCAAGATCGCCTCGGGCACCTACAAGCTGGACCCGAGCCACACCGACGTGCTGGCCCAGTGGAGCCACTTCGGCTTCTCCAACCCCAGCGCGCACTTCGGCAACGTTGAAGGCACCCTGGTGTACAACGCCGAAGACGTGACCAAGTCCACCGTGGAAGTGAAGCTGCCGCTGAGCGGCCTGAACAGCTTCACCGCCAAGTTCGACGAGCACCTGAAGAGCGCCGACTTCTTCGACGCCGCCAAGTTCGCCGATGCCACCTTCAAGAGCACCAAGGTGGAAGCGGCCGGCACCAACAAGCTGACCGTCACCGGCGACCTGACCATCAAGGGCATCACCAAGCCGGTCACCCTGGACGTCACCGTCAACGGCGGCGGCGAGCACCCGATGGCCAAGGTTCCGGCGGCCGGCTTCGATGCCACCACCACCCTGAAGCGCAGCGATTTCGGCGTCGGCGCGTATGCCCCGAACGTCAGCGATGAAGTGAAGATCCGCATCACTACCGAAGCCACCGGCGAAAAGCCGGCGGCCTGATGCACCCCACTCACTCGTCGTGAGAAGGCAGAAGGCCCGCTGAAAAGCGGGCCTTCTTTTTGCGAATGCGATCCGCGTCGATGACGCCCGGAAACTCCGCACTGCACGGAAAACCTGCACTGCGCGGAAAGCCGCTTTGGTAGAGTCGACTGTTAGTCGACTGCTCTTCGCAGGATGCCAAAACCCCGCGCTGCGCGCGCGAGTCGACTAACAGTCGACTCTACCGCTGGCCGGTTCCATCACGCGCTGGCCGGTTCCATCACATCGTGCGCGGCGCGCTCAGCGCAACGCGCCCAACCATGCCACGCACGCTTCGCTCGGGCTCTGCTTGGCCTTCACCGCCAGCCCGCTCACCCGCACGAACGTCTGCGCGGCCTGCGCCATCACCTGGCGGGCGATCAACGCCGCCTGCTTGGTCGCAGCCTGCTGCTTGCGTAGCTGCACGATATGCACCGAAGGCCGGCCCACCGGCGCGTATTTCTGGTCGCGGCGCAGCACATCGGCCACCTGCGCCACTTCGAATTCGGCCTGCAGGTAGCGGTGCTGTGCCTCCACCAGCTCACGCAGCGGCGTGCGCAATGCAGTGGTGTCGGCGAAGCCGGCCAGGGCCGCGTCGCAGGCAGCGTCATCAGCGAAGCGGGTACGCAGCGCATCCACGCTGGCCAGGGTCAGTTTGGCCATGTGGGCCTCGTTGCTGCAGGAAAGGAGCGCGATTGTCGCATTGCTTGCCGGCTGATGCGTTGAACCGGGCGGCGGAATACCTGTAGAGCCGAGCCCACGCTCGGCTCATCGCGCGCAGCGCGAGGGTTTGCCGATCGCGGAACGAAGAGCAGCCGAGCATGGGCTCGGCTCTACACAGTCAAAGGCGTGCGGACCAACGGTCCGCACCCACCAGGGAATGTGCATGGCCGCCGATGACCCCTGTAGAGCCGCGCCCATGCTCGGCTCATCGCGCGTAACGCGAGGGTGGAGCGAAAAGCAGCCGAGCGTGGGCTCGGCTCTACATGGTCAAGGGCGTGCGGGCCAACGGTCCGCACCCACCAAGCAGGGCCCGCACCCACCGGCCGCCCGGTCAATCGCCGTCGGTTTCGTCCGGGTGCGCCTTCCAGTAGCCGGTGGAACGAATCCAGTCGCGCGGCACGCCCAGGTGGCCTTCGATGAACTTGCGCATCATCCGCGCGCGGCGCGATTCGGTGGCGATCCAGTAGAAGACATCGCCGTCCGGGGCCTCGAAGTCGGTCAGCATGTCTTCCAGCAGCGTGCTGCTGGCCGCCGGGAAGCCGTTGCGCTCCAGCCAGTAGATGCGCACGTTCTCGTACTGCGGCAGGTCCTGGCGCTCGGCTTCGTCGCGCACTTCAATGAAGGCCTGCACCTCGGCACCGTCCGGCAGCACGTCCAGCCAGCGGGCGATGGCCGGCAGCGCGGTTTCATCGCCGATCAGCACGTAGGCGTCGTAGCTGTCGGCCACCACGAACGAGCCGCGCGGACCACCGATCACCAGCGTGTCGCCGGGCTGTGCGCGCTCGGCCCACGGCCCGGCCACGCCCTGGTCGTGCAGCACGAAGTCGATGGCCAGCTCGCCGGCTTCATGGTCCCACCAGCGCGGGGTGTAGTCGCGCGAGGGCGAAGGCACCTTGCCGTCCGGGTAGCTGCGGCCTTCGGCGGTCAGCACCGGCAGCACCATCTCGCCCGCAGCGTTGGGGAAGAACAGCTTGATGTGGTCGTCGGCGCCGGGCGAATCGAAGCCGGCCAGGTCGTCGCCACCCAGCACGATGCGGCGCATGTGCGGGGTGACCTCTTCGGTGCGCAGCACGGTCAGTTCACGGAAGCGCACATCCAGGCGCAGGCGCGTGTTGTTGTGTTCGGTCATGGGGGTTACCTGTAAAGGTGTCGCGCGGGGGCGCGCGGCATGGGGGAGACCTGGCTGGATTCAGTCTGGCTGGGTCGTTGAAATCGGTGATGCCTCGCTACCGGCCGTACCGTTGAGCAGGGCCGAGGCCCGCGTCAGCAGCGCCGCCACTTGGTCCGCCTCGCCCTCGGCCCAGCGGCCGTGGTGATGCACCAGCGCCCGCTTGAACTCGCGCAGGGCGCAGGCCAGCGGCGGCGGCAGCGAAGCCTTGGTGATCTCGCGGGCACGGTCGAAGGCACGCCGCTGCGCCAGGCGTACCTGGGTGCGCTGCACCTTCAGCTCGAACTCGCCAGCAGCGGTGATGCGGAAGATCCGCTTGCCGTCCACTTCCTCGGCCTCGATCCAGCCGGCCTGCTCGAAGCTGGCCAGCAGCGGGTACATGGTGCCGGCGCTGGGCGTATAGGCCTGCATGAACTGGTTGCTGATCAGCTGCATCAGCTCGTAGCCATGGCGCGGCTGCTCGCCGATCAGGGCCAGCACCAGCAGGCGCAGGTCACCGCGGCTCAGCACGCGTGGCTGGCCGTTGCGGCGGGGCACCGCCGGATCGGTGGAACGGGCTCGGGGAGAAGGGGAACGGCTCATTTCGATATATCGGTAAACGAGTGTGCAAACGATATATCGATATGTCGAACGCGACAACACTCGATCCGGCCACAAGCGGGTCTGTTTTGGGCCACGGCGGGCGGCGCGCGTAGAAACGGGGCGCCCTTCGCAGGGCGCCCCGGCAGCAACTGTGGAAGGGAGCGGGGCCTTGGGGCCAGCACTCGGTCTCTACCCTGCGGCCGCCAGCGGCGCACTTCCAGTGCCGGATGCGGCATGTTGCCGCTGGTTCAGTGCCCGGCGCCGGAAGCGGCCGACCCCGACACCAAACCTGCCCCAGAAGCGTCATCGGCAGCAGTAACACTGCGTCCTGCGCATGGACGCAGCGGGCCTGATGCGACAGCGGGGCACCGGCCGCAAGAGGCCGTAGCGGCCGGAAACAGGGGCCTGTCCTGCTGCTGGACAGGGCGGGACATGCCTTGCGGACACTGGCCGGTTGCATCCATACGCCTGCGTAGCCAAGTGACGAAAGCCCTTGGTGCGCTACACTTTGCGGTCTAGAAATCTATACAACAGTCGCGCGCGTGCGTGCGGTCATGGGAGCGCTAATGAACTGGTTGAACGAGGTGCTGAACAACGACCCGAATCCTGTGGAAACCCAGGAGTGGATCGAGTCGTTGAAGGCCGTTATTGATGTCGAGGGCTCCGAGCGCGCGCATCAGCTGCTGGAAGGCATGGTGGAACTGACCCGTCGTTCGGGCGCCTACCTGCCGTTCTCTCCCACCACCGAATACGTCAACACCATCGAACCGCAGTTCGAGGCCAAGAGCCCGGGCAACGCCGAGCTGGAATGGCGCATCCGTTCGATCATCCGCTGGAACGCGATGGCCACCGTGGTCCGCGCCAACCGCAAGCCGGGTGACCTGGGCGGCCACATCGCCTCGTTCGCCTCCGGCGCCACCCTGTACGACGTGGGCTTCAACCACTTCTGGCGCGCCCCGAGCGAAAACCACCCGGGCGACCTGCTGTTCATCCAGGGCCACAGCGCCCCGGGCATCTACGCGCGTTCCTTCCTGGAAGGCCGCATCAGCGAAGAGCAGCTGGACAAGTTCCGCATGGAAGTGGACGGCGGTGGCCTGTCCTCGTACCCGCACCCGTGGCTGATGCCGGACTACTGGCAGACCCCGACCGTGTCGATGGGCCTGGGCCCGCTGGCCGCCATCTACCAGGCGCAGTTCATGCGCTACCTGGAAAACCGTGGCCTGATCGAGAAGTCTGACCGCAAGGTGTGGTGCTTCATCGGCGACGGCGAGAGCGACGAGCCGGAAACCCTGGGTGCCATCGCCCTGGCCGGCCGTGAAGGCCTGGACAACCTGATCTTCGTGGTGAACTGCAACCTGCAGCGCCTGGACGGCCCGGTGCGCGGCAACGGCAAGATCATCCAGGAACTGGAAGGCGTGTTCCGTGGCGGCGGCTGGAACGTGATCAAGCTGCTGTGGGGCGGTTACTGGGATGCCCTGCTGGCCAAGGACACCAACGGCGTCCTGAAGAAGCTGATGATGGAAACCGTCGACGGCGAATACCAGAACTGCAAGGCCTTCGGCGGCGCGTATACCCGCGAGCATTTCTTCGGCAAGTACCCGGAAACCGCTGCGATGGTTGCCGGCCTGAGCGACGACGACATCTGGCGCCTGAACCGTGGTGGCCACGACCCGCACAAGGTGTATGCCGCCTACCACCAGGCCGTGAACACCAAGGGCATGCCGACCGTCATTCTGGCCAAGACCGTGAAGGGTTACGGCATGGGCAGCGCCGGTGAGGCACTGAACCCGACCCACCAGACCAAGAAGCTGGACGACGAAGCGGTGCGCCACTTCCGCGACCGCTTCAACATTCCGGTGACCGACGCGCAGCTGGCCGACGGCCAGGTGCCGTTCTACCACCCGGGCCCGGATTCGCCGGAAGTGCAGTACCTGCAGGAACGCCGTGCCGCGCTGGGCGGTTACCTGCCGCAGCGCCGCCGCAAGGCCGACAAGACCTTCGTCGCGCCGAAGCTGGAAGCGTACGAGCGCCTGCTGAAGAGCAGCGGCGAGCGCAGCTACTCCACCACCATGGCCTTCGTGCAGAGCCTGAACATCACCCTGCGCGACAAGGAACTGGGCCCGCACATCGTGCCGATCGTGGCCGACGAAGCCCGTACCTTCGGCATGGAAGGCCTGTTCCGCCAGATCGGCATCTACGCGCCGTTCGGCCAGAAGTACAAGCCGGTCGACGCCGACCAGCTGATGTTCTACCGCGAAGACCAGAGCGGCCAGGTGCTGCAGCAGGGCATCAGCGAGCCGGGTGCAATCAGCTCGTGGATGGCCGCCGGTACCAGCTACTCGGTCAGCAACGTGCCGATGCTGCCGTTCTACATCTACTACTCGATGTTCGGCTTCCAGCGCGTGGGCGACATCGCCTGGCAGGCAGCGGACATGCGTACCCGCGGCTTCCTGCTGGGGGGCACCGCCGGCCGCACCACGCTGAACGGTGAAGGCCTGCAGCACGAGGATGGCTTCAGCCATCTGGTGGCCGGTGGCATCCCGAACGTGCGCAGCTACGACCCGACCTTCGGCTTTGAAGTGACGGTGATCCTGCAGCACGGCACCAAGCGCATGATGGAAGACCAGGTGGACGAGTACTACTACGTCACCCTGATGAACGAGAACTACACCCACCCGGAAATGCCGGAAGGCGCGGCCGAGGGCATCGTCAAGGGCATGTACCTGCTGACCGACGCCGGCAAGCCGAAGAAGGGCGAGCTGCGCGTGCAGCTGCTGGGTTCGGGCACCATCCTGCGCGAAGCCATTGCCGCGGCCGAGCTGCTGGACAAGGACTTCGGCGTGACCGCCGACATCTGGAGCTGCCCGAGCTTCAACGAACTGCGTCGCGATGGTTTCGACGTGGAGCGTGCCAACCGCCTGCATCCGGAAGGTGAGCAGCGCAAGGCCTACGTGACCGAGCTGCTGGAAGGCCGCCAGGGCCCGGCGATTGCCGCCACCGACTACGTGCGTGCGTATGCGGACCAGATTCGTGCGTTCGTGCCGATGTCGTATACCGTGCTGGGTACGGATGGGTTTGGTCGTTCGGATACGCGTGCGAACCTGCGCCGGTTCTTCGAGGTTGACCGCTACTACATCGCGCATGCCGCGATTGCGGCGCTGGCGAAGGAAGGGAAGATGACCGCGAAGGATGTGGCCCGGGCGATCAAGCAGTACAAGATTGATCCGGACAAGGCTAATCCTGTTGGGGTTTGAGGGCTTATGGGCGGGGCGCTTAGTGCGCCCCGTCTTGTAAGTGAAGGAACGGAGGTGATCAGGTGCTCAACCTGATACTCTTGAGTTGGTTGTCTCGGGGGGGGGGGCTATGGAAAGCAAGGAAAAGAATGCACAGATTTGCGGGCACATGGGGTGCCGCTCTCCAGTTCCGCCAAGGGATAGACATTGCCCAGCGTGTGGCAACGACGTGGGCGTTCCAAATGTTAGAAAGTCCCGTGATACTTCCGAGGTAGTCGCTCTTGGTCTTAGGCATGCTAAGGCTAGGGAGAGCGCGGTCAACGGCAATTTTGATTCAATATTCGATGCGTATGAAGCGGCAGTAAGAGAATCTCAAGCTGTTGTTTGTATGTTTCCAAGTCGATTGTTGCAAGTAGTTCTCGAAGGTGCTCTTCTTTCGACATTCATGAAGCAAGTCGAAGGGGAGATGAGGGTGGCGCAAGATAATGAATTTGACGCTGTTCGGTCTTCATTTGAAGAAGCCTATTTCCCTGGCTACTCAAGCTCAATTAGATTCGGTGCGTTAAGTCTTGATGGATTTGGGCACGCCGCGTACGGAACTTGTGCCGTGAGCCTGAAGGACCAAGCAATTGAGTCTCGTGCATCCGTATTCGAATTTCCGCTATTTAAGTTCTCTCAGAATCTGAATCTCGCCAAGCCCATCCCGGTAGGGCATCGTGCCGATTGGAGCAATAGGGCCAAGCTTGCCGCCGCCAAGGCGATAGATTCTTTGGCGCAGGAGCGCCCGCCAGAGTTTCGGGAGATACTTCTGCCTACACCGACGGACACCACCTCTGACTGCATTGAGGTGCATATCTATGGCGCACTTAATATTCACTCGATTAAGGGAGTGTCGTTCTATGCGGCGACGCGTCCTGCAGATTCTACGCTTCAACAAGTAATTTCCGACAGTCTCAAGGATCAAGGCATTCCTATGAGGGATGCGAAATGACAGCATACGTCTCAGGCCAAGCTGGTCGCGCCGTTTTCTTGAAGGTCGGAAAGTTTTTTGGAATTGAGATTGATAGAGACGATGAAGTTATCGTCCCTAAGGCTCAGCTCGCTGCATACCTTGGCCACGCAATAGATGTGGAACACATTGCGACCAATGACTCAAATGAAGTGCGAGCTCGCCTTGAGCTGGAATGGTCTATTGATCGAGCATTAACGCTTTCACTAATTGCGTTCGATGAGAATTTCAGCGAAAAAAACAGAATCCGCGCGGCTACAGATGCAAATGCATTGCTCGAAATTGAAGGTTGTCGGCTGGGTGTGATACAGCAGTTGTGTGCGGCTGAGCTTCCGCTGGACTTTGCTGCTAGCGAAGTTTTGCTATTTCTAAACGAGCATTCGTTAAGTAATCTATCTGACATTTTAGATGATATTGCTCGGCGCCAGGGATTGATTGCGGAGTGTGCCAAGTCGTGGAGTAGCTTCGTGAAGGCGTTGGATCACGATCCGCAGGACATCGCTAGGGTCCGATATAGGCTCGCAAAGATTGGAATATTTCGAGACTTTGTGACTTTGGCATCTAAAGGTAATGATTCAATTCTCAAAATTCTGATTGACCCTGTTATTTCTTCTAATAAGTCTCTTGCAAGGGACGTTGTATCTCTGTGGGCTTCAAGGTACAAGACGAGGACTATTCCGCAGGATCTTCAGCTCTTGGATGGTGCGAAATCACTGTCGAATGGCATCCTGGGCGGAGTAGGAAATAGACGGGTAGATTCGGCTTTCGAAGCCTTTAATAAGGTGGAGAAAAGAATTCGAGCGATCAAGAGTGAGTATGTAGCTGCGAAGTACAAGAGGGCAGATGCCCTGGTTAACTATTTGGTGGGCGATCAGTCCTCCAGCGATGCGTCCAATCTTGTCGCTAAGTCGCTATGCAATATCGCCATATTCTGTCGCGGAATTGGGGATATCGATCGATACTTCTCATTGACTAAGCGTGCCGTCGAGCTTGTTCCGGATGATGCCTGGGCGCATATTCAGCTGGGAAATGCATATCTTGCTGCGGGAAATTATCGTGAGGCTCTTTCATCGTTCGAAATGGCTGAAATTGCGGGCGATGAGCGATCTGCATTGCTTGGGCGTGGTGAAGCTCTCAAGGCTGTAGGTCAACAACAAGTTGCTCTGAGTACTTTGGAACGTTGCATAGAATCTTATCCGACAGACGAGGTTGCTAGAAATGCTAGGGCATCTCTCCTGGCGTATTTTGGAAATCTTGAAGGTGCGCTTGCGGAGTATAACTACTTGGTGGCATCGCCATATGTTACTTCGCACTCTTATGGGGGGAGGGCGCTGGTACTTGATGATCTAGGTAAAACAGAAAGGGCTCTGATTGATATTGATTCCGCTATAGCTCTTGCTCCTGATGACATGATTCCAGTGTGTGCGAAGGCGGATATTCTGCGTCGTATGAGGCGGTATTCCGATGCTCTCGCGGTGCTGGATATCAAAAAAGTTTCTGCTGAAGGTCGATTAATGCTCGGGCTGGCCACAGTTCGTGCATTAAGGGATAGTGGAGACTATAAAGGTGCGGAGAAGAAGGCTGCACTCCTCCGTGCACAGTTTCCTAGTGATATAAATTCCAAGATCGCTAGCGCGGATATCCTTCGTAGGTCTGGACGTTTCGAAGAGGCGCTCGCCTCTTATCAGCAGCACGAAAGTGCTGCAGGGTTCTTGAGGGTTGCGAGATTTGGCTATGCTTCTACTTTTGCAGCACTTGGTAGATACGAAGAAGCAGCTTCGTATCTGTCAACTCATGCTACAACTGCCGGGGACTGGGTTTCTAAGCTACTGTTGGGAATGATTCATGTGAGGCAAGGTGATTTTGTTTCAGCAGAAGTTCTGTTGTCAAATGGGAAGGATGAATGCCCGTGGGTAAGGATACGGACTCAATTTGCATCCGCCTTGATTCACTTGCGCTTGCGTCAAGATAGAGTTGAGGATGCCTCCGAAGTATTTGAAGATAGTGTTTCAGAGTTTAGGGCTCATGACGAAGGTGTGGCTCTTCTGGCGCACCATATCAGTATATCGAGAAAGTTTGCTTCACCGATTGACTGCCAAGACATGGTGGGCGTTCTCTTCAGAACTGCCATGAAAAATATTCAGCTGTTCGCTCAATCTGGTGGCATCGAAAGGGATGAAGTCTTTGACTCGGAGTGGATAGCTCTCACATCGCTAGCTGCTTAGTCCTAGCTACTCGGGCCCGTGCCCAGGGACCGGCGGCACGATACTGGCTGAAGAGAAGTGAGTAGCATCCAGCGCGAAAAGCGTCCCCGATGGTACTTGATAGACCATAGAATTCATCAGCATGTTTGCTGTGCGTTGTACGTGATTGGTACTCGATCGAAGAAACTGCGTAGATCCTCGGTGGGTTCCGCAAAACCAAGGCGGAATACTTAGCGTTGGGTATGCCCAGTAGGCCGCGCAAACCCGTGCGTTGCAGGTCACTCGGGGTAGTGCTGGCTGCCTATTCAAAGAATGTCGTCGCGCAACGCTAAATCGCCGAAAAGTACGCTATCAACAACGCTGCGGATCTGGACGGCAATCAATCGTGTGTGCGCTTGGCTATTAGGCTAGGGCTGCCGCATCGACATTAAGTGCTATGACCATCAGGGCACTGGATTGCAGCGCCGGGAAGTGAATCGCCGGCGTTCGAATACTCGTCGGTCCACTAAGCTCGCCCTCCCGAGACGGCTTTTGTTACGGCACATACTGATGAGGGTTGCCAGAAGATCGTGGAACATATCATGCCGAGTTCGCTGAGCAGCTCGCTGCTGCGCAGTAAAGAGCAGCCTGTTTTCGGTGAATGTCAAAAATACAGAAAGGACATGAAGGCAGAGAATACGGCGGAGACTGTGGCGAAGAGTCAGAGATGATGGAATCTGCGCCGAATTGGTAAAGATGTAGGCGCCGCCCGCCTCCTTCTTTTTGCTTGCAAAAGTGTGTCGATTACGACATTGACGGGTACTATCTCCTCTCGGAGGCCAATAGGCCGCATCAATTTGATGGGACGGGGGAGGCAGGGATGGCGTACTGGTGGGTAAACCAGAAGCAGACGTTTGGTCGGGCTGTTAAGGCAGGCTACTTGTGGTCGCCGAAGACGAATGTAGAAGGGAAGACGAATCCCTTCTATGAGCACATGACTCAGGTGCGTCCGGGTGATGTGGTCTTTGCATTTGCCAACACTCGAATCAAGGCTGTCGCGATCGTCAATGGCGCGCACTATGCGAGAGATCGCCCCGATGACTTCAAGAAGACGGACAACGAATGGCGCAGGGACGGCTGGGCTGTTCCGGTTGACTATCACTTGGTGGAAGCACCGTTAAAGGTGAGCGAGCACATGGCGAAGATTCGGCCGCGTCTTCCGATGAAGTACTCGCCGCTGAAGCCGGATGGCAAGGCTAACCAGGCCTACCTGTTCCCGGTGCCCCCGGAAATGGCTACTGAGCTGCTGTCGCTGCTCAACATTGACATTGATGACCTGAGCGCTTGGCAAGAGGAGGTGCGAGTCAAGGAGATCAAGGAAGACAAGAATATTGGCGAGACAGTGAAGGCTCAGCTGATCAGCGCCAGAGTGGGACAGGGGATCTACCGTAAGAACGTGAGCGACATCGAAAAGATCTGCCGCGTTACCGGCACGAGTGAACGCAAGTTTCTTATCGCTAGCCACATTAAGCCCTGGGCGAAGAGCACGAACTCTGAGCGTCTTGATGGAAGCAATGGGCTGATGTTGGCGCCTCATATCGATAGGCTATTCGACCGTGGATACATCTCGTTTGAAGATGACGGCCGGCTAATTCTGAGCAAGCAGTTGCCCGAGGCAGTGCGCTTGAGGTGGGATGTGGTGCAGAAGGTTCCCAGCGTTCCGTTCTCGGCGACGCAGGTCTCTTACCTGAATTACCATCGGGCCGTACTGCTGCGTAAGTAGGAAATAATTGCCGGGAGCAGGCATCTCCGAATCGGGGGTGCCTTGCGAAGCTCGTAAAGTTGGCTTTTTACCGATGGCCATTTCCATTCCAAAGCTCGAATAGTCGGTGGAACGGGAGGGAAAGCTAGCTTTAGTAGCTCTCAACAGACGAAGTGGTGACATGCTGCGACACAAGAATGCCGCATGCCCTCGATGGGGCTAGTGAGGATCCGATCTGATTCGTAAGAATTAGCTGTACTGAACAACTACTTTGGCACAATCCGGCTATTCCAATGCAACAGCAGCGGCATAACGCACGGAACATCAATCTCCTTATTCGCATACAGCACAATCACGAGCTGTTCCAAAGAGTTGTCCACCAGCATCACGGGTGCACCGTGACAGCTGACCTCGAAGTACCTCTCTCCCGCGTACCGCGCGTCATGCACCACGCCCTCGCGCACAAGTCGAACGGCGTCCTCGCGCATGACAGCAAATTCAGCGTCGGACACCTTCCGAAACGTCCGCAGTTCCAAGTCGGCCTTGGGTACATGCCGGCTGGCGATCGCCGCAGACAGCGCCGCCAGCAGCGCCGCGCCATAGATCAGAAGCTTCATTCGACGCTCTGCTAACAGGGGATGGACTAGAAGGCGAACGGTCAGCAGATAGCGTGCGGGTGGCCAGCAGCCATGCGGCAGACGGCCAGGTCCAACTGGGCTACTCCCGCACGTGCAACCGCTCAGTCACCTGCGCAGTCAACGCCACGCACGCCATCTTCAATCCTTCCATCACCCGATCCCCCAGGTACTCCTCGGGCGCACCGTTCTGCCGAGTCCGCTCCGCAGCCAGCATTAGCTCCGCCACCACGCGCAGCCCCGCCAGCGCGCAATCCGCATCCGCCAGCTGTAGACACCGTCCAGGCAATTGATGCCGCTCCGGCCAAGGCTGGCCGTCCGCAGCCGCACCGGTTCCGATGCGGTGCAGCGTGGCGACGAAGGAGTTTGGATCGGGGGAGGATTCGCGCTCGGTCTCGGCGTTGTCCGGATCGTACTGCGCGTGCAGGGAACGGAAGTCCGATGTGTTCATGGCAATGCTCCGTACAGGACAGATAGCAGCGCCACTGATAAAAGTGGCGGACGGTGCGTGGCTCGAAAACCGGTCAATAGCCAATCCGGCGGGTCCGAAGACCCCCACGCACCGCCCGCCATGGACCGCGAACGGATTGCCAGCCGGCGCCACGCAGAGGTGGCGCCGGCTGACAAGCGCAAACACATTGGCTAATGACCGGGTTTTCGACGCCCGCGCCACCCTGTGTGAGGTGGCATGCCAAGGTGTACTCGCATGACTGCGAGATGCCAAGAATTCGTAGGCCGCAAAGGCCGCAAATGCTGACGCTTACGGCATTGTTGCATGGCGCGCGCGTGGCAGAACCCTTGCGGTGCAGTGGTTTCGGATGGTGTTAAGTTACCTGCCGAATGCGCATCAAAAAGCACGGTTTTCAGCCGTTCGGGACCCCAAAAGCGACACATGGCCCATCGGGCTGATACGCGCAGTGTGCCGATTGCGACACAGCTTAACTTTGCAGCGCCACGACCGGCCGTGGCCACAGTGCATCGTCGCGCTCCAGGTCGTAGTCGCTGCCGAACGCCAGCGCCGCCTCGCCTGGTGGAAGGTCTGCGTAGCAGCCCAGCAGGTACTCATCCATGCCGGCATCGCTATGGTCGATGGCGAACAGCTGGAGGAGCTCCTTGTCGAATGCTTCCAGCCATGTGGGGTCGATCTTGGTCATGGGTATCCTCCAGTGGTGAGGGCAGGATGGTCCGGCTCTGTCTCAAAGCATGGGACCAGTCCCGCATGCGCTCTGGCGGACAGCTCCCTCCGCTGGATATGCTCCACCCGCCGATACCAGGAGTCATCGTCATGGAAGACCTGCTCAACCGATCCGCGCTGCTTCGCCAGGCGATCCTCTCCACGGTGGATTATCCGCTGGCGGATGACTCGCCCAGATTGTTGGCGTCACTGGACGCAGCATTGCTGAGCCTTGAACATGCAGACGCCCTTCGCACGCTGCTGCAAGCTGGCATGGCGTCCTCTGCGATGGCATTGATGCGCTGCCAGTACGAGGCCTTCACGCGGTCCGTCTGGATCCTGCACTGCGCAGCCGACGAGCAGGTTGAACTGCTGTCCCTGCCACCGGAAGCTGGAATGAGCGAAAAGGCGCTGCCGATGCTGTCGAAGATGCTGGAGGCATTTGCGGAAGTATCGGAGCTTGGCAATCTGCTCCGGCACCTTATCGAGCTGAAGCTACACGCCTGGACTCCGCTGAACTCATTCGTACACGCAGGGGTACACGCAATGAACCGGGGTCGCGATGGCTTCCCCATGCCTTTGGCGATCAACGTCATCCGGATGAGCAACAACCTTTCGATGATGGCGGGGCAGCACCTCGCCATCCTTACCGGCGTCCCGGATCTGCAGAAGAAGGTGCTACGGCTCAACGAGACATATGCGGAGTGTCTGCTCTTCGACGAAGACAGACGCCGCGCCGTCCGGGCGGATGCATCGTCTGAGAAATCCAGCTAGCCGATGGCCTGCATCGACGGTGCGGAGACCGCTCCTGGGCAGCCTCCCTCCCTTGTTGCCATCTTGGGGGCGAGATCACAGGCACGGGCCAACTCGTGGCCCCGCCGGCACCCGAACCTGACCTTCATCCCATGCTTGCCGCGCGCACCTGGATGTCCTGCTGCGCTCGCTCATCCTGCAACAGCTGTTCCTGCTGATTGGCCAGTGCGCGCTGCTGCGCTTCCCTGCTGACCGAATCGAACTGCAGCAGTGATTCCTCCACAGGCGTCTGCGCCGCTTCTGCCGTTGGCATGGAGGCGCGCAGATGGGCAGGATCGTTCGCCTCGCCCTGCACCACGAAGAGGGTATGGCCGGCAGGATGCGTTGCTGTGGCGTTGCTTACGAGTACGTGATCAACGTGGGACAGATCATTGTCCTTGGCCAGAACCAGCAGGCTTGCCGTCATCCTCTCGCTCGTGGCATCGAAGCTTCGGCCGTGCTGGGCATCCAGCTCCGCTACGCCCTCGCGGATCTGCTGATAGAGCGGGTGATCGGGATGACCGGGTTGCATTGGATTGCTTTCCGTCAGAGCGGCCGACGGCGGCGCTACATGCTCAGGGAGGTCGCGCTCCTCATCTGAAGGGGAAGAGGGGGGCGCTGCCTGACGGGTAGCGTCTCCGCCAACGTCAGCCGTTCTGGGGCCTGCAGGTTCCGGCTCCGGATCGTCCTGGGCCGGTAGCGGCGGAACTGGGAGATCCAACGGGACTTCCTGGGCGGTCCTTGGGGCCTGCTCGCTCTCAGAAGGTTGCGGCAGCGGCTGCTCTGCTTTGTCTTGAGCTGTAGCGACGGCAGGCTGCACCGGCAGTGCATCCGCAAGCTTCTGCGGCTCAGCACCGCCCTGAAGCGTGAGATCCTCAGCCTTGTGCTCCTGCATGTGAACTGGCTGGGTTGAGTCTGCACCGGCCGCAGTACCTACGACCGAGGCATTCCGCGCTTCACGGGCCTCCTCCACAGTCGGTTCATGCTGCGAGGCACTTTGAGGGCCCACTCCTGGTGCAGTCGGTGCCGGCTCCTCCTTCCGAGCGTTCTGCCTGGCGGCATCCTCCGCCTGCTCACCATCACGCGAGGGACGCGCACGCTCTGGCTCAACAATCGACGCCGAGGGCGCCGCGATGACAGGAGCGGGCGCCGGAGTGGGCTCGCGAGCGGGTTCAACGGCAGCACTAGTTGCCACACCTCGTTGCAGGTCACGGTCGACCTTCAGTGCCTCAACCGGGTCGATCTGCACCCCCCGTGCCTCCAGCACGGCCGCAGATGCTGCCTGCTGCGCATCTACCGCTGCGCCGCCTTGGCGATTGGCCTCCTGCAGGGCTTGCCGGTGTGCGTCCTGCTCCTTTGCAGTCAACGCAGCAATGCGTAGCTCGGGCACGTCGGGTGTCGTCGCCTGATCTGCAGGCGCAGCGCCTTGGGCAGCCAGTGAAGCCTCAGGCCGAAGCTGCGACTGAGCCCGCGTAATGTCCTCAATGGTGGTGGTGCCGGTGAGCACCATCCGGTTTCCGCCGGAGTCACCGAACGTGGCGATGGCACTTTCTGCGCTGGGCGCGTGGGTGCGGGGATCTGGCATCAGTTCCAGAACCACGTCGCCTGTTCTGCCCTGCAGATTCAGCGTCTGCTCCACCGCGACGGCTGTAGCTGCAAGCTGCTGCTCGGTGCGCTCGATGCCATGGCGCGCGTAGAGCGCATCCACCTGGCCGCGAATACCTTCGTGTGCAACCTGTGCGGTGTCCTTGAGCTGCTTGGCGATGTCGTGCAGCCCGGCGATACCGTCATTCTGGCTTTGCCAGGTGATCTCCAGCTCGTCGCTCAGGTTCCGGTTGGCGGCGCTGTCAAAGATCACACCCTTGCTGACCCATTGGCCGTCCGCCTGCCGTGTATAGGCATTGCCATCACTCGCCTTCAACGTGTCGGCGCTGGCTTGCGCGTCCTGAACGGCACGGGGAATGGATGGACTGTTCGCGTCGCCGAAGTCGCTCCAACGTCCTTGCTCGTGAGCAACCATGTAGCGCGCAGCCATCGCGGCTTTGGTGTTTGACGCGTTCTGGGCGATGACTGCGCGCGACTGTTCATCCAGCGCCTGCGCCTGCTCCGCCGAGACTGGCAGGTGGCGGCTGTTGGGCACTCGGCCATCCACCATTTCCTTGATTTCAAGTTCCCATTGTCCCGAGCTGGCATCGCGTACAAAGGCGCGATCGGTCTCGAAGGCGCCTCGTGCCGGCTCGGCCAAGCCATTGGCGTTCAGCCGGTAGGGGTTCTGTGGGGGGGGCGGATTCGACAAGCCCAACTCATACGAGGCCCGAGCCGCCTGCCAGTTCAACTGGCGCTCCAATGTGCCGGTGGCAACATAGCTGGTGCGGAAGGTGACGTCGTCACCCTGTGCCGTCTGCACCGGGCGGACTTCGACGCCGGTGCCCAGGTCGGTGCTCTGGACCTGCTGCTGTTCGCCGGCTCGCAGCCAGCGCCCATTGGGATCAGCGGGGTCGCGCATCCAGGTGCGCCCCATCGGGTCAACCTGCGAGTAGATGCGTTCGATGTCCTTCTGCTCGGCCCAGCGTTCGCCAAGGTATGCACCGAGGACGCCGCCACCGATACCGGTTGCAATGGCGCCAGGGCCCGTCCACGAGCCCGAAGCGAGGCCGACACCGGCGCCGCCAAGAAAGCCACCCACTGCGCCGCCGACGTTGCGGCCCACGAAGTGTGCCGCGGTGGAATCTGCGCCTGCGGCATTGCCCTGCGAGTTGAGTTCGATCCACTTGTGCCCAGAAGTGGCGAAGTCGTGCGCAAGCAGGGCGACGCCTGCAACGCCGGCAACCTTGATAGCGGGGTTGATTCCGGCGTGCATGCCATGCGGTGCAACGTCGGCCACTGCTTCGGCAACCGTCGCCGCATGGGGAGGGCCGCGTGGAGCTCCTGGCTGCAGGGGCGCGTGCGATGGTGGTTCGGGAAGATCAGCGAACAGACGTGGCCCTGTGCCCAGGTTGGCATGCGCGGCGACCCAGTTCGCACGCGTGGTCGACATCTCGCTCAGGTTCAACGCGCTGTAATCGTGCAGCGGTCGTTCGAAGAGCGTCTTGCTGACAGCGTCATAGCCATCGATGGGTTTGAGATGCAGGCGCACCTGCGCAACATCGACGGGTTGCGCGCTGTTGGTGGTGGCATGCTGCGCGAGGCTGCGCTCAAGCGCCTGGTACTCGGCGGCGGACTGGCTTGCGAAGGCCAGCGGCTCAGGCCCGAAGGCACTTATGGGATAGCCGTTGATGCGGACGTTGGGGTGGTCGAGGGCGGTGGCTAGTTCGAACCTACTGAAACCGCGATCGGGAGGCGCCCCATCCACGAAAGCGATCAGCGGCTTGCCCGTAGCAATGGCGTTCTCGAAGAACTTTGGGCTGCCGGCGTTCCACATTATGTCTTGGAGCGCACCCACATAGTTCTTGTCGAAGGGAACGATCCCCTTTGACTCCATCACGCTTCTGAGGCCAGCTTCCATCGACTGGAGATCGGGGATGTGAGCTGGATTCTTGGCTAGCTGATCGACGAACTTTCCCCATGGGGTATCGCCAATTATTCCCGACTTTCCGTTGATATCCTTTGAGTACACCTCTGCATTGGTGTAGTTGGAGATTCTTGTGGTGTCCTTGCCCGAGAACGCGAGGTAATCCATCCCATCCGGAAGTCGCGGAGGGTGGGCCTGCATATTGCCGGTTACATACTGTTCGAAGCTGACGCTGGTGGTTGGACCCGATCCCGGTGATTTCAGATAGGTGATGACATCGGAAATCTGCTGCGCAGTCAGGGCTTCTCCACTCCCGGCCTGGGTTGCGCCGCCGAGTGTGGTCTTCACAAAATCATCGAAGATGAATTTGCTCATGGCTTAGACCTCAGGCGCCGAATGCGGGGACTTCAACGCTGGCCAGCACGATGGAGCCGTCGGTCAACGTGACGACGTCTGCGGGTGCCGGAATCTGCGATTCCATCAGTGCCTGCGGACTGGTCACCGCGAGATAGCGTAGGGATTCATCGTTGTCAGTTCGGCCTGCGAATGAAAGTACGAACCCTTGTGCGAGCCCTTTGAGATAGGTGAAGTCGTCATCGGCGTTACCTAACGTCTGCTTGTATGCCAGCATGGCGTGGATGACCTGAGCATGCTTGAGGTCAAAGACGAAGCAGTGGACGGAGCGTCCTTCGTCCTGCGTAGTTTCATCCCACCCATCGAATCCAACTCCACCTACACGCGACTCTCCGCGATAGATGGCGAACTGATACTCGGTCCCGTGCCGACCGTCTGCCAGAACAGTCGGTCCAATTCTTGGGCGAGGGATCTCCGTTTCACTGATCGGATCGAGCGAGGAGTAAGGCTTGGCCTGGAATTGGAAGGGCATCTTAGTTCCTGCGTTTAGTGGGGCGGCGGCTGCTAGTGACCGATTGAGTGGATCGGTCGGCGTCCGCAAGAATAGGGAGGGCATCCGTAGCCAGAACAGCCCGGTCGCCTTTGATGCCGCGCGACGTCGGGCCGATGACCTTGCCAGCGATAGATCCATCACGGGATTCAAAAGCCCGCAGCATGTCGGATCGCTGCTTGAGGCGAGGGCGTGGGCCTTGCGCGTCTGCTTGGCTGATGGTTGGTTTCGAGCCAATCGCGACAGCGGGCCGAGCCTGAAAGCACGGCCCGCGTAATCGTTCATACAAGGGCAACAGTGTCGGCAGCCTCACGATGAGGTCCATGAGCAAATCCATTGCTTCACATGCGCCAACTATACGGCCCACTCCCGCCTTACTCCATACAACGATACATGGGCACCGCCGGAATGCACGCTGGTTCACACATTCAGCATGCCAGTCGTGGCCCCAACTTTGTCCTCCACCTGCCCCCCATCCCACCTATGCCATCATCCGGCCAGGACCGCAGCACCCATCAAGGCTGAACAGGCATGGAGCAGGCAACACGCTACACGGTAACCCTTTATCTGGCCGCCCCCGGCACCCCGCTGAAGAGTGGGGGCATCTCGCCGCGCGGCCACATGTACCTGCAGGTCGCTGCGGGCGACGAGGCCCACAGCTATGGCTTCGCACCACCGCGCCACGCGCCGGGCGAAGCCCGCTCCGGCGTGCAGTACGCGCAGGTGCGCCACGATGATGCCGACGAGCATCTGGACCCGTACTACAGCCGCACCCTGGAAATCACCGAGGAGCATTACGGCTGCCTGCGCGACTTCGCAGAGGAACCGGCCGAGTTCGAATTCGATGTCGATCGCCCGGCCACCATCAACCGCTGCAGCGATTTTGTCTGGGCTGCGCTGCACTATGCGGGCCTGCATCCGCTGCCGGCGCCGCTGGATGGCGGCAGCAACCTCGGCGAGTTCGCGGTGCTGTTCAACCTGCCGGAAATCCAGTGCATTGCTGCGCCGTTCCCGGGCAGCGATCTGAATGCCGAAACCCACCACGCGATGCCCGAGCGCGAGGCCGAACATCATCGCCAGGGCGACCGCGCGATCGATGAACCGCCACCGACGCCGATCGAAGTGGCCGGCACGCTGCTGGACCCTTCGCATCCGGACCATCGCCTGTTCTCGCAGCTGATCCAGAAAGTGGCCGAGCTGGACGCCGCGCATGGCCGCCCGTTCGATGCGGCCAGCCAGCGCATCAGCGCCAGCCTGCTGGTGCTGGCCAAGCAGAACAATCTCTCGCGCGTGGACCACGTGCTGCTCAGCAGGCCGACCCAAAGCAGCCATGCGGCGGAGAGCATCTTCATCGTGCAGGGGGACCGCAACGACCCGGGGCACCGCCGCGCCAGCATTGCCACTGAAGTGGCGGCCAAGACGGATGTGGCCGATTCGCTGCGGTTGAAGAAGTAATAGGGGCGAAAGACAATTCCCGCGACTGTTTTGTGCAGGGCCTCTCCGGCCTCGCTATGGTGGGGCTGGGCGGTCATAATTGTCAGAGTTGAATAGGGGGTCTCATGGACAGTAGAGAAAGCGGGACGCCGTGGATCTTGCTTATTGCGGATCGGCAGACCCTTGAAAAGAAAATGCTGAAGGCCGAGATGCATCCATTCTGGGCAGGCTTGACCGGGAACAGCGAGAGAGAGGGCTGGATGGCCGCAGCCGGAAACGCGACCCGATCCGGACTTGGTTTGAACGCGACTGGATGGATGAGCTACTTGGGAAATCCCCTGGCCAGTTATTTGGCTGGCCCTGCGATTGAGGCTGGTGAGAATTCCTACATCGAGCGTTGCTCGAAGGAGCTGGCAAGTGTTTCTGACGTCGTACTGCTTGAGCGCATGAATTCGGCGCTCGGTATGTCAGTGCCAGCGGTGCGCGTTGAAGCAGCAGACGCGTTAAGGCTATTCAAGTTCGAGAAATCGCATATCCCTACGAATGGCGAGTTCTACATTCAGCACCCTGTTCGAAAAGACCAGTACATTCTTGCCGTCGAGTTCTCCACAAAGTTCATAGCAGAGAAGCACGCTGCCTTCCAGAAGCTGGCGGCCGCGCTTGGGGCAAAGAGCGTCACCTTGAGGCATGTCAGGACCAAACAAGCGAAGTCGATCTTCGCTGGGAGAGTCCCGATTGAGGAGATCGGTGCTACTGTGGGTATTAACTTTAAGGTTGATAAGAGCGGGAACGTTTCAGAATCTCGCAGCACCACCTACGGACGGCCTTCCAAGTCCCCATTTGTCCCAGAGGAGCTGAGAGATTGGGTTCAATCTGATACTGAGTTGGAAAATATGGCATTCAGTCGGTTGGAGGCGAATGCACTCTCATCTAGAATTAATATTTCGACCTCGAGCAAACAAGGTCTCGTCGCAGACCTTGTCGCGAAAATGAGCGAAAGGGAGGTGTCGGCCTCTTACAGAAACTCGGATTTGTCGACGACAGTATGGGAATTTGAAGTCGAGTACCATGATCTGAGTTGATCTCAAGGAACGCAGGCCTGTCACCGGTAGTGCCCCCCACCTGCTACCATTCCCCCGCAACCCCAGCCAGCCCACCCGCGCAGACAGATGCAGGTCGGGCCGTCGCAGTACGGCCCAGCGAGCCAGGACACCCTCCCGTGCCCATTCAAGGACGCTCGCATGTTCCGTAATCCTCTCTTCCGCTCGGCCGCCCTGGCCGTTGCCGTTTCGCTCAGCCTCGGCGCGCCCTCGGCCTTCGCCGACAACGCTCCCGCCGCCAGTGCCACCGCCGCTGTGCAGCGCCAGGCCGTGGCCAAGGGCCTGTACGAGCTGGCCTACAGCCCGAAGCAGAACGCCGTGTTCGTGGCCTCCTCCGGCGGCTTCGGCGATGACGCCGGCCCGGCCCAGGTGCTGCGCCTGAACCCGGCCACGCTGGCCGTGGAAACCCGCATCCCGCTGGAGCGCAAGGCGTTCGGCGTGGTGCTGGACGACGCCCACGACCGCCTGTACGTGGGCAACACCGTGGACCTGTCGGTGACCGTGGTCGACACCGCGCAGAACAAGGCCGTGGGCACCATCCAGTTGATGGAGAAGAAGACCGGCAAGGACGGCAAGGCCGCCTACACCCACGACCTGCGCGAGCTGGTGGTCGACAGCGCGACCAACCGCCTGTACGTGACCGGCCACAGCAGCCAGCCGGACGTGAGCAGCGTGCTGTTCGTGATCGATACCACCACGCTGAAGGTGATCAACACCATCGACGGCCTGGGCAATGCCAAGGCGCCGGGCCTGGCGCTGGATGCGGCCAACAAGCGCGTCTACACCAGCAACCTGCTGGCCGACCTGGTGGTGGTGGGCACCGATTCGAACAAGGTAGTGGCGCAGCACAGGATCGCCGCCGAGCAGCCGATGAACATCGCGCTGGATCCGGCCGGCAAGCGCCTGTTCGTGACCGACCAGGGCTCGGAATTCCTGCGTGGTTACCAGGCCAAGAGCAGCGGCCTGGTCAGCAAGCACCCGGGCCAGCGCGTGCTGGTGCTGGACCGCAGCACCGGCAAGGAACTGGCCAGCATTCCGACCGACGCCGGCCCGCTGGGCATCCTGCTGGATGCACCGCGCAAGCGCCTGTACGTGACCAACCGCGAAGCCGGTACGGTGACCGCCTACAACAGTGACAGCTACCAGAAGGTGGCCACCTACACCGTGCCGACCCACCCGAACAGCCTGGCGCTGGATGCGAAGAACAACGTGCTGTTCGTCAGCATCAAGAACGGCGAGAAGGATGACAAGGGCGCTGACGAGAGCGTGGCGCGCATCCAGCTGTGATGCGCTGACGCCGGGTCCCGCCCGGCGACGCGCCGCGTGAAGAAGGCAGGGTGCAGGCCCTGCCTTTTTCTTTGCCTGGTTGCAGTGCCCAGCGCCAACCCGCTAGGGTTGAAGCCCATGGCAGGGAGCCAAAGGATCTGAATCGTGCTGGATATCCACCGCTGGCTGCGCGTCGGCCTGATCTTCACGCTGGCGGGCGTACTTGGCGCCTGCAACAGCCGCGTACCGGATGCGCTGGAGCTGCTGGATCTGGTCAAGCCGATCAACGTGGCCGAGTCCGGCCAGGCGGTGCGGTTCGAGTTCGAGACGAATGCCCGCAACTTCCACCCGGGTCGCACCTATGCGCTGGAGCTTGAGTTGCAGCACCAGGGGACGCGAAAGCCCGACGAGCCTGACGTGGGCACAATGAGGATCCCGTTCGAGGTGACCCTGCAGCAATGGCGTGCTGATGCCTGGAAGGATGTTCCCACCTACGACAGCTTTCAAGCCGGGGTGCTCAATGCCGGTGAGCAGCTTCCGGAATGGCATGCATCCAGCGAATGGCGGTATACGTCGCCGCACATGGGCAGTGATGGCCAGTACACGATGAGCCTGGTTGCTCTGCCAGTGGAAATTGACTCCCGCTACCGCGTGGACGTGCGCACGGTGCAGAGGACAGAGGCACTGCAGGGCTACTCGGCCCGTTTTCGGATCCATGCCGCCCGAACCGCTGGAAAGTAATCAATCGCCTGGTTGCGACGCCGTTGGTCACCCGCTAGGGTTGAGGCCTATGGCAGGGAGCCAAAGGATCTGAATCATGCTGGGTATCCACCGCTGGCTGCGCGCCGGCCTGATCTTCACGCTGGCGGGCGCACTCGGCGCCTGTAGCAGCCGCGTACCGGATGCGCCGGAGCCGCTGGATCTGGTCAAGCCGATCGACGTGGCCGGGTCCGGCCATGCGGTGCGGTTCGAGTTCGAGACGAATGCACGCAACTTCTATCCGGGTCGTCCCTATGTTCTGGATCTTGAATTGCAGCGACATGGACCCGGGCCTGACAGTGAGCCTGACATGGACAATGTTCATGTTCCCTTTCAGCTGTCCCTGCAGCGCTGGGTCGCAGGTGCCTGGCAGGACGTTGCAACGTCTGATGTCTATCAGGCACGGGCGCGCAATCTGGGTGAGCCGCTCCCCGAATGGCATGAGTCGGCAGACTGGCGTTACGCGCAGCAGGTATCGATGGACGCCAGCCGATACAGGTTGAGCATCGTCACGCTGCCGATAGAAATGGGTGCCCGCTACCGCCTGGATGTGCGCACGGTGCAGCCCACCGCTGCGCTCCAGCATTACCCGGCGCAGCTGCGGGTTCATGCCGACCCACTCTCTGGGAAATAGACGTCATCCCACTGCTGGAAGGAACTGAAGGATTTTTCTTATGGATAAGCCGCGCTACACCGTAGAAATCGTCATTGCCGCACCTGGTACGCCGTTGGTGGACGAGAGAGGTGTACAGAAAGTTGTGGACGGGGTTCCGCAGACATCCGGGCCCGGACACATGTTCTACGTGCTCCATGGGCCGGACAAGACCACGCGGAGTTTCGGCTTCGCGCCGACGGAGCATGGAAGCATGAACGGGCCGGGCGAGGTCATGAAGACCGATGCGGTCGAGTACAGGAACCCGCATTACAGCCGCACGCTCGAGATCAGCGAGCAACAGTACAGAAAGCTTGAGGCCTTCGGTGCGCACCCGGATAAGTACGGCTTCGATCTTCAATACAAGGACGTGCGCAACAACTGCGTGGACTTCACCTGGGAAGCCTTGAACCACGCAGGCATCCAGCGGAAAAGCAGCATCGACGTGAACGCGTTGGGAGGTCCCGCTGGCCAGCTTCTTCCGGATGTTCGCATTCCTCTTGACATCAAGGGGGCGGGCAAGGACGCATTCCGACCGCTGCGCAACATCCACGGTGTGGATAGCATTGATCCGCCGTTTCCGGACAGCGAGCTCAACCAGAGGAAAACCAATCCCCTGCCGGAGCGCAGTCTCAAGCAACACATGCTGAGTGATGCCGAGGGCATGGGCGAACGAAGCGGTGATCTTCTGGCCCGGCACAGCAACGACCCGCTTCTCTCGCAGATCCACCAGGGCGTGGCCCGGCTTGATGCAGAGCGGGGCCGCAGTTTCGATGCCACCAGCGAGAACATCAGCGCCAGCCTGTACGCCCTGGCCAAGGCAAACGGACTGACCCGGGTCGACCACGTGCTGTTGAGCGATCGTACTGCGCAGGCGGATGTGGCGCAGAACATCTTCATCGTGCAGGGCGAGCGCAACGACCCGGCACAGCTGCGTGCCAGCATGCCTACGGCGGTGGCCGCGCAGACACCGGCGGAAACATCGTTCGAGCGTGCCGAGCAGCTGTCGCAGTCTGCACAGGTGCGCACGCAGGATGAGCTGCAGCAGCGCCAGGTGCAGGAGCAGTCCGGTCCGCGCATGGGCTAGCGCAGCAAGCGCCACGGCGAGCCGCCGTACTCGCGCTGGGCCGCCAGTAACGCTGGAGGCGGCTCAGCCCAGACGGTGTGCCGGGTTCTGCTGCTGCTCCTGCTCACGGGCCTGCTGTTCGGGCACTAACCCCACGGCCGGCTGCTGCGGCGCCAACCCCAGCTTCTGCATCGACTGCTCCACCGGCGTCTGCGCCGCCACCGCGGTCGGCATCATCGCGCGCAGGTGCGCCGGATTGGCCGGGTCGCCCTGCACCACGAAGACGTTGTGCCCGGCCGGGTGCTGGGCCGTGGCGTTGCTGACCAGCACATGGTCGACCTGCTGCAGGCCCTGCTCGCGGGCCAGCACGGTCAGGCTGGCGGCCAGGCGCTCGCTGGTCTGGTCGAACGCACGGCCATGCTGGGCATCCAGAGCGGCCACGCCTTGGCGGACCTGCTGGTTGAGGCCGTAGTCGGGGTGGTTGGGGGTGAGTTCTGCCATGGCGATCGAACGGTAGCGGTGGGTCGGGGTGAACCCCGCCAGTATAGATCCGGCCGGTGAAGGGCGCCGGAAAGGTCAGTCCGCCGGCCGATGGTCGTAGCTGATCACCCGTTCGGCCAACCAGCGCCCGTCCACGCGGCGCCAGACCTGGATGAAGCGGGCCTGGCCGGTCCAGCGTTCCACGCCATCCTGGCCGCGTTCATGGAAGCGGTGGTTGCCGATTTCGAGCGCCCGCTCATCGTGCAGCGGGAAGACCTGCAGCGAAGATTCCACCAGCTCGCGGCGCAGCTGCCAGCCACCCTTGCGCGCGCTGCTGCACAGGGTGGCCACGCTGCGACGGAAGTCCTCGCGGCTGCTGGCCGACTTGCCATCCTTGTCATGGAAGAACTCCATGTCGTCGGTCGTCATCGCGGCGGCCCTGTCGGCATTGCAGGCCTCGAAGGCGGCGGCGAACAGCTGGGTGTCGGCCTGGTGGATCTGCTCGCGCAGGGAGTCGGCGGGCGCTGGCGCGGCAACGAGGCCGGCGGCCAGCAAGGGCAGGGTGGGCAGCAGCATGGTGAGGCTCCAGGGAGGGTTCTCGCAGGCTCGCATGGCGTTTGGGCCACTGCAGCCGGCGTCCGACGAAACGGCCCTTCCACGGAGTGAACGCCCGCATTGGCGGCCCGGCGCCAGCGTCGGGGCTCTGGCTGTGCAGGCGATGTCATGAGCGGCCGGGATTCCCTCACGGCCGCCACAGGGCACGGCCACTAGCCTGAACGCCTCCCTTTCCACAGGAGCGCCCATGCCTGCTTCCCGCATTCGCCTGCACGTTGAAGACACCGGGGGCGACGGCCGCCCGGTCATCCTGATCCACGGCTGGCCGCTTTCCGCCGATGCCTGGAAGACGCAGGTGGCGATCCTGCGCGACGCCCAACACCGGGTGATCAGCTACGACCGGCGCGGCTTCGGCCGCTCCGACAAGCCGGCCGAAGGTTATGACTACGACACGCTGGCGGCGGACCTGGCGGGGTTGATCGAGGAACGTGACCTGTGCGACGTCACCCTGGTCGGCTTCTCGATGGGCGGCGGTGAGGTGGCGCGCTATGTGGCCAACCACGGGCAGGAGCGCCTGCACAGCGTGGTGTTTGCTGCCGCCGTGCCGCCGTACCTGCTGCGCAGTAATGACAATCCGGAAGGCCCGCTGGCCCAGGACAAGGCTGACGAAATGCGCAGTGGTCTGGAGAAGGATCGCGAAGCGTTCTTCGACGGCTTCACCCGCGATTTCTTCAGCGCCAACGGCAAGCTGGTGGTCACCGAGGAAGCGCGCCAGGCGGCGATTGCGCTGTGTCATCAGTCCGACCAGACGGCAGCGCTGGGCTGCATGAAAGCGTTTGCCACCACGGACTTCCGCGATGATCTGAAGAAGATCACAGTGCCCACCCTGATCCTGCACGGTGACAGCGATGCCATCGTTCCGTTTGAAGGCTCTGGCCAGCGCACGCACCGGGCCATTGCGGGCAGCGAAGTGGTGATCCTTGAAGGCGCGCCGCACGGCTGCAATACCAGCCATGCCGACCACTTCAATCTTGCCCTGCTGAACTTCCTGAAGCGGTAAGCTGCGGCCATGCGCGAACCGAAGATGCCACCGTGGAAGAAGCCCAACCCCAAGGGCCAGACCTCGCAGCCGCTGTCGCCTGCACAGAAGGAGGCGGCGCGGCAGCGGGCGGAAGAGAACGGCCGGCGTTACCCGAATCTGGTGGACAACATGTGGGCCGCCAAGCTGCCGCGCGGATCGTGATCTGTAGAGTTGAGTAATGCTCGACTCCGCTCTGAATCCATTCACGCATGCGTGGAGCTACGGCAAAAGCAGCCGAGCGTGGGCTCGGCTCTACAGCTTGGCCAGCGGCTTCCAGCCGGGTTCCAGCCAGGGCGCGATCTTGTTCTGGCGGACGGTGACGGCCTCAACTGGTACCCCAGCCAGGCGTGCAAGCTCCGCACGCAGCAGCTCGGCATCCACCGACATGGCCGTAGCTACCTGCAGCCGATCTCCCTGATGCCTCACTTGTACCGGAAGCGTGGCGTGCGCGTCCTGCTGGCCGCCGGTGCGCCCGATCGGGTAGCGCATTGTTACCGGCCGTGACAGCTGCGCCAGTGCGGGCTGCCACGCCTGCAGCACGAGGGGCTGACCGGCAGCGGGAACATGTACTTCAGCAATCGTGGCTGGGTAGCCGGTGAGGCTCTCGACCATGACCTGGAAGCGCGCGCCATCTGGTACGGCCAGCACGGCGGCGATCAATACGCACAGCGAAACGAATACCGCCGCCAGGATCCAGCTGCGCGGCGCGGTGGCCGGTCGAGTCGCGTTGCGCAGCCCCGGTTTGCGCCGCAGCTTGCGCGCGTAAATGCGCCGGTCCTTCCTGCGCGGGCTGCTGCTGTGCTCAGGCAGGTTCAAGGGAACGCGCGGAAGGCGCGCCACGCGGGCCTGGATCAGGCGCGAGAGCAGCATCCACGCGATCACGAACGCCAGCAGCGGGAGCAGGGTTCGCACCCACAGATACAGCGTGACCATCCACAACACCTCTACAGACGACCATCCATGCTCGTCTACATCCTACCGGGACCACGCGGTGGTTGTCGTATACGCCAGCCGACAGGCACAGGATGCTTGGTTAGGATGGTCCTTTGTTGTCATGGATGAACCGATGGTCTCTGCCGCTGCCCGCTTCTGTCGCATCTGTGGTCCCGGCCCGATCCTGCTGGCGCTGCAGGTGGTGGCGTTGCTGGCGGTAGGCCTTGCAGCCGGCTTCTTCCACTACCGTGTGGGACTGCTGCTGGAGCCGGTGGACGACGCATGCGGTGGGCCCGACGCGGCCGCACGCATACAGGTGGCCGAACAGCTGCTGGCGCGATCCACTGCGCTTGCACCGTGGCAACCGTTGCAGTGGATTCCGATGGCGGGCGTGGTGCTGGCGCTGCTGGGCGCGATGTCGATCAGCGTCTATCGGCTGGGGCGGTTGTCCGGACGGCTGCGGCGGGCCAACCGGGTCTTGATGATGCTGCATGGCGCGTTGCTGGTGCTGGCGGTGCGGGCATTGCATCTGTACGACATGGCATGGACCAGTGTGGCCAAGCTGGCGCCGACAACCTGCCTGATGGAACTGGGGGAACAGGGCAGTTTGCCGCTGGCACAGGCGCAGGAGGTGGTGTTCGAGATCCTCACCCACGAGCATGCCCCGCTGCTGCGGAATCCCGATGATCTGGCCCTGGTGCTGGTCGCAGTGATGCTGATGGCGATGGCTGCAGGATTCATGTTGTGGCGGGCGATCGTGCGCGAGCGGGAGGTGCAGTCGCCCAGCCCATAGCAGCTGCATGCCCGACCAGGCGTTCTCAATCACGCTAAAGTCCCTACTTCGCCCCTGCAAGGAAGTGCTGATGCGTTGGTTGCTTCGCGCTGTACCGCTACTGCTCTGTTCGTTGGCGGTACACGCCGCTGAAGTAGATCGCCGGATTGCGGTGACCATCGACGACCTGCCCTGGGCGCGGGTGGATGAGATCGTTCCGCCGGACCTGCAGGCGCGGCATGAAGCGCTGATGGACCAGCTGCGCGAGGCAGACGTGCCAGTGGTCGGCTTCGTCAACGAGAACAAGCTTGAGATCGACGGGCAGATGCAGCCGGCGCGGGTGCAGATGCTGCGCGACTGGCTGGACGCCGGCTACATGCTGGGCAACCACACCTACTCGCACATGGACCTGAACGCCAAGGGCGTGCCTGCGTTCCAGCGGGATTTCCTGCGTGGCGAGACGGTGCTGCGGCCGTTGCTGGCCGAGCGCGGGCTGAAGCCGCAGTGGATGCGTCACCCCTATCTGCGTGCGGGGCGCACGCCGGAAGACCGCGCGGAAATGGACGTGTTCTTCAAGCAGCTTGGCTACCGCGTGGCGCCGGTGACGGTGGACAACGGCGAGTGGGTGTGGGCGTTCGCCTATGCCAACGTGATGAACGAGCAGGCGGATTCGCCCGCGCGCGCGGCGACGCTGGCGCAGCTGCGCAAGGGCTACGTGCCGTACATGCTGAACAAGCTGGACTATTACGAGAAGCAGTCGCAGGCGCTACTGGGGTACGCGCTGCCGCAGGTGTGGCTGATGCACGCCAATGAGCTCAACGCGGCGACCTTTGCCGAACTGGTCGCGGCCACGAAGCGTCGCGGCTATCGCTTCATTTCATTGGACGAGGCGATGCGTGACCCGGCCTACGCGCGGGGTGCCGAGGGCTACAACGGCCGCTATGGCCCGAGCTGGCTGCACCGCTGGGCGATGGCGTAGAACAAGCCGAAGGACTTCTACGCCGGCGAACCCGAGGTGCCGGCGTGGGTGATGAAGCTGGCCAAGGTCGACTCGGAGTGACGCTCAGCGCTTGACGGCCAGCACGCCGTCCAGCGCCAGTTCGGCCTTGAAACCCGCCTTTTCCAGGCGCTTGGCCACTTCACGCGGCACGTCGCGGCCGCTGGTCAGCTTGTTCGGCGCGCCGGTGTAATGGAACAGGCGGCCGCCCTTGCGGATGACGCGGGCGAGGTGGTCATAGAACACCTGGGAGTACAGCTCGCCGGCGATGCCGAAGCGCGGTGGGTCGTGCAGGATTGCGTCGACACTGTTGCTGGCCACCAGTTCGATCTGCTGCGAGACGTCACCGTGGCTGAACTGCAGGCGACCACCGGCGGCAGCCGAGTCTGGATCCGGCGACCACGGGTTGAGCGTGCGCAGCCACATCACATCGGCGTTCTTCTCGAATGAACGGATCTGGCCGACACCGGCCTCCAGCGCGCAGGCGGCGAAGTAGCCCAGGCCACCGCAGGTATCGAGGATGACCTTGCCGGCCGGGGCGACCAGCTCCACCTTGCGGCGTGCATCCTCGAACGGCGACAGCTTCGAGGTCGGCAGCATCTTGATGCCGTCGATCTCGAAGGTCGGTGCGCCCCATTCGGTCGGCACCAGCTTGATCAGCGAGCCGCTGTAGCGCGAGATCGGCGCGAAGTCCTCGCCATCCCAGTAGTACAGCGTGCGGTCCTTCAGCTTGCCCGGCCACGGGTAGGGCTGGCCCCGGAAGTGGAAGCCGTCGGCATCCAGCACCACGCTGTCCTGGCTGCGGCCGAGGTCGAGCGAGCCCTGCCATTCGGCAGCGCCCTTGTCATGGGCACGGCGCAGGGTGTCAGCGCTGTCGCGGGTCAGCAGGGGGCCGAAGTAATGGGGCACGGCGGGTACCGGGGCGTTTCGGGGGAGGGCATGGTACCGCAGGGCGCATGATGGGTTGAAAGAGTGATTTATGACCATGGTCGTTGAAAACAACGGTCTATGGGGCATGTGCAACTAATCTCAGTATGACGGGATGCCGCGACGCGGCCTTCAGTGAAAGGCTGAAGGCCGCCTAAGATCAGTTGCCTACTGAGCGAACTGAGTTCCGCGATTGGATGCGCATTGCCTTGGTATGCACACGTCCAGCGAGGTGCTCACGAATCGTGACTCCATTATGGTGCAGACGACGCCAATTCCCTCGCTGAGATAGAAGGGGGATGAATAATGACGTGTATCGCTAAAATAGCATCTGCCGTTGTCAATACCAATCTTAGCTGTTCGGGCTCCGGCAACGGAGCTCTCTGCATTCATCTGGCCTGTTGAATAATAGGACACGCCCACAGGAACACGTCCATTCGGCGCAGTTGCCGTAACCCAGTCAATACTCTTCGAACTCCATTTTGAGGTTGGATTCCCTGGGGTGTTTTCACGAGTGCATGCCCAGCCTGCTGCCGGCCCTTCAATCGTCCCCTCCCCTTGAGATGGTTCCATATCCATGGAAGCGCAGAAAGCTTGGTGGTAGAGCTTAGTCGCCTCCGACTGGTCGCTGTATCGATAGATCAGTCGTCCAAATCCATCAGGCTTCAGATGCTGATCAACTTGAATCTGCCCTCCATCGAAGTCTGGCCAAGTTGTACGGCGAACAATGATGATCTCTCCTTTGGCGCTGAGCTCCGTTCTGTCGACACTCAATGGTGTTTCTGCGAATGCAGGCGAGGCCGTGGCGATTGCCAGACACAGGATCAGTGTGCGATTACTCATCTGCGAGTCTCCGTTCTTCGGTTGCGGAGACACTAGGCTCAACAATGTTCAGTTTTCAGATTGTGACCCGCACCGTACTTGACCAGATTTCAAACTTTTCTTACTAGTTTGAATGTTGATCCATCGCTCAATCGCACTTCACCGCATACACCGGCCCAGCACCGATCAGCATCAACGCCATGTAGTCACTATCGCTGGCCTTGCCGTTCAACGTCGCGTCCTTGTTGAAGTGGAAGATGCCGAAGCCGCCCGCCATGCGGATCAACGCGCTGTCGATCTGCTCGGCGTCATCGCGGAAGTAGCGGCTGATCTCGCTGCGGGTGGCCTTGTGCAGGGCATTCGGCTCGCGTTGCCACTGGTCGCCGCGGCTGAAGGAGACGAAGTACTGGCCGCCTTCCCTGTCGATGCGGAAGTCGGCCGGTTTGCGCGCGCCGGTGGCGAAGCAGCCCTGCAACGGATCGGCGCTGAAAGGAAGCCCGGCATCGCCACTGCAGGCGGTGAGCAGCAGGACGGCACCGGGCAGCAGCAGGCGGAGCATGCGCATGGGATGTCCCTACAGGGCAGGTGCGGCTAGTGTAGGCGGCACTCGGGCGTCGCCCGTACAGAAATTCGGCAAGAACAAAGGGGTTTTCGGATGGCGCAGGGCAAGGCACCGTGGTGCGGCATGGCCAGTTGGCTGGGGATCGCTGTGGGTTGGGGGGCCGGCACATTGGCGGCGCAGGCGGCGGCAGCCGCAGGCGGCAATGGCATGGCTGCGGGATTGGGCGTGGGCGTGCTGGGCGCGGCGCTGGTGGGTGGCGGCCTGGCGGTGGCTTCGCGCGTGCGCGGTGAGCGTTGGCCGTGGATCGGCATCGGTGGTGCGGTGCTGAGTGCGCTGCCGCTGCTGATGTACCTGCTGCGGATGATGCTGAAGCTCTAGCGGTAGTGCCGGCCGCTGGCCGGCACCTGCAGGTCGCATGCGGCGTTCATGGAGTTGCCGGCCAGCGGCCGGTACTACCGGATGCAGGTCAGGTGCTGCGGTGGATCTCCACGGTGACATGCACCAGCTCCTCATGGATCGCCAGCGCGTTGCGCAGGGTATCGGCATCCAGCGTGGCGTCGCTGGTGACCACGCTGGCGCTGACCGCGTACTTGCCGCGACCCACCTGCCAGACGTGCAGGTCGGCCAGGCGCGCCGGCCACGGGCCCTGTTCGATCACTTCGCGTACTTCGGCCACCACCGGAGCGTCCATCTGCGCGTCGAGCAGGATGCGGCCGCTGTCGCGCAGCAGGCCCACCGCCCACACCGTGACCAGCACGGCGCCGACCAGGCCCATCACCGGGTCCAGCCAGGTCAGGCCCAGCAGCTTGCCGCCGAGCAGGGCGATGATGGCCAGCACCGAGGTGGCGGCGTCGGCCAGCACGTGCACATAGGCCGAGCGCAGGTTGAGGTCGTGACTGTGCGCATGGCCGTGATCGTGGTGTTCGTGGTCATGCCCGTGATGATGGCCATGGTCATGCCCGTGGTGGTGATGCGCGTGGCCCGGGCTGTCGTGCAGCCACCATGCACAGAGCAGGTTCACGCCCAGGCCTACCGCAGCGATGGCGATGGCTTCGTTGTAGTGGATCGGCGCCGGTACCCACAGCCGCTCCAGCGACTGCACGGCCATCAGCGCGGCCACGCCGAGCAGAGCGATGGCGCTGGTATAGCCGGCCAGAATCTCGATCTTCCAGGTGCCGAAGGCGAAGCGCGGGTCGTGCGCGTAGCGGCGTGCGCAGCGGTACGCAAACACCGAGAGCCCGAGCGCCAGCGCATGCGAACTCATGTGCCAGCCGTCGGCGAGCACGGCCATGGAGTTGAACCACCAGCCGCCGACGATCTCCAGGACCATCATGCTGACGGTGAGCCACAGGGCGCGGCGGGTATTGCGTTCGGCCAGCGGGTTGCCGTCGTCGAAGCGGTGTTCGTGGCGACGGGCGGCGGCGAGGGCGTCCAAGTGCATGGGGGCGGGAGCTGGAGTGGATACCCCCATAGGGTATATGATCCCGCCATGGCGCACGTACACAAAAATCGTAAGCAGCTGCTGACCCGGGTGCGCCGCATCGCGGGCCAGGTGGCGGCGTTGGAGCAGGCGCTGGACCAGCCCGAGGGTAAGGCCGGCGACTGCGCGGACGTGCTGGTGCAGGTCGCCGCCGTGCGCGGTGCCGCCCACAGCCTGCTGATGGAGCTGCTGCACGAGCACCTGCAGGAACACGTGGTGGGCGCCGAAGACCCGCAGCAGCGGGCGGCCGAGGCCGAGGTGCTGGTCGAGCTGCTGCGCCGCTACGGCAAATAGGCCGAGGGGCGGTAGAGTCGACTGTCAGTCGACTGCTCTTCGTACAACCAACGAAAGACCCCGCGCTTCGCGCGATAGTCGACTAACAGTCGACTCTACCCCCCGTGGCGGTGCCGCGCGTTCCAGATGTGCGTGGCGGCCAGCAGCAGGCTGCCGGTGACCGTCATCGGTGTTTCCCAGTCGTGCGAGGGCAGCGCAAGCGCGCCGGCCAGCAGCAGGCCGAGCCCGGCGCCGGCGGTGGCCCAGGCCAGCACGGGGAGGCGACGGCGACGCTCGGCCCGCCACAGCGCGTAGCCGGTCAGCGGCAGGGCGATGGCCACGAACAGCAAGTGCACCCATTCCGCCTCGGCCCACGCGCCGAACAGCGGCAACGCGGCGGCCAGCAGCGGCAGCGCCAGGCAGTGCAGCAGGCACAGGCTGGACAGGGCGACAGCGCCGGCATCGAGCAGGGCGGCAGACGGCGACTTCATCGGGGGAGGCTCCTTGCGCGACAGATGTTATACAGTAACATTTCCGTTCCGCAGCCAACCCCGCTCCGACATGAACACTGTTTCCCGCGCCGACCGTCGCCTTCCGGTCACCGTGCTGTCCGGCTTCCTCGGGGCCGGCAAGACCACCCTGCTCAACCAGATCCTGCGCAACCGCGCGGGCCTGCGTGTGGCGGTCATCGTCAACGACATGAGCGAGGTCAACATCGATGCGCAGCTGGTACGCGAGGGCGGCGCCGAACTGCGCCGCACCGAGGAGACGCTGGTGGAATTCAGCAATGGCTGCATCTGCTGCACGCTGCGCGATGACCTGCTGCAGGAATGCCGGCGCCTGGCCGACGCCGGCCGCTACGACTACCTGCTGATCGAGTCGACCGGCATCGGCGAGCCGATGCCGGTGGCAGCCACCTTCGCCGTACGCGACGAGCATGGCTTCAGCCTGAGCGACATCGCGCGCCTGGACACGATGGTGACGGTGGTGGATGGCAGCGCGTTCCTCGCCGACTTCGGCTCGACGTTGCGCCTGGCCGAGCGTGGCCAGCAGGCCGGGCCGGATGATGATCGCGGCGTGGTCGACCTGCTGTGTGAGCAGGTCGAGTTCGCCGATGTGATCGTGGTCAGCAAGGTCGATCAGACGGAAGATGACTTGCTGCAGGACACGCTGGCCGTGCTGCGCGGCCTGAACCGCGACGCGAAGCTGCTGCTGTCCCGCTTCGGTGACGTGCCACTGGCCGAGCTGCTGGACACCGGCCGCTTCGACTACGAGCGTGCGCAACGTGCGCCGGGCTGGGTGAAGGAACTGCGTGGCGAGCATACGCCGGAGACCGAAGAGTACGGCATCGGCAGCTTCGTCTACCGCTCGCGGCGACCGTTCCATCCCGCCCGCTTCGCCCGCGCGCTGCAGTCGGGCATGCCTGGCGTGATCCGCAGCAAGGGCTGGTTCTGGCTGGCCAACCGCATGGACTGGGTGGGCGAACTGAACACCGTGGGCGCAGCGACGCGCACGCAGGCGGCGGGGTTCTGGTACGCCGCGCGTGATCGCGTGCGCGCTGGGCTGGAGGACACCGCGCCATTGCTGCCGCCCACGCCGCTGCCGTACAGCGACCTCGGCTGGGCGCGGCAGCAGGCCGATTGCTGGAGCGCACCGTTGCCGGGGCCGGAGGACTTCCCGGATGCGGCCGCGCATTCGGCGATGCAGCGCCTGTGGCATCCGTTGTGGGGGGATCGCCGCCAGGAGCTGGTGGTGATCGGCGTGCACATGGATGAGCGCGCGGTGCGAGCGGAGCTGGACGCGTGCCTGCTCAACGATCAGGAACTGCGTGCGGGGCCGTTGCTGTGGCAGCAGTTGCCGCAGGCGTTCCCGGTGTGGAAGCGGTGAGCGAACGGCTCCAGTAGATTCACGCCATGCGTGGATGGTGGTTCAACCGGTCTTTGCCCGCCTTGTAGAGCCGAGCCCACGCTCGGCTGCAATTGCAGTGGTTCCACGCCATGCGTGATGCGTCAGCCGAGCGTGGGCTCGGCTCTACAGAATCGAACCCACGCATGGCGTGGATCTACAACGCATCGCGCCATTGCCAGGCGTCGGAGGTGACTCGCAGTACCCGCGTCGGTCGCAATGCCTGCAGCAGGTACCGGTCGTGGCTGACCATCACCAGTGCGCCCGGCCACGCCGCAAGCAATTCTTCCAACGCCTGCAATGCGCTCAGATCCAGCGCATTGCCCGGCTCGTCCAGCAGCAACAGCTGCGGTGCGGGATCGGCATACAGCACGCTGGCCAGCGCGCCTTTCACCCGTTCGCCATCGCTGAGGCTGTGGGCCGCCCGCTGGATGCGCTGTGCATCCAGCCCGAGCAGGGCCAGCCGCGTGCGCAGTTCGCCGGGGGCCGCGCGCGGGTTGGCGGCCTGCACGGTGTCGAGGATGCTGCGCTCGCCGGACAGCCCCAGCAGCTGCTGGTCGAGCAGGGCCAGGGGCGCATGCCGTTGCACGATGCCGCTGCGCGCAGGCAACTGGCCGGCCAGCACGCGCAGCAGAGTGGATTTTCCAGCACCGTTGTCGCCGATCACGGCGATGCGTTGCCCGCGGCGGATCTCCAGCTGCAACGGCGCACTGCAGCCATGCGGCAGCACCAGGGATTCGGCCTGCAGCAGACGCGTGCTGCCACGTTCGCCTGCGACGGCAAACAGCGCCAGCTCTGGCGCCACATGCACCGCCGATGCCGCTGCGCGCAGCTGCTCTGCGCTGGCCTGCAGGCGTTCGGCCTGTACCAGCTGCGCGCGGCCGTGGCTGGCCTCGGCGCGCTGCTTCTGCCGGCCGAGAAGGATGGGGGCCTGGTTGGCCTGCTTCGCATCGCGATTGCCACGCGCCTGGCGTTGTTGTTGCCGTTCGTGCTGTTCGCGCGCGCTGCGTTGCTGCTGCCGGTGCTGGGCGCGCGCATGGTCGAGCTGGGCGGCGGCAGCTTCGCGCTCGGCGGCGCGCGCATCGGCGTAGTGCTGCCACGGTCCGCCGTAACGATGCAGCCCGCGCCCATCGACCTCGACGATCTGCTGCATGTGCCCAAGCAGCTCGCGATCATGACTGACCGCCAGCAGGCCACCGCGCCACTGCTGCAACTGCTCGTACAGCTGTTGGCGATGGCGTGCATCCAGGTGGTTGCTGGGTTCGTCCAGGATCAGCCAATCGGCACCGCTGGCCCAGGCACCGGACAGCGCCACCTGCATCGCCTGGCCACCGCTGAGACGCGCGGCAGGCTGGGCGGGGTCGAGGTCATCGGGCAGCCCGAGCATCTGCCATTGCTGCTGCAGGCATTCGCGCAGATCCCAGCGGTCGCCGATGCAGGCGAAGTCGGCCTCATCCACGCTGCCGGCCTCGATGCGTTGCAACGCGGCCAGTTCCGCGCCGACGCCGGCCAGTTCACCAACCGTGCCGACGGGTGGATAACCGGGCGTCGGCAACAGGAACACCCGGCCACTGCCGCGTACCTGGCCGCTGTCGGGCAGCAGCCGGCCAGCCAGCAGGCGTGCCAGCACACTCTTGCCGGCGCCATTGGCACCGACCAGGCCGGTAGCAACCGGTTCGAAGGAAAACGTCAGATCGGAAAACAGCAGGCGGCCGTCGGCCAATCGATACGACACGCGATCGAGCGTGAGGGAATGCGGGGTCATGCGACCTCCATGGATGCCGGGTTCTCCCCTGCGCGCAGGGGGCGGGAAGAGTCAGGCCGTCTGGTGGGAAGACGGCGGCATCAATGGCGCATTGGTCGCGAGCCTCTGGGAGGAATGAGCGGTCAGTATAGCGGCAGTGGCTGAATGGTCAGGTGTGCGGCCGCCGGGCATGGCCCGGCGCTACCGATGGTCGGGCGGTTCTGTAGAGCCGAGCCGATGCTCGGCTTCCTTTCGCCGCGAGACGCATCCACGCATGGCGTGGATCTACGGCACGGTACCCAGGCGGTCGTTGACGAAGTCGATGAACACCCGCAGCTTCGGCAGTACGTGTCGGCCCGACGGCCACAGCAGATGGAAGGTGCCGCAGGAATGCACGTGTTCGTCCAGCACCGTGACCAGGCGGCCGTCGGCCAGGGCATCGCGCACCGAGTGCACCGGCACGAAGGCCAGGCCGATATCGCGCAGTGCGAGCGCCACCCGCGCTTCGATGGTGTTGGCCACCATGTGCACCGGAAGCTCCTGCGGCGTTTCATCGTCGGGCCAGTGGATCGGCCACGGTTCCAGCTTGCCGGTGGTGGGGAAGCGATAGTGCAGCAGCGTGTGCTGCATCAAGCCTGCCGGCGTGCGCGGAACGCCGCAGCGCTGCAGGTAGCCCGACGAGGCAACGACGCGGCGCGGGAACACACCCAGGCGCCGTGCGTTCATGCGTGAGTCGCTGGGTTCGCCGACGCGCAGCACCGCATCGAAGCCCTCCTCGATGACATCAACCAGGCGGTCACTGAAGTCCAGGTCCAGGCGGATATCCGGGTACGCCGCCATGAATTCGGCCATCAACGGCAGGGTGAGGTCGCCAACCAGGGGCAGGCTGATGCGCAGGGTGCCACGGGGCGAGGCGTGCGGTTGTGCCAGCTCGGTGCGCGCGGCATCGCGCTCGTCCAGGATGCGCCGGCAGCGCGCCAGGAACAGCTGGCCCTCGGCGGTGAGGGTGATGCTGCGCGTGCTGCGATGGAACAGCCGTACGCCCAGCGCGTGCTCCAGCCGTGCCACGCACTTGCCCGCTGCCGAGGCGGAAATACCCTGCAGGCGTCCGGTCTCGACGAAGCTGCGGGTGTCGGCCGCGTGCACGAAGGTCTGCAGGTTGGCGAGGTTGTCCAGGACTGACATGGGCGTGCGGGCAATGAAAGCGGCAGGGTAGGTTGCGTGAACGTAGCGGGCGGCACCGCCATCGCAACACTGTGATGCGCGGTGGCGTGGGGACGGTTGCGGCCATGCAGCTCCGGCAATCATGCCGATTGCGGACTGGACGGTCCATGATGCCCGGAGCGGCAACCGGCTTTTTGCGCGGCCACCCGCTGCCTAACGTGGCGGGCCTCTCCCCACGGACCATCGCGATGAATGCTGTTCCTTCCCTTGCCCCTGCGCCGACGCTGCCTTCAGTGGAGCGGCTGCTGAAGCAGGTCCACCCGCAGCGCCTGGTCGGCGCGGTGGTGCTGGTGCGCGAGCACGGCGTACTGCGCCATGCCAGCGCGACCGGGCTGGCCGATCGTGAATCGGTCACGCCGATGCAGCGCGACCAGCTGTTCCGGCTGGCGTCGGTGAGCAAGCCGCTGCTGAGCACGGTGATCCTGCGCCTGGTGGCCGAGGGTGTGCTCGACCTGGACACATCGGTACAGCGCTGGCTGCCGGATTTCCGCCCGGCGTTGGCCGATGGCACTGCGCCGCCGATCAGCCTGCGCCAGCTGCTCAGCCACAGCAGCGGGCTGGGCTACCGCTTCCTCGAAGCCGATGTGGACGGCCCCTATGCGCGCGCCGGGGTCAGCGATGGCCTGGACGCGAACCCGCTCTCGCTGGCCGAGAACGTGCGCCGCATCGCGCAGGCACCGCTGCTGTTCGCGCCGGGCAGCCACTGGCTGTACTCGCTGGGCGTGGACGTTGCCGGTGCCGTGGCTGAAGCAGCGACCGGTGAATGCCTGCAGGCACTGTTCGAGCGCTTGCTGGCCGCACCCCTGGGCCTGCGTGACACCGCCTTCGCTGCGCGCAACGCGGCACGGCTGGCCACGCCCTATGTGAGCGACACACCGCAGCCGCACCGCCTGCGCGAAGGCGAGGTGGTCGCTCCGTTCGAGGGTACTGTCGGTATCGAGTACAGCCTCGCGCGCGCCACCGATGCCAGCCGTTTCCCTTCGGCCGGGGCAGGCCTGGTCGGCAGCGCCGATGAAGTGATGGCGGTGCTGGAGGCCTTGCGTGATGTGCAGCGTTCAGGCCTGTTGCCGCCGGCACTGGCAGCGGAGATGGCCAGCCCGCAGGTGGGCGAACAGGGGCCGCCGGAACCGGCCGGCTGGGGCTTCGGCCTTGGCTTTGCGGTGCTGCGCGATGCGGCCGCCAGCGGTACGCCGCAGAGCGCAGGCACATGGCGTTGGGGCGGCGCCTACGGGCACAGCTGGTTTGTCGATCCTGCGCGTGGGCTCAGCGTGGTGGCGCTGACCAACACCCTGTACGAAGGCATGGATGGCGCCTTCGTCGATGAGCTGCGTGATGCGGTCTACGCCGATCTGGAGGCCGCCCGATGAGCGGCCATGCCATCGATGCGGCTGGCCCGGCCGGTGAAGCCACGCGCCTGCCGTGGACGGGGCTGCTGGCGCTGGCCGGCGGCGGTTTCATCACCCTGCTGACCGAGACCCTGCCGGCGGGCGTCCTGCGGCCGATGGGCGAAGGCCTGGGCGTGAGCGATGCGGCGGTGGGCCAGCTCGTCAGCGTGTACGCACTGGGCTCGGTGATGGCCGCATTGCCGATGACTGCGTTGACCCAGCGCCTGCCGCGACGCGCCTTGTTGCTGGCCGCCATTGCCGGCTTCGTGGTGGTCAATACGCTGACCGCAGTGAGCAGCAGCTATCCACTGATCCTGGCCGCACGTTTCCTGGCCGGGGTGAGTGGTGGCCTGTTGTGGTCGCTGGTGGCCGGCTATGCGGCGCGCATGGTGGTGCCCTCGCTGCAGGGCCGGGCAATTGCGGTGGCGATGGTCGGATCGCCGTTGGCGCTGTCGCTGGGCGTACCGGCGGGCACGTTGCTGGGGCAGCAGCTCGGCTGGCGCTGGGCATTCGCCCTGATGAGCGTGCTGGCCGTGGTGCTGCTTGCCTACGCACGCTGGGCTCTGCCCGCGCTGCCGGCGGCGGCAGCCGGCCGGCGCACCTCGCTGGCGACGGTGTGGCGCATGCCCGGCGTGCGCAGCGCGCTGGCGGTAATGGTGCTGTACGTGCTGGCGCACAACGTGCTCTACACCTACATCGAACCGCTGGCGGTGGAGGCGGGGGCCGGCCCGTGGCTGGACCGCCTGCTGCTGGCCTTCGGGCTGGCGGCCATTGCCGGTATCGGTATCGCTGGCTGGGGTGTGGATCGCCACCTGCGCACGCTGGTGTGGGCGGCCGTGATCGGCTTCATCGTGCCGGTGCTCGCGCTGCTGCTGTGGCCGGGCGAAGCGACCGCGCTGCTGCTGGCGACCATGCTGTGGGGCGTGGCCTTCGGCGCGGTGCCTACGTTGTTCCAGACCGCATTGGCACGGCGTGCCGGTGCCGCCGCAGATCTGGCGCAGTCGATGCTGGTGACCGGCTGGAACCTGGCCATTGCTGCCGGTGGCGTTGCAGGGGGTGTGCTGCTGCAGGCGGGCGGCCCGAACCAGTTGGGATGGCTGCCGTTGCTGCTGCTGGCGGTGAGCGTGGCGTGGTTGCTGGCACGGCCGAAGGCCTGGGCGTAGGCGGCGAGTCAGTGATGGCGCGGTGCCGGCCAGCGGCCCGCACTACCGTGGTCCCCGCCATCCACGCATGGCGTGGATCTACCGAGCGCAGCGCCTCCTGCGCGACCCATCCACCCGGCCCCAACTGATGGATTCACCGGGCGCGACCACGAGGGGCTCCGCCGTTCGCCGCCTTACTCCACGCCCTCACGCTCGATCGGCACACTGCGCGGATTCTGCATGTGCTCCCGCGCCGCGCCATAGCGCTGCTGCCGCTTGTGGTGGAACACCACGAACTCGTCCCGTGGCAGCGGCCGCGAGAACAGCCAGCCCTGCGCGAACTCGACCTTGCGCGCATGCAGATATGCCAACTGCGCCTCGGTCTCCACGCCCTCGGCCACCACCCACAGGCCCAGCTCCTTGGCCATGTCGATGATGTGCGGCGTCACCGGGCTCGTCGCGCTCTCGGTGTCGATCGCATCGATGAACGACTTGTCGATCTTCAGCGCGTCCAGCGGCAGCTGCTCCAGGTACTGCAGGCTGGAGAAGCCGACTCCGAAATCATCGATGGCCACGCTGTGGCCGGCGCGACGTGCCTGCGCCAGCATCGTGCGGGCGCGGTCCAGATCGAGGAAGCCGCGCTCGGTGGCTTCCATCCAGATCTGCTGCGGCAGGATGCCGCTGCCGGTCATGTGCTTGGAGATCATCTTCAGCGCACGGCCGCTGCTGATGTCTTCGGCGGCCAGGTTGATCGCGATGTGTGCGCTGCGGTCGGCGACCAACAGATCGCGCATGTCGCGCACGACGTTCTCAATCACCAGATCGGTGATCGCGCCGATCATGCCGGCCTCTTCGGCCAGCGGAATGAACAGGTCCGGCCGTACCTGCGTGCCATCCGGGCGCTGCCAGCGCACCAGGGCCTCGGCGCCGACGCAGATGCCGGTATCCAGCTCGATGATCGGCTGGTAGTGCAGGTACAGCTCGCGGCGGCGGATCGCCGTGGCCAGTTCGCCGCGCAGGGACAGGCGGCGACGCGACAGCCACACCACCAGGCCGGCACCGGCAGCGGCCAGCAGAACGCCGATCGGCACGAACAGCCACGCCTGCTGGCGGAAGGTTGCAGCCAGCGCGGTACGCGGCGTGGTTGCGATCGCCAGCCACTCTTCATTGCGGGCGGTGGCGTACAGGGTGTTGTGGTCCAGGCCTTCCTCGGGCGCACGCAGCAGGGTCTCCAGCAACGCGGGATCCATGCCGCTCTGCCTGGCCAGGAGGCGGCCATCCGGGCTGGCCAGGGCAAGGCGCACGTTCGGGTCGGCGATGACATCGACAAACCGGCGCGGATCGACCAGGACGTCGTAGTTGCCATACAGGATCGACAGCACCTGGCGCCGTCCGCTTGCCTCGGGGCGCACATCCACGGCAATGCCGGCGCCATCACTGGTGACGTGGTCGGCCCTGGGCTGGTTCACGTCGGACAGAAACGGCCCCCACGACGTGCAGCGCAGCTTGCCACCCTCGAAGTAGCCCATCTGGTCAACCGACGGCGAGGTCATCACCAGCGTCTGCATGCGCCGGATATGGTCCGGCCCGCAGGCGTCCTGGGCGCCGGCCTCGGCCGACTGCAGCGCCGCCAGTGCTTCCCGGTAGGACTGGTCGGCGCGGCGCAGGGTACGACCGGCGATATCGCGCAGGCGCTGCTGCTCGACATTGACGGCCCGGTCCCAGGTGGCATAGGCCATCACCGCGATCGGCACGGCTGCGGCCAGAATCGCCAGCGCCGTGCCACCGATGATCACGCGCAGCCGGCTCATGGCCGGGGCTCCAGCGGGGTGGGCAGGGCAGGGCACATGGGCGGGCCGATCCTTGGGCAGGAACGGCTATCTGAGCATGGCGCAGGGCCGGGCGGAATGGGATCAATCCGGTATTCGGTCACATTGTGATGAAAGCGGCCAAGTTTGACGTGATTGATCCGTCCGATGCTGGCGCTCCGGGCGCTGGAGGACTACCGTCGAACGCTTCGCCGCCCTCTTGCCCGCGCCCATGACCGAGCCCGCAACGCCCCCCGAGCACCTGCGCCGCAGCCTTTCCAACCGCCACCTGCAACTGATCGCCATCGGCGGTGCCATCGGCACCGGCCTGTTCATGGGCTCGGGCAAGACCATCAGCCTGGCCGGACCCTCCATCGTCTTCGTCTACCTGATCATCGGCGCGATGCTGTTCTTCGTGATGCGCGCGATGGGCGAGCTGCTGCTGTCGAATCTGCAGTACAAGTCCTTCATCGATTTCTCCACGGATCTGCTCGGCCCATGGGCCGGGTTCTTCTGTGGATGGACATACTGGTTCTGCTGGATCGTGACCGCCATCGCCGATGTGATCGCCATTGCCGCCTATGCGCAGTTCTGGTTCCCCGGGCTGGATGCGTGGATACCGGCGCTGGCCTGCGTGCTGCTGTTGCTGGCACTGAACCTGGTGACCGTGAAGCTGTTCGGCGAGATGGAGTTCTGGTTTGCGCTGATCAAGATCGTGGCGATCTGTGCGCTGATCATCACCGGCGCCGGGCTGGTGGCCTGGGGCTTCACCTCGCCCAGTGGCCACACCGCGTCGCTGTCGAACCTGTGGAATGACGGCGGCCTGTTCCCGATGGGCCTGGTCGGCTTCTTCGCCGGTTTCCAGATTGCGGTGTTCGCCTTCGTCGGCATCGAGCTGGTCGGCACCACCGCCGCCGAGACCGCCGACCCCGAGCGCAACCTGCCCAAGGCGATCAACTCGATTCCGGTACGCATCATCATCTTCTACGTGCTGGCGCTGATTGCGATCATGGCCGTCACCCCGTGGCGCCAGGTGGTGCCGGACAAGAGCCCGTTCGTGCAGCTGTTCGTGCTGGCCGGCATTCCTGCCGCCGCCAGCCTGATCAACTTCGTGGTGCTGACTTCGGCCACGTCCTCGGCCAACAGCGGCATCTTCTCCACCAGTCGCATGCTGTACGGCCTTGCCGAGGAAGGCCACGCACCGCGGGGGCTGTCGAAGTTGTCGCGCGCTGCCGTGCCTGCCCGTGGCCTGCTGTTCTCGTGCCTGTGCCTGCTGGGTGGCACGCTGCTGATCTACCTGATTCCGAACCTGGTGACTGCTTTCACCCTGGTGACGACGCTGGCGACGGTGCTGTTCATCTTCGTGTGGTCGCTGATCCTGGTGGCCTACATGGCCTATCGCCGCCGCTACCCGGAACGCCACGCTGCGTCGATCTTCAAGATGCCCGGCGGCGTCGCCATGTGCTGGGCCTGCCTGGTGTTCTTCGCCGCGGTGCTGGTGCTGCTGAGCCTGCAGGCTGACACCCGCCAGGCGCTGATCGCCAGCCCGGTGTGGTTCGTGCTGCTGGGCGTGGGGTACCGGGTGCGTCTCAGAACGGTGAAATGACCGGGAATGCGGGGTTTCGGCAACGCCGGAAATCGAGAACGTCGGAAATCGGTAGAGTCGACTGTTAGTCGACTGCTCTTCCATGGGCTTTCGGAAAACCCCGCGCTGCGCGCGATAGTCGACTGACAGTCGACTCTACCGCTGCGGGCGCCGGCGCAAGTGCAGGGTGCAGCCCTGCCGACCCCCATTCACCCAACATTCGCGGGCGCGGCCGGATGATCCGGCCGCCATGTCCCGTCGCCCTCTCCTGCTTGTGCTGTTGCTGCTGCCCAGCCTGTGGCCCGGGCTGGCCGCCGCACGCACCGTCTACCGCTGTGTGCAGGGCAACACCGTCAGCCTGGCCACCGCGCCGGAACCGGGTTCGCGCTGTAGCCCGAAGGAAATCGACGACAACGCCATCCAGGCCCCGAACCTGTGGGGCAACATGGGCGTGTTCAGCGGCGTACTGTACGAGCGCGAGCAGGATGGCGTGCTGGTCTACTCCACCCGCAACCTGCCCGGCTCGCGGGTATTCCTGAAGTTCACCGTGGCCACGCCGCCGGGCGAGCCTGCCCACGAAGGCCTGGGCAAGGTGGGCAAGCCGCAGCTGGCGCAGCACGCCAGGCAGTTCAAGGCCGCGGCCAAGGCCACGGGCGTCGACGATGCCTGGCTGCGCGCAATCGCCCATGCCGAAAGCAATTTCGATCCGCTGGCGGTGTCCAGCAAGGGCGCACAGGGCGTGATGCAGTTGATGCCGGAGACCGCACAGGAATATGGCGTGCGCGATCCGTTTTCGCCGCAGCAGTCGATCGAGGGCGGCGCGCGGTACATGCGCGCGCTGCTGCGCCGTTACAACGGCGATCGCCCGTTGGCGGCGGCTGCCTACAACGCGGGCATCGGTGCAGTCACCCGCTACAAGGGCGTGCCGCCCTACGCCGAAACCCTGGCCTATGTGGACAAGGTGATGGCGCTGTACGCGCGCTACCGCGAAGCGATGGGCATCCGCACCGAAGTGCCAGCCCGCTAGGCGGGAGGTGTAGTGCCGAGCCCACGCTCGGCTCCACAGGAAATCGGCTCAGCGCGAGGTGGACGTGCTGACCAGGTTGTAGCGCTCGATGCGGCCGACGCGTGCCACCTCGGCCTGCACGTCGGCACGCTGCTTCAGCACACGCCAGGCGGCATCGATCTTCACGTCGCCGGGCAGCGACGGATAGGTGCGCATGTCCTGCAGGGAGGCCAGTGCCTCGCCGCGCTCAACCGGTGAGCGCAGCTGTTCGATCAGCACCGCAGCGGCCGCGTCCAGATTGCCTTCCTCCAGCAGCATCTCGCGCTGGAACAGGCGCGCGTCATCGCCCTGGGCCAGGATGGCTGCGCGCGCGGCCTGTTCGGTCTTGGCATCGCCACGTTCACGGGCGGCAACGAACTGCAGCAGTGCCTGGGCCGCCTTGCCGTAACCGGCCAGGCCCGGCATGTCATTCACCGCGACAGCAGCGTCCTGAATGCGGCCCAGCGAACTGAGCAAGAACCCGACGTTGAACTGGTGCTCGGCACCATCCGGGCCCAGCGCACCGATGCGTGCGGCCAGCCTGGCTGTGGACAGCGCATCATCGTTACGGCCCAACCGGCGCAGCGCCATAAGCCGGCTGTTGAGCAGCCACGCCACCCATTCGGCTTCCGTCGCCGAGGGCGACTCACCTTCGGCCGCCGCACCGGCCATGCCATCGGTCAGCGCAAGCACCTCCTCGTTGCGGTCCAGCATCAGCAGCGTGCTGCTGAACTCGGCCATGCGTGCGTCCAGCGCCCGGTCGAGCAGGCCGGAAACCCGCAGTTCGTCGAGGTGCTTCTGTGCAGCCTGCACTGGGTCGAAGCGGGCATCGTCGCGGTCGACATAGCGATCAAACCGCTTGTCACTGCGCAGGCGGATGATCTCGGCGGGGCCGGTGATGCGCGCCAACGTGGCCGGGATGTCGTCGCCCCGGCCATTGTCGGCCTGCAGTGTTGCCAGTGCCAGCCACAGTCCGGTGGGTTCCAGGCCGCCGCTCTTCCAGCCGTTGTCGAACAGCGCCTGCAGCAGTTCCATGCGCTGCTGGGGCTGGTCCCGCAGGCGGAACTGCAGGTAGTTGATCGCGTGGTGGTCCACCGGCAACGGCGCCTCGGCATGCTTCAGCGCCTGCACCAGGTGCTTCGTGGCAGGTGCCGGTTGGTTCTCGGACAGTTCCACCGAGACCAGGGTCAGCAGGATCTGCGCGTCGTCCGGCAGTGCTTCCTGTGCGCGCTGCAGGTAGCGGCGGGCCTGGTCCGGCTTCTTCTGCACCATCGCGGTCCAGCCGGCCACCTGCGCGGCGCGGCCGCGATGTTCGGCATCGAAGTCATCCAGCATCGGATCTTCCATCAGCCGTTCCATCGCGATCAGCGCGCCCAGCGTGTTGCCACTGCGTGACTGCTGGATGGCCTCATCCCAGCGCGTGGCATAGGCCATGTGCATCACATCGGCGGTGATTGACGGCTTCTGCGGCGCCACCGTGATCGAAGCGGTGGCGTATGTGCTGGCCAATGCGGCGGCCAGCAGGGCAGCAAGGGGGAGGATGCGGGGCATGGAGGATCTCCATCCGTGGGAACCGCATTGAACCTGCTGGGGCTGGTGAGAACAAGCGTGGCGCATGGAACTCTGGTATCCGGCAGTACGATTGGCCTTGGCGCATGCGGTGCCCAGCGTCTATTGTCGGTGCCTCTTCAGGCAGCAGGCAGGCAGCGCAGCGCGATGGCACGGTGGCAATGGATGGCGGCAGGCGTAGCGTTGGCGACGGTAGTGGCATTGGCTGCGACCTGGTGGGAGACACCGCTGCACACGTTGGCTGAACCGGCGGGCCCGGCTCCAACGCCACTGGCGTGGACCGCACAGATCGAGCCGCTGGCCGGCGATGGCCACCCCGGTGACCGCGACGGCGCGTCCGGGCAGGCACGCTTCGCCGATCCCTATGCGTTGCTGCGCAGTGCCGATGGCAGTGTCTATTTCACTGATGCCGGTGATAACAACCGGATCCGTCGCCGCCTGCCCGATGGCCGCGTCGAAACGGTGGCCGGGCAGGGCGAGGGGCGCGTTGATGGCCCGGCACTGCAGGCCAGTTTCAATACGCCTTCGGGCATTGCCGCCGACGCGCAGGGCAACCTGTATGTGGCCGACACCGGCAACCATGCGATCCGCCGTATCGGCACCGATGGCCAGGTGACCACGCTGGCCGGTGGCGAACAGGGCCACGTTGATGGACCTGCCGCGCAGGCGCGCTTCGATGCGCCGATGGGCATCGCAGTGGATGCGCAGGACCAGGTCTACGTGGCCGATACCTTCAATGACCGCATCCGGGTGATCGGTACCGATGGCAACGTGCGCACCCTGGCCGGTGGCGATCGGCCGGGCCTGGCCGATGGCACGGGCGCCGCTGCGCGCTTCGATACGCCGGTGGCACTGGCCTTCGATGCGCAGGGCGTGTTGCTGGTGGCCGACCTGTTCAACAACGCGGTGCGCCGCGTCGGCATGGATGGCACGGTCAGCACCGTGGTGGGTGGTGGGGGCGTGATCAATGGCCCGCTGTCGCTGGCCACCACCCACGATGGCGTGCTGTACGTGGGCGACATGGATGGCCGCATCGTGCAGGTGACGCCGCAGGGCCACCAGATCGCGCTGGTCGGCAACGGTCGACTGCCGCGCCTGGCCCGTCCCAGCGGACTGGCTTTGGATGCCGATGGCAGCGTGCTGGTGGCCGACGCCGCAGGCTACCGTCTGCATCGCCTGCGGCCGCTGCCGGTGGGCGAACTGCCTGCGCCGGCACTGGTCGGCCCGGCAGCCGATGCCGCGTTGCCGAAGACGGGCGGCCGTTGGCCGCTGGCGCCGCAGGATGGCTGGCACGAAGTGGTCGGCACGCTGGGAGAGGTGCGCGGCAACTTCAGCGGCGAGAGCCGCCATCACCTGCATGGGGGCTTCGACGTGCGCGGTGATGTGGGCCAGACCGTGCTGGCGATTGCCGATGGCAAGATCAGCAGCCCGATGGCGGCCTGGAGCCTGGGCGAGCAGGCCGAGGGCCTGGCCGTGGATCGCCTCAAGTACATCCACATGCGGGTGGGCCGCACCCCACGCAATGAACCGTTCGATGCGCGCTGGCAGGCGCTGTACGACGAGCAGGGCAAGCTGGAGCGGATGCGCGTGCGGCGCGGCATGCGCATTCACGTCGGCGATCGCCTGGGTAGCATCAACAACCAGGCGCATGTGCACCTGGCCGTCGGCACCGGTGGTTTCGAGACCAACGCCGTGGCACTGGGCTTCCAGAACTACGCCGACCACTTCGCACCGCGCATCACCGATGTGGCGTTGCTGGACGACAACGACCAGCCGATGGCGGCAGGCAGCGATGGCGTGGTGATGGTGGCGCGCCAGGGACGCGGTGTGCAGATCGTGGTCGAAGCCTGGGACCAGGTCGACAACAACCTGCCGCGGCGGCGCCTGGGCATGTACCAGGTGGGTTACCAGATTCTCGATGCGGGCGGCCAGCCGCTGCAGGGCTACGAGCAGCCACGCTGGAACATCGTGTTCAACCGCATGCCGCCGCAGCGGGAAGCGGTGCGCGTGGCCTACGCACCGGACAGCGGCATCACCGTGCATGGCAGCGCGGTAACCCGGTTCCGCTACCTGGCCACCAACACCGTGCGTGATGGCCTGATGGAAACCGGGCGCTGGCAGCCGGCGGCGTTGCCGCCGGGCGAGTACATCGTGCGTGCCAGCGTGCGCGACTACAGCGGCAACGAAGGCGTCGGCCCGCGCGAGATCAGGGTACGGCTGCTGCCATAGCCGCAGCCGCAGCCGGCGCGCCGCAGCGTTCGCGCTCGGCGTCCATGTCTTCCAGCGGCCGCACTTCGATGCTGCCGAAGCGTGCCCAAGGGAAGTCGCGGGCGATGCGCATGGCTTCGTCGCGGTCGCGGGCGACGATCAGGTTGAAGCCGGCCAGCAGTTCGCGGGTTTCGGCGAAGGGGCCATCCAGTACGCGGCTGTGGCCATCACGCACGCGCAGGGTCTGCGCGGTGTCGACCGGCTGCAGCTTCTGCGCGGCCAGCAGCGTGCCTTCGGCCTGCAGCTTGTCGGCATGGGCCAGGCAGTCGCGCATCAGCGCGTTGAATTCTTCGATGGGCAGGGCCTGCAGCAGGGCAGGCTCGATGTAGATCAGGAGCAGGTACTGCTGCATGGCGCGGTCCTGGCGGGGGCGGGGTGCCCATGATGGCGCAGGTCTGCGCGTGGGCATGTTGCAGCGCGGGAGGCGCGCCTTCGGCGAGGGTCGGCGAACGGCGGAGCCCCTCCGTGGTGGGTTGGGTTGGTCGCTGAAAGCTGGCTTCCTGCGGGTGGGCCGGGCGGGTGGGATTGGCGGGGACGCCGTGAATCCATCCCTGGAGGCTTAGCTGCGCCATCCATGGCGCGGATACCCCGCCAACCCCACCCGCCCGGCCCCAGACAGATTCCGGTTGCCGATCCACCACGGGAAATCACAAGCAAGAGCAAAAGCGGGTCGCTTCGCTCGCAAAGCCGCGGCCGCCAGCCAACCGCCGTTGCTGTTGCCTTTGCTTCTGCCTTTTCTCTTGATCTTCCCGTGGTGTGCGACGGTGACAGGAAACTGTCAAAGGCCGGGTGGGTAGGCGGGGCGGGGGTGCCCGCGGCATGGGCCCGAGGCAAGCCTCGGGCGGGTTGGGCACGATGCCCAACCCCGGTCTTGCCGTGTGCGCAGGACAGCGCACACGAGCAAGCCGCGGTCAAGCCCCCAGGGACGGGTTTACGGCGTCCCCCGACCCGTCTACCCACCCGGCAAAGCCCATGAACCCAGCTTTCAGCGACCAACCCAACCCACCACGGAGGGGCTCCGCCGTTCGCCGACTCCCGCCGAAGGCGCGCCTTCCACGGAAGAAAAAATTTCCAACAGACGTGTCGATTCCCAGCCCCCTGGTTCGTTGTACCCGGTGAAGGGCACGCATCACGCGTCCCCACGGGAGACTGCAATGAAAGTGATGGTGATCGTGAAGGCCAACGCCGACTCCGAAGCCGGCCGCATGCCCAGCGAACAGGAACTGTCCGAAATGGGCGCCTTCAACGAACAGCTCGTGGCCGCCGGCATCATGCTGGCCGGTGAAGGCCTGCACGCCACCCAGCGCGGCCGTCGCATTCATTTCGGCGGCGGGGCACCCAAGGTCGAGGCCGGTCCGTTCGGTCCTGCCAGCGAACAGATCGCCGGCTTCTGGTTGTGGGAGGTGCGGTCGCTGGACGAGGCCGTTGAATGGGCCAGCCGTGCGCCGTTCGGCGAGGGAGGCACGCTGGAACTGCGTCCCCTGATCTCCGCAGAAGACTTCGGTGAAGCCTTCACCCCCGAATTACAGCAGCAGGAACAGCGTCTGCGTGCACAGCTGGAAGGTTGACCCGATTCCTCTCCCTGCCGGGCAGGACCCGGCACTACTGCCCTGAACCGCACAACGGAGTATTGCCATGAAACTGATTCCCTTCCTCGGCTTCAGCGGCCAGGCCCACGATGCGATGGCGTTCTACGCCAAGGCACTCGGTGCCCAGGTCACCTCGGAAATGAAGTACCGCGACATGCCGCCCTCCGATGGGTCGCCCGGCTGCAACGAGATGCCGCCGGAAACCCTCGACCACGTTGCGCACAGCCAGCTGGAGATCGGCAACGCCATCCTGATGGCCGCCGATGGCCCCGGCGGTGGCGAGGGTGGCTCGACCACCATCAATGTCGACGTCGACAGCATCGAGGAGGCCGAGCGCGTGTTCGCGGCGCTGGCCGAAGGTGGCCAGGCGCAGATGCCGATCGCTGAAACGTTCTGGGCGCACCGCTGGGGCATGCTGATCGACCGCTATGGCAAGCCGTGGATGGTCAACTGCATGAAGCAACCCTGATTCCTCTCTCTCTCTCTCTCTCTCTTTCATCCACAAGGAGCTACACCGATGAGTGCACCGCAACCGCAGATGATCTTCGTCAACCTGCCCGTGCAGGATCTGGAGAAGTCCAAGGCGTTCTTCACCGCGCTGGGCTACAGCTTCAATCCAACCTATACCAATGACGATGCGGCTGGCATGGTCATCAGCGAGAGCATCTACGTGATGCTGCTGACCCAACCTTTTTTCCAGCAGTTCACCAACAAGTCGATTGCCGATGCGCACACCCACACGGAAGTGATCAACGCACTCTCGGCACCCAGTCGCAAGGCAGTTGACGAGCTGTTGGACAAGGCACTGGCCGCCGGCGCCAGCGAAGCGCAGCCGGCGCGCGACCTGGGCTTCATGTACCAGCGCGGCTTCCAGGACCTGGATGGCCATCTCTGGGAAATCGCACACATGGACGGCGAGCCGGGCTGACGGCCGCCGCAAGGGAGAACCCACATGGCCTACGTGGATGCTTACGTGCTGCCGTGCCCACAGGACAAGGTGGCGGCCTACCGCCGCCTTGCCCGCAAGGCCGGCGCGGTGTGGAAGGACCATGGCGCGCTGCAGTACATGGAATGCGTGGCTGACGATGTGGAACCGGGCAAGAGCACCTCGTTCCCGCGTGCGGTCAAGGCGAAACCGGGCGAGACGGTGATCGTCGCCTTCGTGGTGTTCCGCTCGCGCGCGGCACGCGACCGCATCAACGCCAAGGTGATGGCCGACCCGCGGCTGGCGTCGCTGGGCCCGAAGGACATGCCGTTCGATACCAAGCGCATGCTCTGGGGCGGCTTCAAGCCGATTGTTGAAGCGTGAGCTGCGGCGCTTGTGCGGGCCGGGCGTGCGTGTTGTGATCGGCGCATGCTCGATCCCGCACTGACGCAGCGTCTGGAAGCCCTCTGGCGGATGGAGTCGCCAGTGTTGATCGCGCGCCTGGCGCGGCTGCTCGGCGGTGATGTCGGCCGTGCCGAGGAGCTGGCCCAGGACACCTGGCTGGCCGCGCTGGAGCGCTGGCCGGAACAGGGCATCCCGGACAACCCCGGAGCCTGGCTGATGACCACCGCGCGCAACCGCGCCATCGATGTGCTGCGCCAGCACCAGCGGGTGACGCAGCAGCATGCGCAGTGGGGTGAGGAACTGCATCCGGCCGCGCTGCCGGCACCCGATGACAGCCAGGCGCTGGAGGATGACCTGGGTGACGATCTGCTGCGGCTGATGTTCGTGGCCTGCCATCCGGTGCTGCCGGCCGATGCGCGGGTGGCACTGACCCTGCGCCTGCTCGGTGGCCTGACCACCGTCGAGATCGCACGTGCGTTCCTGCAGCCGGAGCCAACCATCGCCCAACGCATCGTTCGCGCCAAGCGCACCCTGGCGCAGAAGCAGGTGCCCTACGAGGTCCCGCGTGCTGACGCGATGCCTGAGCGGCTCGGATCGGTGCTGGAGGCGATCTACCTGGTCTTCAACGAAGGCTATGCGGCCAGTGCTGGTGACGACTGGATGCGTCCGGCGCTGTGCGACGAGGCACTGCGACTCGCGCGCATTCTGGCGCACCGGCTGCCGGTGCCGCCGGTGCTGGGCCTGCTGGCGCTGATGGAGCTGCAGGCCTCGCGTGCCGCAGCACGGACCGATGCGCAGGGCGTGCCGGTGCTGCTGGACCAACAGAACCGCGCGCGCTGGGACTGGCTGCAGATTGAACGCGGGCAGCAGGTGCTGGCGCGCGCGCTGGCCGCCGGTGGCGGTGACGATCCCTATGTGCTGCAGGCGCGCATCGCAGCGTGCCATGCGGCGGCGCGGCGCGCCGAAGATACCGACTGGCCGCGCATCGCAACGCTCTATACGCAGCTGTTGCAGGTGCAGCCCTCGCCAGTTGTCGCATTGAACCGCGTGGTGGCGATACTGCGCAGCGACGGTGCCTTCGCGGCCTGGGCGCAGCTGCAGCCGTTGCTGGTGGACGCGCGACTGCGCGAGTACGCGCCGTTGCATGTGGTCCACGGCGAGGTACTACAGAAGCTGGGGCGGGAGCAGGATGCACGTCACGCGTTCGTCGCTGCGGCGGCTCTCACCATGAACGAGCGAGAGCGTGCCCATCTTCTGTCCCGGGCGAAGTAGTTCAAAGAGGCGCATCTCCCGACATTGAGCGCCTGTGTGTCGCATCTGGCGATGGGGTGCGTTGCTTCTGCCAGGTACAGAAGGCTGCTGGACCGGGTGAAACCAGTGGAATTCTGACGCATTCGGACGATTTCGAGTCGATTGAGATTATTCCTATTCCCTCCGCAGCGACGAGCTGATCATGATCGTTCGTCTGCAGCGGACGGGTGGCCGAACTTATCGCGCCTCCAACGCGCGAACGCGTGCCGTCGGGCTAAGACATCGGCTTCCTCCACTGCGGTCATGATCGTCTGAAATGGCGTGTAGAGAGGAAGACAGGCAACCGATACCAACGCAGGAAGTAAGCGCATGTCGAGCAAGGATGGTTCTGTCGCTCCCAAGGAGCGGATCAACATCAAGTACGTACCCGCAACGGGCGACCAGACGGCGGAGATGGAACTGCCACTCAAGTTGGTTGTCGTTGGCGATTTCAAAGGCCACACAGAGCAGACCATGATCGATGAGCGCCAGTCTGTCCGTGTGGACAAGGGCAGCTTCGATGCCGTCATGGAAAAGGCAGAGCTCGGCCTCACGCTTGACGTTCCTGACTGTCTTTCAGACGAGCCTGAGCAAAGGCTCAATCTTAAGCTTTCGTTTTCCTCGCTTAGTGACTTCACGCCAGACGCGATCGCCCAACAGCTCCCAGAGCTCCGTACGTTGCTGGAGCTCAGGGAGGCGTTGGTCGCGTTGAAAGGACCACTCGGCAACGTTCCGGCCTTCCGCAATGCACTGCAGGAAATGCTGGCTGACCCGGGTGCGCGCGAAAGACTGGCCGAAGAACTGCAGTTGGCGTTGACAACGCGGGACGAGAACAACCCCTGAGAGCTTTCTCGTCATTCTGCCCAACAACCAAAGGGAACCACAATGGAAGCCAAGGAAACCTCTTCAGGGAAGATCGCGCCCGCCCCGGTTGGTTTGCTCGATCAGATCATGGCCCAGACCAGGATGCAGCCGACGCAGGAAGGCTACTCCACTGCAAGACGGGGTGTTGCTGAGTTCATTACCGAAATGCTGCGCGCAAAGGATCGGATCGAGCCGGTCAACAAGCATCTTGTGGATCAGATGATCGTCGAGCTGGATGCCCGCATCAGCCGGCAGATGGATGCGGTACTCCACCACTCCCAGTTACAGGATCTGGAATCCGCTTGGCGTGGTCTGAAGCTACTGGTTGATCGCACCGATTTTCGGGAGAACATCCAGATCGAAATTCTGCATGCCACGAAGCGGGAGCTGCTTGAGGACTTCGAGAGCGCAGCGGAAATAACCCAGAGCGGTCTCTACAAGCACAGCTACTCGGCTGGCTATGGACAGTTTGGTGGTGAGCCTGTCGCTGCCATGATTGGAAACTACTACTTTGGTCCGTCGACGCCGGACGTCAAACTGCTGAATTACATCGCGTCCGTGGGGGCCATGGCACACGCGCCGTTCATTGCCGCCGCAAGTCATGAATTCTTCAGCGTCGACGGCTATCAGGAGCTGTCCAGCCTGAAGGAAATCAAGGACATCTTTGATGGCCCTCGATACACGAAGTGGCGCGCATTGCGGGATTCGGAAGACTCCCGCTATCTGGGTCTGGCAATGCCACGATTCCTTCTTCGGCAACCATACGACCCGCTGGAGAACCCTGTTCGGCGATTCAGCTACACCGAATCCGTAAGCGATTCACATGAGAACTACCTGTGGGGCAACGCAGCCTTCCTGCTGGCTACCCGCATCACTGACAGCTTTGCCAAGTATCGTTGGTGTCCCAACATCATCGGTCCTCAATCCGGCGGTGCAGTTGAGGATCTTCCTGTGCATCTGTACGAGGCTCTTGGCCAGATCCAGGCAAAGATCCCGACTGAAGTGCTGATAACCGACCGCAGGGAGTTCGAGCTTTCCGAGGAAGGATTCATTCCCCTGACGATGCGCAAGGGGAGCGACAACGCCGCCTTCTTCTCGGCCAACTCCGTCCAACGCCCGCAGGTGTTCCCGAACACTCTTGAGGGGCAGCAGGCGCAGACGAACTACAGGCTGGGTACGCAGCTTCCGTACATGTTCATCATCAATCGCCTGGCGCACTACATCAAGGCGCTACAGCGCGAGCAGATCGGGAGCTGGAAGGAGCGCCACGACCTGGAGCGGGAACTCAATTCCTGGCTGAAGCAGTACGTAGCTGATCAGGAAAATCCGCCGGCCATGGTTCGCAGCCGTCGGCCGCTGCGAGCGGCCAGGGTCGAGGTGAAGGATGTGCCCGGCGAAGCAGGTTGGTACCAGGTAGCAATGAGTGTGCGGCCCCACTTCAAGTACATGGGGGCCAACTTCGAACTGTCGCTGGTCGGCCGGCTGGACAAGGAATAGGCAGAACATGAACAGGGTAGGGCAGGGAAGTCTCTTTGACAGGCTGGACGTACTGGAGTCGGCCACGCGCGCGCGAACCGCCACGCACAGCGCGGCCGCCAGCGTACAGGCCGTCAAGCGCCACGTTGAGCAATTGCTCAACGCGCGCCAGGGCGGAGCACAGAGCTGCCCATCGATGGGATTACCAGATTTCAACGATGCGGTCATGGGTTCGGCTGACCTCCTGCTTCGGGCGACCGCTGGAATTCGAGGGGCTATTGAGGATAACGAACCCCGGATCCGGGTGGGGGATGTCCGCCTGTTGGCAGATGTCCAGCAGCCGCTACAGCTCCGCTTCCGAGTGGATTGCGATCTGATTCTGGACGATCGAAGCACGGCGTTCGAGATGGAGCTGACGTTGAACGGCCACACACGCAACTACAGTGCGCTCTGACCCCGTGCCTCTACAGAGAGCGTTCCGCGAAGAACTGAGTCACCTACGACGCCAAGGGAAGGAGTTTGCGCTTGCAAACCCCCAGCTTGCGCGATTCCTTGGTGAGCGGGCGAGTGATCCCGATGTGGAGCGCCTTCTGGAGGGCTTCTCGTTCCTGACCGCGAAGCTGCGGATGAAGATCGAGGACGACTTCGAGGAACTGACCCATGGCTTGCTGCAACTGCTCTGGCCCAACTATCTGAGGCCGATCCCGAGTATGACAATTCTGAGATTCGAGCCCAGCGATCGTGCTATTGCCGACTCACAGACCATCCCCAAAGGCGCAATGGTCGGATCGGTTGAGGTTGATGGGGTCGCATGCCGTTTTCGAACCTGCAGCGAAGTCCGCATCCATCCACTGGAAATCGAGAGAGTGCATGAAGCGCACTCCCTGGAGAGTTCCATGGTCGCGATGGAACTACGCACGCTGTCGGACCTGGATCTCAGGTCGGTGGACTGCGATGAGCTTGAACTTCACTTCAGCGGCGACGACAAGGCAGCGCAGACTCTCTATCTGTGGCTGGCCAGGTATTTGGAAGAGATCCGCGTCGTAATGGGTGATTCGGTGAGAACTCTGCCCACCAACAGCATCGAATTTCCAGGCTTCGAAGCCGAAGCCGCGCTTCTTCCCTATCCGCGCAACGTATTCGATGGCTATCGGGTACTTCAGGAATTCTTCGTTTTCCCAAGACGTTTCTACTTCGCAAGGATAACCAGCTTGGCGCAGGCATGGCCTGCCCCGGGTTCATTGGCGCGCATCGAGCTTCATTTCAGTCGGCCCATGCCACTGGGCGTGCACATTCGGGATGGGGATATCTCCCTGCATTGTGTTCCCGCTGTGAATCTCTTCGCACACGATGCCGAACCCATACGCGTAGATGGTCGGGTCACCGAGTACCCCGTCAATCCGGCGGGTACCCAAGCGCATGGGCTTGAGGTCTTCAGCGTCGACGGCGTCAGTGGCGTATGGGCATCCTCCCGGGAGGGGACCAAAGAAGTGCGCCGGATCTATCACGACTTCTACTCATTCCAGCATGAGATCGACCGTTCATCGAATGGGCCTGCACCGTACTACCGGTCGCGGCTGCACGTCGATCAGAGCGTCGGTGGAACCCGGCAACGCATCGCCTTCATCCGAAGTGACGAGTCACTTCATCCAGATGCCAGCGAGACCGTATCAGTGCAGCTCACCTGCACCAATCGTGACTTGCCCTCAGTGCTGGCCGTGGGCGACATATGCCAGCCCTTGGACGACATCCCGGCATTCGTCAACGTCGCCAATGCAATCCGCCCGACGCCAAGCTACAGGCCAGTCCTGGATGGAAGCCTCCACTGGAACCTGATTTCCAATCTATCGCTGAACTTCCTCTCACTTCTGGGAACGGAGCCTATGAAGGCGGTCATCCGAGCGTATGACTTCGCGGCTCTTCACGACGTTCAAGCAAGGCGAGTGAGCCAGATGCGCCTGAATGGAATCGTGGCCGCCACGACTGTTCCGAGCACAGCATTCGTCATGGGCCTGCCGGTGCGAGGCCTGAGGACAGCCCTGAAACTGGACCCTTCGATGTTCCTCTGCGAGGGCGAGATGTACCTGTTCGGGTCTGTCCTTTCGCACTTCTTCTCGCTCTACGCGAGCATCAATGCCTTCCACATCCTTGAAGTCAAAAACACCGAGAACAACGAGACATATCAATGGCCACTTCGGCACGGAAGCCAGCCCATCATCTAGCCGGTCCGTTGTTGGACAACGCCCGGCGCCATGCTTTCTACAGTCTTGTGGAACGACTTCATCGTCTGCATGACGATGACCTGGAACATGCTGTGGAAGGTGATCCTGCAGCTGAGCGAATCCGATTCAGCAATGATCCTGGGTTGGGCTTTCCAATCTCGGATGTAGTGGTCGGCGAGTTTGGCCCCGCGGAGGGGGGATACTCGTATCGCCTCGCGGTCAGTTTCCTGGGTCTGCACGGCGTTGACTCGCCACTGCCGTTGCACTATGTCGAGCGCGTTGCTGCAGAGCACGCCAACGGAACCGGCCTTCATGCGGCCTTCCTCGACTTCTTCAATCATCGCCTTCTGACACTACTGCACCGCGGTTGGCGAAAGTACCGCTACCACGTTCGCTTCCAGTCAGGTGCGCGCGATCGATTCTCGGGCTACGTTCTCTCGCTGATCGGTCTGCACGACGCGCGTCTGGGGGAGTACAGCAGCCTGCCTTGGAGTCGGCTGCTCACGTATGCGGGCGCTGTGGCAAGTCGCAGCAGATCACCTGCCACAGTGGGTGGGATCGTCTCCCACTGCTTCGACCTGCCTGACGTTGTGGTGAAGGAGTTCCAGCCAATCTACGTCGACGTACCTGCTGAGGAGCGTTCGCGAATTGGAGCGTCCGGGGCCACGCTGGGAAACAACTTCATTGCAGGAGGCAGGGTCAGAACCTACGAGCACTGCTTCGCTATTGCGATTGGAAATCTCAGTACGGAGCGCTTCCGTGATTTCCTGCCGAACGGGCGAGACTTTCCCCTGCTGGGCACCTTGATCCAGTTTCTTCTAAGGGACCAGCTTGCGTACAACCTGGAGCTTGGATTGCGCGCAGAGCACATCCTGCCTCTTTGTCTATGCAAGGAGAGCGGCGGCAATCTGGGGTGGACAACCTTTCTGGGCTCTGCTCCGTCACAACGTGCCGACGCCAGTGTCAAGATCAAGGTGCGGGCATGAGTCTGCATACCGATGGAGCTTGGCTTCGACTCTCCGTCTCCAATCCGACGCGCATCGGTATCGGTCGCACATCCGTTCACTTCTTCGACCATCGCGGGGGAGCGATAGGCAGCGGGGACGCCAGCTGGTGCCTTGCCGACGACCGTGGTTGGATCGCGTCGCGTCACGCCGAGCTCTATGCTCGTGATGGAGCATTCTGCCTGCGCGATCTGGTCGGAATGACCTGGATCAACGACGCTGAAGAGCCCTTGGGACCCGGCAGCGTCGTTGAGTTGCGCGAAGGCGATCAGCTTCGCTTGGGCGCGTTGATCATCTCCGTCGGTCTTGCGATTGATCCAGGAGAGAGTACTACCAGCGAGCTGTCCGCAGAGATCTCTCTTGATGACCTGCTCGCAGGCGAATGGACGCCGCTGCACGATCTTGAGGACCGACCCTCGGCTTCCACCGTGGGCGCTCCGGCGCTACCCAACCTGGAGGTCTGGGAGGATCCCCTGTATGCACTTGATGTGATTCTGGATCGCCTTTGTGCTTCGGGGACCTCTCTACCGGTCGACGTGGCGTCCGATCCGGTTCGCGGGTGTCCGGATGTTCGCTGAGCGTCTCCAGTCGCTATCGACGTGGATTGTGATCTTGAGCGCGCCTTTGATGCTGGCCGGTTGCATGGCGACATCCAAGGCCTGGCAGGTGCTGAAGGATCCTTCCCTACCTGTAGGCCTCCCTCGGGATCAGCCATCCACGATCGCACTCAGCATCGTGGCGTCACCTGCGATGAATGCCACTTCTGAAGCCACGTTGGAGCCCGATGACGAGGAACAGTCGACGGCTGGCTATCGCATTCGGTTGTCCAGCTCCGACCTGCGCGGCCTGCTTGGCCAACTTCGGATGACCACTCAGACGCTGCAGAAAGAGCTTGAGGAGTCGGGGGAGCTGCTTCCGGGTCTTCCAGCTACTGCAAGCGATAGCCGTGCAGATGCGCAGCTTGAATCGATCGACGTCGTCGAGCGCGCACGGGCTGTTGGTGAATACCTCGGCTCGGACGAAATCATGAGCCCAGAGATCCATGCCAGCACGCTCGGCGGCGTAGGAAGTCCGCTGAAGATCGCTGTCATCCAACTCAAGGATGACGGCGTGTTCCTCAGTCTCGACGCTGATGCACTGTGGGCATCGCCGGACAGATCACTGGGTAAGACCTATCGAGATCATGACGAGTTCGTCATCAGGCCGGGCAGCTACAAGTTCGTCCCGTTTCATCAGGTGCAGCGGGAAACGCGTTTCATTGCTGTCGCAGCCAGATACCAGGACGCCAGCAGAGTGACATGGCGGGCAGTACATCGGATTCAGCCAGAAGGTAGGTCCTATCCGTTGCTGGTAGAGCTGGGAGATTCGGGCATCAGTATCAAGAGTGAGGACTGGGAATGACGTTGCGAAGCAAGGTGGTCTGGAAGGAAGGGCTGTTCGTGAAGCCGCAGCACTTCCAGCAGGAGACGCGGTATCTGGAGAGTCAGCTGCACCAGCGTCTGTCGTCGATTGGCGAGAATCTCCATGGATTCATCGAGCTTGAGTTAAACACCGAGTATCTGACCTTCGGGAAGATCGCGCTGCTGAGGGCGCGCGGCGCGATGCCTGACGGAAGCGTCTTCGACATGCCGATGGACACGCCGGTACCCAATCCATTGGACATAGCCGACGCGTCGGCCATAGATCGGGTCGTTTACCTCGCCCTCCCGCTCAGGATTGAAGGCGCCACGGAGGTTCAGTGGGACAGCAGCGCGGCGTCTCGACGTTACAAGGCGCACAGACGCGAGATTCGCGACATCCACACCGATGAGGGTGATCTGGTCGAGATGGACCTGGCCATGCCTGGCTACAGGTTGATGCTCGAGGGCGAAGACAGGAGTGCATTTGCATGCTTGGCCATCACGCGAATCCGCGATCGTCGACCCGACGGCAGTGTGGTTCTTGATGACGCACACTATGCCACTGCGCTATCGGTGAGTGCGGTTGTTCCACTGGCGAGATTCCTCGAAGAAGTCGCCGGACTCATGCGGCAGCGGGCCAAGGTGATCGCCGAGCGCATAGGCTCGCCGTCTCAGTCGGGGGTGGCAGAGGTGACCGACTTTGGGCTGTTGCAGGCACTCAATCGCATCCAGCCCCTGTTCCAACATCTGGCACGCTCACGCTGCCTGCACCCTGAGCGTCTCTATTGCCACCTTTCGCAGGCATGTGGCGAGCTGGTGACATTCACCGATGACGGCCGGCTTCCAATCGAGTATCCAGCCTATCAACATGAAGATCTGCATGCGTCATTCCATGCGCTGGAAGAGACCCTGAGAAGAGTACTGGGAACGGTGTTGGAGCCGCGCGCCGTTTCCATCCCGATGCAGCTCCAGAAATACGGCTTGCGCATAGCCATGGTGCATGATCGCCGCCTTATCGAGAGTGCTGACTTCATTCTTGCGGTGCGAGCGAACGTTCCCCTCGAGCAGCTCCGCGCACGCTTCGTCCAGCAGGCCAAGGTCGCCTCGATCGAACGGATCGACGAGCTGGTCAGCCTGCAGCTTCCTGGCATTCCTCTCGTTGCAATGCCAGTGGCGCCAAGACACCTCCCCTACCACGCAGGATTCACGTATTTCCAGCTCGATAGGGGAAGTCCGGCCTGGCAGATGATGCTCTCGACATCAGGCATCGGGCTGCACGTATCCGGCGACTTCCCGGAAATGGACATTCAGCTGTGGGGAATACGAAGTGAGTAAAGCACTGCAGGGTTTGGATAACGGCTTCATGACGCTTCCGCCAATCATCCAAGGGAAGGTGGCGCGCAAGGACGAGATCTCATTCGAGACCGCCGAAGGTATCGATGTGGATCCGGAACTCCACTTCCAGATGCGGGGTCATTCCTGCAATCCGATGGTCGATGCTGCTCAACCGCTACTTGCGCTCGCCATCCGGATCCGGCGAATCGATGCGCCAATGGACGCAAAGGCACTTCACGCACGCATCCGAAATCAGCTTGTAACGATGGAGAATGAGCTGCGCCAGCATGGCTATGAGGCGGGTACGCTGTCTGCCTATCGCTACTGTCTCTGCAGCTTCCTCGATGAGGCGGTAATGGCGACGCCCTGGGGATCGCAGTCCGAATGGGCACAGCACTCGCTGCTCAGTGCCTGCCACAACGAGACCTGGGGCGGAGAGAAGTTCTTCAGCATCCTGTCGAGGCTCATGACACAGCCGGAGCATTTTCGCGACTTGCTGGAATTCCTCTATTTGTGCCTGTGCCTTGGGTTCAAGGGGCGCTATCAGCTCGAGCGCGACGGCCAGGATTCAATCAGTACCATCATGCGTCGTCTGCACCGGCGCCTTAGGCAGATGCGGGGTATGGCACCTGCGACGCTGACCGAGTCCCTGGATAAGCCGATCCACCGACGGTATCGGCTGGTGCGCCTACTGCCTTCATTTTCCCCTTGGGTCGCAGCAGCACTGGTGATGGTCGCCGCCTACTGCACGTATGCGTTCTACCTGGACGCCATGACCGCAGAAGTGCTCGGCGCGCTGGACATCGTCCTGGCGCGGCCCGGGTAGATCGACTCCGAGCGCTTATCTCAACTTTTCATCGCAAGGCCCCCAAGGGCCGCGGGCCGCTGCATGAGTAATGGAAGCACAAAGCCATGATCCGTATTGAACTGTCTGCCCTCATTGCCGGCTTGAACAATGCAGCCCGGTCTGCCCTGGAGAGCGCTGCGAATCTTTCCGTACAGCGGGGAGAGCGCGAGGTGACTGCCAGGCATCTGCTCTTCTGCTGTCTGGAAGACCCTTTGGGCGACTGCGGCCGGATTCTCGGGCTGAGCGGGATCGAGGTCGAGCGGCTTCGGCAGCAACTGCTCCAATCGTTTCCCGCGCAGGTGGACACGGTGCCTTCCGCTCCTCCCACATTCTGTCCGCTGCTGCTGGAGTTGCTGCAGCACGCATGGACATTGGCCACGCTCGAGCTGGGCCAGCAAGAGGTCCGAACCGGCGCTATCCTGCTGGCTGCGTTGCTGGTCCCCGATCGCTATCTCTGTTCGGCGACAGCGGCGGTTCTGCACCCGATCAACCGTGAGGCATTGCGCAAGGAATTTGCCCGCGCTGTGTCCACGTCCAGCGAGGCGGCGTTGCCGATAGGCGCGCAGTCCGACTGCGTGTCGGCGCATCCCTCCGGCGGGGATTCCTCCCTGTTCAAGTACGCGACCAGCGTGACCCATTCCGCGCGGGAGGGACGGATAGATCCGGTTTCAGGTCGGGACGAGGAGATTGACCTGATGATCGACATCCTTCTGCGTCGCCGGAAGAACAACCCCATTGCGGTGGGGGATGCGGGCGTCGGCAAGAGCGCCGTCATCGAGGGTCTGGCACTGCGGATCGTCAAGGGCCTGGTCCCTGAAGCACTGCAATCGGTCGAAATATGGAGCCTGGATATGGGCGCCCTGCAGGCCGGGGCTTCGATCAAGGGGGAGTTCGAGAGGCGGCTGAAGGGCATTATCGACGAGGTGCGTTCCTCTGCACCGCGGATCATTCTGTTTATTGATGAAGCCCACACATTGATTGGCGCAGGTGCCGCGGCGGGTAGCAGCGATGCGGCCAATCTGCTCAAGCCTGCGTTGGCGCGCGGTGAGCTTCGTACGATTGCCGCGACCACCTGGTCCGAGTACCGGCGATACTTCGAGCGCGATCCGGCGCTATCGCGCCGGTTCCAGCTTGTCCGGATTTCCGAGCCCACCATCGAACGGGCCGTGCACATGCTGCGTAGCGTGCGCGAGTTCTATGAGCAGTCGCACAGGGTCCAGATCAGTGACGCGGCATTGCAGGCAGCGGTATCCCTCTCCGCGCGGTATCTGCCTGGCCGGCAGCTTCCCGACAAGGCGATCGATGTTCTGGATACCGCCTGTGCCCGACTCGCTGCGGCTCGAAATTGCCAGCCACGAGAGATCGCGGCTGTTGAGTCGTCCATCCGACAGTTGGAAGTGGAGCATCAGGCGCTGATCCGTGACCAGGCCGAGGGCAGACGAATCGATCCCGAACGGCTGGTCGCACTTGAGGCCCAGGCCACTACACTTGGGCAGGAACGTTGCGATCTTCACGCGCGCTATCGCAGGCAGCAGGAGGCCGTCGAGCGCATCCAAGGCGCGCGCGCCGGTGAAGATCATCAGGTGCGTGATGAACTACCAGAGCATGTAGCCGCCCTTGGACTCCTTCACAGAGACGGCCCGCTCGTGCACGCGGACGTAGATGCTGGGCAGATCGCGAGGGTGATCGCCTCCTGGACGGGCGTGCCCGTGGCTACGCTCAGTGCCGATCAGACCGAGCGGCTGGCGGGTCTTCAGAATGCCATCACGTCCACGGTTAGAGGGCAGGATCGCGCCGTAGAGCTGATCCACCGGCACCTTCTCACAGCAATGGCGGATCTGCGTCGGCCCGGCCGGCCTCTGGGGGCTTTCCTCCTGGTTGGGCCCAGCGGTGTTGGGAAAACGGAGACTGCGTTGCGGATTGCCGATCATCTTTTCGGCGGAAAGCAGTTCCTGACCTCCATCAACATGTCCGAGTATCAGGAGAAGCACACCGTTTCGCGGCTCCTGGGCGCTCCGCCAGGCTACGTTGGATTTGGAGAGGGCGGAGTTCTGACGGATGCCATCCGCCAGAAGCCGTATTCGATCGTGCTGCTCGATGAAGTAGAAAAGGCACACCCGGAGGTGCTCAACATCTTCTATCAGGCGTTCGATCGCGGAGAGATTTCAGACGGCGAAGGGAATAACGTCGACTGCAGCAACGTCCTGTTCATGCTTACGTCAAACCTCTGCTTCGACACGCACGAGACGCAGAACGGAGAGATTGACGAGCCCGGCCTGAAGGCGGGTCTTCGTTCATTCTTCAAGCCGGCGCTATTGGCTCGAATGCACGTCGTTCGTTATCAGCCGCTGAGTAACGGTGTTCTGGTCGAGATTGTCGAGCGACGCCTTGAAGAAGTCTGCGCCCGCTTCGAACGCAGGTATGGCGCGCCGCTGCATATGACTGATCGGGTACGGAGCGCGCTCAGGGAGCGTTGCGTGTCGAATCCCGACGGCGCCAGGATGCTGGATGCGAGCATCGATGGCGAAGTGCTGCCACCGCTATCGCTGGCCGTGCTTCAGCGGATGGCAACAGCGCTGCCTTTCCAGCAGGCAACGCTGGACCTGCAGGGCCAGGCATTTGTGGCAGAGCTTCAATGAGCCGGGCCACGCAGTCAGCGATGACGGCACTGCAGGCATTGCAGGTGGCACAGGCAACGCTGCGCGGCAAGGATGCAAATGATGTGGCGTGCGCCTGGATGGCGGCGGTCGATCGGCTGCCCGTTGCGCCAGCCGCGGCATTGGCCTGCTATCGGATTGATGACGCTGCACAATCGCTGTACCCGGTGGCGGGCCTGAATGTACCCGTGCGGGCGCTGCCCGTGATCGGCATGGCTGATATTGAACATCCGGCCGTTTACTGCCTTGTGCAGCGGGGGCCTTGCCTGGCATCCGCTTCGTCGGCCAGCCAGGCATCCGTGCAGGCCCTGACTGCCGCGATGAAATCCGGGCCCGGTTTGCTGGCCATACCCGTGCTGGATGTTGCCGTATCCAGGGCGATCGCAGTGCTGCTGCTGGCGGGACCCGCAGAGATGCTGCGGCGGTTCCAGCGTAGCCCCGAATGGGCTGCCTTGGTTGGCGTACTGCAGCACGCGCTCGCGCAGGCGAACGCAGGACTACGCATCGACCGGGTACCTGCCACCAGCAGTGAGTCTATGAAAGAAGGGGCCGAGCTGATCCGGAGCAACCTGGTGGGTCAGAGTGTACCCGCTCGTCGTCTGCGTGCCGAAGTGCTCGCTGCTGCTGATTCGCGAATGGCAGTGCTGATTACCGGTGAAACCGGAACGGGCAAGGATCACGCCGCGTCATTGATACATCGGGCATCTGGCCGCCGGGACGGAGCGTTTGTTCCGTTGAACTGTGCTGCCATCGCACCAGAACTCATCGCCGCAGAACTATTTGGTGCGGTCAAGGGCGCCTATACCGGTGCCACCTCGGACCGTCCCGGCCTGGTCGCGGCCGCCGATGGCGGCACGCTGTTCCTGGACGAGATTGGCGACATGCCCTTGGCATTGCAGGGAACGCTGCTGCGGGTTCTGAATGAGAAGACATACCGACCGCTGGGCGCGGTGCGCGAGAGGGCATCAGATTTCCGCCTCGTCTGTGCCACACATCGGCCGTTGCTTGAGAGCGTCCGTGAAGGTCGCTTCCGCCAGGATCTCTACTTCCGTATACGGCAACTCACCTTGGTAGTTCCACCTCTGCGTGAGCGCCGTACGGATATTCCACTGCTGGTTACCCGTATCCTGGCACGACTTGCCGGCGACAGCGGCAGGTCGGCCATCCATGTATCCGAATGTGCCATTCGTCGCCTGCAACAGCATGACTACCCTGGGAACATCCGTGAGCTCGCCACCCTGGTAGAGGTGGCCGCCGAGCGGGCAACCTGTCACGGAATTGATGCGGCAGTGGTGGAGTCGCTGTTGCAGAAGCCGCCCATCTGCCCACCAGCGATGCCAACGGAGACGATGGTTGGAGCTTTGCCGCCCGACCACTCGTTGAGCTTGAGTGAGGCCCGTGATCAATTTGAGCGGGGAATTATTTCCAGTCGGCTTCGCCACTTCAATGGATCACGCGCGCGAACGGCACGCAGCCTGGATATCGCGCGGAGAACACTGCTTTACAAATGCAAACGCCTTGGATTGGGGGATGAGCCATGAGCGCCATCCGTGTTCACCTTCAATCGAAGATCGTCGTGGTATTCGTCATGAGCATGGCGATCAGTGGCTCTACGTGGGCTGGACCAGCGAAGGCTGACCCAGGGCTGATGAACTGCGCCGCCCTGTCCCCTCCAATGGAGCGCCTGGCCTGCTTCGATGCCCAGGTTCGGCCTGGACTGCCAGCGGTGAAGGAGGCGAGACCCGCTGCGCCGTTAAGGGTGAGTCCATTCATCCATCAGCTTGCCCGCTTCGAGCGCACTCGTGTGAGAGGCGACAGCCGCTTCCGCATGTCTATTGATGAAGTGCGTCCTGGCCAGCGAGATGTGCTGATCTCGGCGCCCGCCTTGAATCAGCCGGCGCCGAGATCCCTGTTCACGATCAGCTGCATCGACAACATCAGCCGCTTGCAACTGGTGGTCCACCCGCCGTTGCCCCAGCACCAGATACGAGTGGAGATCAGTGCGGATGGCAGCACCGTAGCAGGCGCGCAGGCCTGGCAGGTGCTGGGTGACGGCGTGCTGGTAGACGCCGGGCGCGGTCTGGCGGCGATCGAGGTGATACGTCGGCTGGGGGCCTTCAGGGAACTGCACGTCAGCAGTGACGTCGCACAGATCGATGGGTTGCGGTTCGATGCCACCGGGTTGCCGTCAATGATCACTGAGCAGCGGCGGGCATGCCGATGGTGACAGAGATGGATGACGTCATTGAGTCCCTGCTGGCTCCGATCGCCGGTGCGTCACCGGCTGGCGCATTCGATGCCGAGGATGAGCTGTACCTCTCCATCGATCTGGAGATGGTGAAGCTCGGAGGGCTCCACGCGGCGACGCTGGACTGGTCCTTCGTCGAGTCCAGCGCGACTCATTACCTGCAGTTGCGCTGCAAGCACTTGCGTATCGTTGGTCATCTGATGAATGCCTGGCTTAGACATCAGCAATGGCAGGGATGGATCCGGTCCATCCAGCTGTTGGCGGGAATGACCGAACTGCACTGGACATCAGTATTTCCCCAACCTGGCCCTGCGGGACTGCCGGCCAGGAAGAAGCTCTATGCAGCGTTGGGCCAGCGCCTGCTGCAGTCGCTGAAGCATCTGCAGCCGGACAGTCACAGCAGCGCGGGCGCGACCCAGGCCACGGAAGCCGTGGCTGCGCTGGAGCGGGCCGAGCATCGCCATGCAATTGATGCATCGGTGGCCGAAGTGCTGATCCCCGCACTTGGGCGGGCGATTGAGCATGCCGAGCGCGCACCCTTCCAGCCGCCACGGCCGACGCGCTCGGCATCGCCGCAGCCTATGCGTGATGCGCTGGGAAAGGAATTTTTCTCCGAATCACGTGAGCTTCCACTTGGCAGCGAGCGGGAGATTCGTGCTGCGTGCCTGAAGTTGGCTGACCACATCAATCAGCAGGATGGCTTTGATCCCACGGGATATCTGTTGAGGCGCCGCGCGCTCTGGGCCGGAATCCATGGGACGCCGCCGGCCAGGGCGGACGGTCGGACAGAGATGATGAACGTGCCCGCCGACATCTCTATGGAGTACCAGGATGCGCTGATGGGAGGCCCCTGCAGTCCTGCTCTGCTGATGCGCATTGAGCGGAGCGTGGCGTCCTGCCCTTATTGGCTGCGGGGTAGCTTCCTCTCAGCCTCCATCGCGCAGCGGCTTGAGATGCCCATGGTAGCTGTTGTCATCCGGTCGGCTGTCGGACGCTTTGCGCAGCGACTGCCAATGCTGCGCGATCTTCTCTTCAGCGACGGAAGTCCTTTCATCGACGCCGAGACGCTGGGATGGATCAGCGGCGACGACGACGGTGATCGGTGTGGAGCGGCCGGCAAGGCCGTGACGCTCGCACGCATGCATGCCGAGCTTCTGGACCAGCAGCAGGATGGGCAGAGCATGGAATCGATTCTGCTGGGCCTGCAGGCACGGCAGCGCGGGCAGAAGACCCTGAGAGAGCGTGCCTATAGCAGTGCGGCGGCGGCAGATCTGTTCCATGCACGGGGATTGGCATCGCTTGCACAGGATCTGTACGCCGGCGTCGCGCTAACCATGTCCAGCCATGCTGCAAATGAATGGGAGCCCGATCTCTTCAGCCATGTCACGGCACGAAGTGGAAGAAGCGAGGCGGGTCAATGAACGGAAGGCTGCGGGAGCGAGTGCTATGTCGTTGAAACTGAGCGGGTTTGGCCGGGCGAACTCCCTTGCGCGGAGGATCGGGGTGTTGGGCAGGCGCGTGTGGCTACCCGTCGCTCTCTTCGCTGTCGTGGCGCTCCTGGTGTGTCTGTGGTGGCTGGGGCCTGGTTGGACGTGGAAGGGGCAAGCCCCCTTGGCGCCATTGCCCATACGTCTTGCGCTGAGCCTGATTCTGGTCGTGGTGCCGCTCGCCATCTGGGGCGCCGTCATGCGCTTCCGTTATCACAGGCTACGGGATGAGCAGCTGCGGCAGGTTGCTGCACAACAGGACCCACTGCAGGCAGCTGAAGACGCCCAACAACGATCTCTGGATGGAGCCCTCCAGCTGCTGCGGCGCAATCTGCGACGCCGGAACTACCTCTATGCGTTGCCGTGGTATGTGGTCATCGGGCAGGAGGGCTCAGGCAAGACCAGCTTCATCAACCGCAGCAGCCAGAGCTTCTCGCTGAGCGGCGTCGAGCGGGCCGCTGCCGAGAACTCTGCTCCCGATTCGCCCGTGCTTGCCATTGATTGGTGGATAAGCAACGACGCCGTCGTGATCGACCCGGCCGGTGAGCTGATATGCCAGAAGCAGTACCAGTCGGTGGGGGACCTGCCGGGTCCTGAGAGCGTCGCCGAGCGGGAACGGGTTCATGCGTTCATGCAGGAACATCCAGGTGTCGCACCGCGGCTATGGCGGCACTTTGTTGCCTGGCTTGGAAAGAACCGGCCAAGACGGCCCCTCAATGGGGCGATCCTGATGGTCGACCTGTCCTTGCTGCTGGTGCAGCAGCCCAGCGACCGCAAGGCGCTGGCCCTGCTGATACGCAGCCGCCTGCGCGAGCTGATGGAGGAGCTGGGTACCCGTCTTCCGGTCTACATCGTGCTCAGCAAGTTCGACATGGTCCGCGGCTTTGACACCTTCTTTGCGGGGCTGCCGAGTGACGCGCGGGAGGCCAGCCTGGGTTTCACCTGCACGTTGAGCTCTGTCGATGACTTCGATGCTTGGCTTCAGGAGCTGAGCCAGCAATATGACAGTTTCGTCGAGCGCCTGAACGAGCAGATCTTCGATGCCATGGTCGAACGATCGGCCGAGGCGGAGCGCGAGGATCTGTATGTCTTCTCCCGGCAGGTGTCCGGTCTGAAACCCTTGCTGTTCATGTTCCTGTCGGAAATTCTGGAAAGCGACCGCTATTCAACGCCGGCACTGGTTCGCGGAATGTACTTTGCCTCCGTCTTCCAGCAGGGCATCCCCGCCAACGCCCTGGGGAATGCCGTTGGACGAACATACGGCCTGCCTTTGCCCGATGGGTGTGCCTTGCCGCCAGGAAGGGCGAGCAGCTATTTCACGCACCGGCTGTTCCAGAAGATGATCTATCCAGAAGCGGGTCTCGCCGGGGACAACATCCGCGTTCTGGAAAGGAAGAAGCGAGCCCTTTGGATCAACGCTGCCTGCGCGCTGCTGGTCACTCTGGGGGCCGTGGGGGCCTGGCATTATCACTTCCAGCAGAACCGGCAGAAGATCTATGCAGTGCTGGACAAGAGTCGGTCGTTCAATGCCACCGGCATCGAGAGGGACCAGGACACGTCCGGACGCAGCCTGCTTCCCGCGCTTGACCAGATACGGGATGCGGTTTCGGTGTACGAGGACTATCGGACGTCATGGCCGCATGTGGCTGGCTTCGGTCTCTACCAGGGGCACGACATCGGCCCCAAGGTCGATGCGGCGTACATGCAGTTGCTGGGCCAGCAATTCCTGCCGCAGTTGGCCGAGGGCGTTGTCGCGGGGTTGGACGATGCTCCTCCTGGCAGCGACCGCAGCCTTTCGGCACTGCGTGTCTACCGGATGATCGAGGACCGCGGCAACCGCAAGCCCGAGTACGTCGAGTCGTGGATGGCAGGTGCGTGGCAGCAGGCGTTTCCCGGCGACGCAGAAACCCAGAGTCGCCTGATGACCCATCTGCGCTACGCGTTGACCTACGTGGACGCACGCCTGCCGTCGCAACCGCGTAGCGTGAAGGAGTTGCAGGCCGAGCTGCGGCAGATTCCACTTCCGCAACGGGTGTTCGCGGGTATGAAGCGCGAAGCGCTGGACACGCTGCCGGCACCGCTGGATCTCCGGGCGGATATCGGCCCCGTCGTGGACGTCCTCTACAAGCCTTCCGCAGCGGCCTTGGCGCTCAGCGGATCGGACGCCCATATCAATCCGCTCCTGACGGTTGAGGGATTCAACGGTTACTTCCTGCGGCGGAGCAAGGCGGTGGAGGTGCTGGCGCTCACCGACCAGTGGACGCTCGGCTATCGCGCGCAGTCGCACTATTCGGAAGAGGACCGCAGGCGTTTAGCGGCGCAGATACGTGAGCTGTATGCGGATGACTACATCGCCAGTTGGCGCAAAGGCCTGAACAGCCTGAAGGTCAATGAATTCCAGGACCTGGACCATGCCGTGCTGGTACTGGGGCAGGTTGTCGGACCGGCCCAGCCATTGCGCCGGCTCGTCGAATCAGTGGCCCGGAACTCGCACCTTGATGCCCAGCCGGGGGTGCTGGATACAAGCGCTGCACGTGCCGCCGCCGCAGCAGAAGAAGATGCGCCTATGGTCCGGCGTATCGAGCGTGAATTCTCCGCATTGACGCAACTACTCGGCGCGGCAGAGCGACAGACGGAGAGTATCGCCGAAATCCAGCGGGCGATCAGCGGCCTGCATGACTACATGAGGGGCATCCAGATCAGCGCTGACCGAGGCGAGGCTGCACTGGACGCGTTGAGCGGCCGGACCCGTCGTGAGGGTGTGGACCCGATCTTCCTGGTCAGGCAGATGGCTACAGGCTTGCCTGAGCCTCTCAACCGGCACGTCGCAGCGCTGGCGGACGAAAGCGAACGGACACTTGCGCTGGAAGCCGTGCTGGAGTTGGAAAAGCGCTGGGAAGAGGACGTGCATAGCTTCTATCGGCAGCGGCTGGCAGGACGCTACCCACTGGAACCTGCCAGCGCACAGAACATCGATCTGGTTGACTTCGAGGCCTTCTTTGGTCCAAAGGGGAGACTGCAGGTATTCCAGGACAGCTACCTGACGCCCCTGTTGTCCCGCGACAGCGCAGCGCTGGTCACGGCGTCGGCTGGAGAGGCTCTGATCACGCCTGAACTTGGACCGCAGATCGAACACGCACAGCGTATCCGTCAAGCGTTCTTCAACGAGCGCGGTGGGTTGGGCGTCCAGTTCAACGTACAGCCCCTGGCACTGTCGGCGACTCACCTCAACAGCGTGCTGAATGTTGACGGACAGCTGATTTCCTATGCGCACGGCCCGCGTACCGTGACGGGGCTGATCTGGCCCAACGCCCTGCGCGAGGGTGTGGAGAGCCGGTTGACCCTGGTGGGCCCGGCGGGGCAGACGCGCGTGATGCGATACCAAGGTCCCTGGGCCTGGTTCCGCCTGCTGAGCCAAGCCCAGTTGAACGGCAGCACGCTCAGCAGCGTGGATCTGAGTTTCAGTGCGGGAACGGGCGCGGTGCGCTATCGCATCACATCGGACAGGACGGGAAACCCGTTCACGCAGCAGGTGTTCAATGCGTTCAAGCTGCCGCGTTCACTGCGCCCGAAAGCCCTGCCCACCGAACCGTTGCAGGGGACGAAGACGCAAGTTATTGCGCAGCCTGCGCAATTGGAAGCGCAGAAAAGTCCTTCCAATCGCGAGGGTTGAGTTCGCGTGCGCATCTACTTGCGCACTCATCGCCCCAGTTACGCACTGAGCGGCCTCAATTTTCCAAGAAGTCGTTGCGGCACAGGGGCTGAAGAAGTTGGCACGGAACTTGGTATGCACCGCGAGCCATGTTGGCCCCCGCCGGAGGGAACCCGGCACTTCGTTTCGACAACAGAGAGGATGTTCCGCAATGCCAACTCCCGCCTATATCTCCATGCAGGGCAAGACCCAAGGCAACATTACCCAGGGAGCATTCACCGCCGACTCGGTTGGCAACGTGTTCGTGGAAGGCCACGAGGATGAGGTTCTTGTCCAGCAGATCAGCCATGTGGTGACTGTGCCGACGGACCCGCAGTCAGGTCAGCCGGCAGGCCAGCGTGTACACCGTCCGTTGAAGTTCACCTGCGCGCTGAACAAGGCGGTGCCGCTGATGTACAACGCGCTGGCGTCTGGCGAGATGCTGCCGACGGTAGAGTTGAAGTGGTTCCGGACGTCCATCGATGGACGCCAGGAGCACTTCTTCAGTACGCTGCTGGAGGACGCCACCATCGTGGACATCAACACGCAGCTTCCACACGCACAGGATCCGGACAAGTCCGACTTCACCCAGCTGATCGAAGTCAGCCTCGCGTATCGGAAGATCACCTGGGAACACACCGTCGCCGGCACCTCGGGCTCTGACGACTGGCGCGCACCACTGGAATCCTGACTCCGCAGTTGCAACGGGCGGGCGTGGATACAACGCGCCCGCTTCGTTCATTTCCTTCATCCAAGTGCAGAGCGACGCATGGCATCCATCATTCTGGTTGGGCATCGGTTCGACTGCCCGCTCCATGGCGCGACCGAGGTGATATCCGGCGCGTCCGGCTTCAGCGTACAGGGGCGCTGCGTGGCGTGTGTGGGTGACCGGATGGCCTGTGGCGCCGTCATCGTCAGTGGCAGCCAGCGCGTGAGCTGTGGTGGAGCGCAGGTAGCCTGGGTCGGCGACAGCACCGACCACGGTGGAACGCTTGGCGAGGGTGCCAATGCCGTGACCCTGGGCTGATATGGCCTGCCGGACCTGGAGAAAGAGCAGTGGCCACACAATCCGACATCCGATTTGATTTCGCCCTCGCCAACGGCCCCGCCTTTGACGTGGTCCGGTTCACATTGGTCGAGGCACTCAGCGAACCGTTCCGCCTTGAGGTTGAACTGTCCACGGCCGAGGCATCGCCGGACCTCGGGCTGCTGTTGGGCGAGGTGGTGCGATTCACCCTCTGCCGCGGCAGTGATGTCATCCGTTGCGTGGATGGCATCGTCACCGGGATCGAGCAGGGGGAACGTGGTTTCCGACGCACGCGCTATCGCGCGATCGTCGAGCCCGCCTTGCATCGGTTGGCATTGAGGCGCAACAGCCGCATCTTCCAGCGCCGCAGCATTCCCGAGATTCTCAAGATCGTTCTGGACGAGCAGGGCATTCTGGCTGAGTTTGCTGCGGCCCATCCGCACCCGCTGCGTGAGTATTGCGTGCAGCATCGCGAGTCGGACTTCGACTTCATGCAGCGCGTGGCAGCTGAAGAGGGCTTTGTCTTCTACTTTGACCCGGGTGAGCAGTCCGAGCTGAGGCTGATCGATACCACGCTGGCCTGCCCCGAACTGCCCGGAGGAGGATCACGCCCCGGTACGGTGATGTACCACGCCGTGCCCGGTGGTGATGCCGGCGAGCCTGGACTATGGCGATTCACCCACCAGCGTCGCATGGCCAGCACGCGGGCCACCCTGCGTGACTACACCTTCCGCCTGCCCAACCGGGATCTCCAGCACGGGGCTGACGCCCGTGATGGCATCGGCGAGTACGAGCACTATGATGCGCCCGGTCGCTACAAGGCCGATGCGACTGGCAGGGCGTGCGCACGCTTGCGCCTGGCGGCGCTGCGCTCGGGCACCGACCAAGCCAGCATCCAGGGCGACGATGCGCGCCTGTGGCCGGGGCTGGCGTTCGAGCTGAACGGCCACCCGTCATCACGGCTGAACCGCGATTGGCGGGTGGTGGCGCTGGTCCATCAGGGTGAACAATCCAGTGCGCAGGAGGAAGAAAGCGCGTCCGCTGAACAAGGCAGTAGCTATCGGTATGAAGGCACGGTGGTTCCTGCCGATGTCGACTGGCAAGCGCCGTTGCGCGCCGCCCCGGTCATGGATGGGCCACAGATCGCCCACGTGGTCGGGCCCGAGGGAGAGCAGATCTACACCGATGAGTTTGGTCGGGTGATGGTGTGGTTCCCATGGGACCGCGAGGGACCGAAGCAGGACAGCACCTGCTGGATACGGGTCAGCCAGACATGGGCCGGCCCCGGCTATGGCGCGATGCAGATCCCGCGTGTGGGGCACGAGGTCATGGTCAGTTTCCTGGACGGGGACCCTGATCAACCCATCGTGACCGGCCGCAGCTATCACGCTGCCAATCCGCCGCCATATGCGCTGCCGGCCCTGAAGAGCCTGGTGACGCTCAAGAGCCAGGAGCACCATGGGCGTGGTCACAATGAACTGCTGCTCGACGACACTCATGGGGAGTTGAAGGCACAGCTGCGAAGTACCCACGCGGCAACCGCGCTCAACCTGGGCTACCTGACTCACCCGCGTGCCACCGACGGTACGGGCGAACCACGTGGTGAGGGTTTTGAGCTGCGCACCGATGCCAATGGTGCGCTGCGTGCCGCCCATGGGCTGTTGCTTACCGCTTATGGGCGCAGTCAGGCCACAGGCGGTCAGCTGGATCATCGCGAGCTGGTCGAATGCGTTCAGGCACTGTCCGGCCTCCTGAAGTCGTTGGGTGACACCGCCGCGGCGCATCACGCACTGCCCGACGTGGACGGACCGCGTGACGCCCTGGTTGCAGCCATTACACAGATGGGCGGTGGAGCCAATGACCGGAAGCGTGATGAGGCCGGCAATCCGGTGGTCGCCATCAATGCGCCGGACGGCATCGTCATGGCGACGCCACAGACGATGCTGCTGGTCGCGTCCGAGCGCGTGGAGATTGCCTCGGAACGTGACCAGCGAATGGCGGCTGGCGGGGTACTGCATCGAACCGCTGGCAAGGGTGTCAGTGAGTTCGCCATCGACGGCGGCCTGAGCTACATCGCTCACCGTGACGACATACGCATCCAGGCACAGCACGGCAACGTCGTCCAGCAGGCCGAAAGGAACCTGCAGCTGCAGGCCGGCGAGCAGATCATCCAGTCGGCGCAGAAGAAGATCGTGCTGGGATGTGGCCAGAGCGCTCTGGTTCTGCACGCCGATGGCCAGCTGGAAGTCTACGGTTCGGCGCTGAAGATCCACGCCGATGTAGAGATCGACGCCGCCGCACCGGCTGAAAGTGCGTTTGAGGCGCTGGGCCAGATCGACACGTCCGGCCGTTTTGCGCTACGCCAGGCAGACGGCGAAACACCGGCAGCGCAGCAGCGCTACCGGATGACGTTGGCCGACGGAAGCGTGCTGGAGGGAATCAGCGACGCCCTCGGCATGACCGAACTACTTGAGAAAGATGCGATGAGCATCGCACACCTGGAGGTACTCGATGACCCGCCCGACCACTGAGCGCTGCATTGCCACCGGCAGGGTGATAACGCAGCCGGCCGGCACCCTGCAGAAGGTGATCCTGCCGATGCCCAAGCCGGCCATCGTCATCCTCGTGCACGGGGTCAATGACGTGGGCGAGGCCTACGTGGAGCAGGAGACCGGCATCTGCCTGGGAATGAGTGAACGGCTGGACCGTACCGGGCGCCAGGAATCGCTGTTGAGCGGTGCGTACTACCGGGTGCCTGACTGCGCTGATCGGGATGCGCCTGATCCCGATGCGGTGTACTTCCGGCGTTCGCACACCCAGGCGCGGTTTCCGCCCAGGGGGCAGGATGCGTTGGAGCCGCGCAGCGTGGTGATTCCGTTCTATTGGGGGTTTCGGGAAGAAGAGGGCTATCACCGCGACAGATCCGGCAAGGTGCGGCCCAACGTGACGCGTGATGCGCCCCACGGCGAGTACCTCGACCGTCATGGCAATCGCCTGGACAAGGACAGCGCCAAGAACGGTGGTCCCTTCGCCAATGCCACCAGCTGCATTCCGGACATGTGGGCCGATGGCTTCTCTGGCCGCATCGCCAAGGTCGTCCCAAGCAACCCGGTGGGTGGTACCGCCACCCGGCCGCTGCTGAAGGCGCGCTCGCGCCACTACATGGTGCTGGCGGCGCAGCGGCTGGCGATGCTGGTGCGCATGATCCGCAAGAGGAACCCGGACGACACGATCAATGTGGTCGGGCACAGCCAGGGCTGCCTGGTGAGCCTGCTGGCCAATGCGTTACTCAAGGACAGCGGTGATCGTCCCGTGGACACGCTGGTGATGAACCACCCGCCCTATGGATTGGGCGAGCCGTTGCTCGACAACATGGAGAGCGGGAATGACCAGCAGACCGTCGAAGCGCGAGTGAAGACGTTGCAGTCCATCATCGGCTTCATGACGGGTACCGCACATGCCACGCCGGCGTTTTCCGCACTGGCCGATGCCCCCCGCGGCAAGGTGGTGGGCCGCGGCTGGGGACCGCATCAGGCACAGCGCGCTTCTGTAGGCCAAGGTGGCAGCGCGTTCAACGAGCGCGACAACCGTGGCAAGGTGTACCTGTACTTCTGTCCGGATGACCAGACCGTGGCCCTGCAGACCGTACAGGGCATTGGCTGGGCGGGGGTGCCTGATCGAATTGCCACTGTTACCTCGGAATCACTGCAGGACTGGAAGGATCGCAGCAGGCATGAGCCCCGGCTCATGCAGAACGGCTTTGAACGGCATCTGCCCGCACTGGAGCTGCTGGGCGATCGCTTCAAGCAGCGCTGCTTCACCAAGCGCGTCCGCGATGGCCAAGGCCTGAAGATTGGGCTGCCGCCGCATGACTACATATTGGAACATCGGCACGAGTGGACCTGGACCGGCACCACGATGGGAGCCAAAGATAAGCTCGGCCGGGGCGGCTTCAGCACAGGTCAGACGGTGCGTGTAACCGGCGAGGCACTGACTCCACCGGTGACACCTCAACTGGGCGGGGATATGGATGCCATTTCACCGATCGATGCGTCCATCGCAATGACGCAGGACGAGGGGTTGCTGTTGCCCTGGGAGATGTTCCCGCGGCTTGTGCACAGCACCGGCACACATGCAGTGCGAAACATTGGCTTGATTCCCGCAGAAGCGGTGCCTGACCTCGAACGCGCATGGAATGAGGGCAAGGCAACGGTGGACAAGGCAAAGGTGGTGCATGCACGCCATCTGGGCGGCGGCCGGGTCGAGATCCGCAGGAAAGAGACGCCGGCAGAAGTAAAGCGCCGCTGGATGGACACCACCGACAGCGAAGACAACCGTAAGTCGTTCCACTCGAGCATCGTGGCCAATGCGATGCACAGCCAGAAGGTCACCGCCTATGACCTGTCGATCGGGCAGGCCAGGACGATCGATGACCGGACGTACTACCTGTATCTGTGCCTGGTGGCGGACTGGAGGACGCCGTGGGATAAGCCGGCGGACATCGCAGTGACTTCCGACCGAATAGAAGTTGACAAGGCAGTTCAAGTTTACAGATCAGAGTCTGGCGATTTCCCGCTGATCAATGAAACGCTCAGGTATAGAAACACAGGAGTTCTGCCCGAGTGTGCGAGATGCGACCTTCCAAGTCTGGTCTGGACGCAGACGGCCGCTGATCGAAAGAGAGACCAGCCCGTGCGACAGGGCGCAGGCGCATGAGGAGGCCCTGTCTCCTGATACTGCTCTCGCTTTTTCTCCAGGCTTGCGAGAAGAAGAGTGCCCTGGAAAAGGCGTGGCCAGTAGACCCTGCCGCGTTCGCGGAAGCCGTTCGCCCGCCACCAGTTTATGACCCCACTGGATTGCCGAACGATTTTGTGGAATTGAATCAAGCTCCCATTTCCGGCGCCCAGCCGCCCCCACTACCGGATGCACCTGCAATGGAAAACGATCGGCGCATGCTCACTCTGGATGTCATCGGTATCGGTCTGTCGGTAGAGATGTTTCGACAAGGCGATGTGTGGCATGAGTTGAAGCAGGCGGAAAGCTTCAGCGCCAATGCGATGCCAGCCCAAGACTCGCCACGTTGGCGGCACGCGAACGGCGCCGGCGTCCTATCTAAGCGGAGGGCAGACACGCTGGAACTCGCCCTGAAGAACATGGTTGAAGCTTGGCCTATCCCATCGGTTGGAGTATTGGCAACGGATGCCAATGATTGGTTGAGGAACACGTACTCAGACAATGAACTGCGTGAGATGGACAGCATGTATCTTGACAGAACACGTATGCCAGCCGGGCTGCATTGGACGCAGATAAAGCAATCAGACGTGATTTACAGCAACACGCCCGAAGACGTGATCGAGGCCATCTTCCGGACGTTCGAGCGTCACCCCGATATGCCTGCGATTCTAGTGTACGCGTTCGGGCCAGACGGGAAATACGACGCCCCCCGCACAGCCAGCACCCCGTTGGCCACCTACGCGGCCATGGTAGTCGCCCGCCGCGAGCGGGTGGAATGGCTGCGGCCGTGGGCGCCGTATACCGAGGTGAACGTCGATGAGTGGTGGCCGCAATTCAATGGATGGCAGGCAACCCCGCCGAAGCCCTTCAAACCGACACCGTTCTTTCCGACGCCTTGGACGCGCGCCCACTTCAAGCAATGGGACGCCCTCCCCACGCTCGCCAAGCTGCATCGCCCGGTCGTCGCTCGCCTCACGGATGAGCAGGGCACGCCTCTCAAACGTCAGGCCCAGCACGAGGCGCTTGTAGAGGGGTGGAAACAGGCCGCCGGCGAAACCTACATCAACTCGGTGTTCTTTGACACCGGCAAGGCCGGTACCGGCATCGCCACGCTGTCGCCAGTACTGCGCGAGCTCAAGGGCAACCCGGACCTGTTGGATCCAAAGGAAGGCATCGACCTGTTCGCGCGGCTGGGTGAAACCGGTGCGGCCTCGCCGTTCGTGCAGTTGGTGCTGGCCACGATGGCCGCTGCTGAGTCGAAGCGGGCCAGCATGGTGGTGCCGATGCGCCGGCCGGACCAGGTGACGATGATCCAGGTCAGTCCTTCGGACGATGAG
>NZ_JCAFTA010000011.1:0-156447 GCF_059369815.1 Stenotrophomonas sp. YJH_SMC_27 | reverse complement strand
GGATGCGCTCGCACAGGGCTGCCTCGTCCTGATCCGGATGGGCCAGGACATGGTTCTGGTAATAGAACGTACTGCGTGACAGCTCCGCCGCTTCGAGCAGAAGCGACAGCGTATGAACCTGCCTCAATCCTTGGATGGCTTTCGCTTTGCGTCTTGCGCCGCCTGCTCTTCCCGGATCAAGGCATCGAGTTTTTTTAGGTAGTCGGTCTCCGCACGCAGATAGGCGACTTCCTTGAGCAGCTCATCGCGGCTCATTTCCTCAGGTGGCTTGGACGAACGGGTCTTTTTCATCGGCTTTCGGGGCAGCGGCGGAGGCGGTGCCAACGCTTGGGCACCGCCTTGAGCATACAGGCGCCGCCATCGCCCCACCGCGCCGGCATCACCGATCTGGAAGTAGGTGGTGGCCTCCCGCCCGGACATACCGTCCTGGCTCATTTTTTCCAGGACAGCCAACTTGAACGGGAGGTCATAGAACCGGGCCTGGCGATGAAATCCGCGCCAACCATACAGCCGATAGGTCGCCACCCAGCGCCTGACCGTGGAGGCCTCCAGGCTGTGGCGACGAGCAACGGCTTTGACTGATGTGGAGGTCTTGCAGGCCTCTTTGGCGACCTGCAGTTTGAAACGAGCGTCGTATCTGTTCATGTATCCCTCGGGGTTGGATCTGGCGTCCAACTCCCGGGGGTCACTTCATCCCTGGGGGCTTGGCCGCGGCATCCATGCCGCGGACACTCCCGCAACCGGACCCACCCCGCCTTCGACAGTTTTCCGCGATCTGTTGGAAATTCTCTTTGGGTCAGATCCGTTTTCCGGAGGAAAACGGATCTGACCCAGATCGATTTCGATATCTGACAGATGTGTCGACCAAGGTCGACACCTACCAACAGTCGCGAAGATCTGTCAGAGGTGGGGCGGTGTGGGTGGGCAGGACCGTTGGCGCCATGGATGGCGCCATCGAGCCCCCATGGATGGGTTTACGGCGTGTCCTGCCCACCCACACCGCCCCGCCATCCCACGGATAGCCCGCTGTTGCTGTTGCTTTCGCTGTTGCCGTTGCCTCTGCAGGTGCAGGGCTGCAGGCCCTGCCGAACCCCCTCAAATGTCTGTGGGAGCCAGCCCGTACTGCTCGGCGAAGCGCTTGCTGAAACTCGCCACAGACCGATAGCCCGCGCGTGCGGCCACGGTCTTCAACGGCAGGTCCGTGGTGTAGAGCAGCTGCATGCCATGCGCCAGCCGGGCCTCGGTGAGCAGCTGGCGCAGGCTGGTGTCCTCGGCCGCCAGGCGACGGCGCAGGGTCGCGCCGCTCAGCGCGAACAGCGCTTCCACATCACGCGATTGCCAGTCGCGGGCCGGTTCGGCGGCGATGCGGTCGCGGATCTGTTCGCCCAGGCTCGGCGCCTGCGGCAGCAGCAGGTTGCCGTGGCCCTGCCGGCACAGGGTCAGTACCAACGAGGCCAGGGCCAGCCGCGCTTCGCTGTAACGGCCGTCCTGCAGCGATTGCCGCCACTGGCGCAGCACCGCGCCATGATCGATCAACGGCAGTCGCGCCATCGCATGACCAGCGGCGGGAAGCTCCCCGCTCCACAGCGTGCGTGCGGCCGCCAGCACTTCGGCACACAGCGGCACGATGGCGCTGAGGTAGCGGCCACTGCGTGGGTCGGGGGTGTTGACTACATCGATGCGGCATCGCTGGGTCAGCAGCAGGATGTCGCCGGGGATGAACTCCAGCGACTGGTGGGCGGTACGCACCTGCTTGCGGCCTTCCAGCAGGATCGCGAACTGGGGTTGCGGAATCTCCACCGAGCTGGCGCCATGTTCGCGCCGAGCGGTGATGCACGCATAACCTTCGGCGCGTGCGCAGCCGGCCAGACTGGCCATCTCGGCCAGCAGTGCGGTAACTGGCGGCAGCATGCCGGTCATGTCACCTGGGCGCCGAACAGGCGACCGACGCCTGCAGCGGCGGCCATTGCCAGTGCACCCCAGAACATCACACGCAACGCGCCGCGTACCGGCGGGGCGCCGCCGGCCTGGGCTGCCACCGCGCCGGTCAGGCACAGGCCGAGCAGGGTACTGGCCGTGGTCATCATCGCGACCTTGTCGACCGGCGCGAGCAACGCGGTCAGCACCGGCAGTGCCGCACCGCAGGTGAAGGCGCCGGCAGAGGCCAGCGCTGCCTGCAGCGGGCGCGCGCGCAGGGTATCGGTGATGCCCAGCTCGTCGCGCGCGTGGGCGCCCAGTGCGTCGTGGGCGGTGAGCTGTTCGGCCACCTGCCGTGCCAGCGCCGGCTCCAGGCCACGGTGGCGGTAGATCGCGGCCAGCTCTTCCAGCTCGCTGTGCGGATCTTCGTGCAGTTCGCGCTTTTCCATTGCCAGGTCGGCGTCTTCGGTGTCGGCCTGGGTCTGCACCGAGACATACTCGCCGGCGGCCATCGACATCGCGCCGGCCACGGTGCCGGCCACGCCGGTGGCCAGGATGGTCGCAGCGGAGGCGCCGCTGGCGGCCACGCCGACCACCAGGCCGGCCACCGAGACGATGCCATCGTTGGCGCCCAGCACGGCGGCACGCAGCCAGCCGACGCGCTCGGAGCGGTGCAGTTCGGGGTGTCGTGAATGGCGGCTCATGACGTTGAGTGTACGAGGGTCAAGAGGGCGTCGGTAGGATGCTGAAACCCGTCACCGTCGCATGACGCGACGGGGTGCCACGCTATAGTGCGCCCTTGCGATGGAAGGCCGCGAGCCCCACATCCCCCGCCACCGTCCAGCGAGCCTCTCCCTTGTCGAGCCCCAGCCACGTCGCCGATACCCCCATTACCGACCGCTCGCAGCTGGTGGAGGTGATCGCCTCCGGCGAGAAGCCCCGCGCGCAGTGGCGCATCGGCACCGAGCACGAGAAGTTCGGGTTCCGCCTGGATGACCTGCGCCCGCCGACCTTCGAGGGCGAGCGCGGCATCGAAGCGCTGCTCAACGGCCTGGTCCGCTTCGGCTGGGAGCCCGTGCAGGAGAACGGCAGCACGATCGCCCTGCTGCGCGATGGCGCCTCGGTGACGCTGGAACCGGCCGGCCAGCTGGAACTGTCCGGTGCGGCGCTGGAAACCATCCACCAGACCTGCGTGGAAACCGGCACCCACCTCAATGAAGTGGCGCAGGTGGCCGGCGAACTGCAGCTGGGTTTCCTCGGCATGGGCTTCCAGCCGAAGTGGAAGCGCGATGAAATGCCGTGGATGCCCAAGGGGCGCTACAAGATCATGCGCTCGTACATGCCCAAGGTCGGTTCGCTGGGCCTGGACATGATGACCCGCACCTGCACGGTGCAGGTGAACCTGGACTACGCCACCGAAGCGGACATGGTGAAGAAGTTCCGCGTGTCGCTGGCGCTGCAGCCGATCGCCACCGCGCTGTTCGCCGATTCGCCGTTCACCGAAGGCAAGCCGAACGGCTACCTGAGCTACCGCTCGCACATCTGGACCGACACCGACGCCGACCGCACCGGCATGCTCGACTTCGTGTTCGAGGATGGTTTTGGTTACGAGCGCTATGTCGACTACCTGCTCGACGTGCCGATGTATTTCTCCTACCGCGATGGCATCTACCACGACGCCAGCGGGCAGAGCTTCCGCGATTTCATGCAGGCCAGGCTGCCGGTGCTGCCGGGTGCGCTGCCGACGCTGCGCGACTGGTCGGACCACATGACCACCGCGTTCCCGGAAGTGCGCCTGAAGAAGTACCTGGAAATGCGTGGTGCCGATGGTGGCCCGTGGAGCCGCCTGTGTGCGCTGCCGGCATTCTGGGTGGGCCTGTTGTATGACGACACCGCACTGGATGCCGCCTGGGACCTGGTGCGTGACTTCACCCTGGCCGAGCGCCATGCGCTGCGTGACGGCGTGCCGAAGCATGCGATGAACCTGCCGTTCCGCAATGGCACCGTGCGTGACCTCGCCGGCGAGGCGGTCAAGATCTCGGTGGAAGGCCTCAAGCGTCGCGCCGCACGCAATGCCGATGGCCAGGACGAGAGCAAGTTCCTGGACGTGCTGCAGGAGATCGTCGAATCCGGCCTGACCCCGGCCGAGCGCAAGCTGGCGCTGTTCCATGGCCGCTGGCACGGCGACGTCGATCCGGTGTTCCGCGAATTCGCGTACTGAGTGGATTGCGGTAGTGCCAGGCGGGGGCGCCGGCCAGCGGCCGGCACTACCAGAAAAAAACCCCGGCATTGCCGGGGTTTTTCTTTTTCGCATCTGCCCTGGATCAGGCCGCGTTCTTCATCGTCGCCATGTCGATCACGAAGCGGTAGCGCACATCGTTCTTCGCCATGCGTTCCCAGGCTTCGTTGACGTTCCTGATGTCGATCATCTCCACATCGCTGACGATGCCGTGCTCGGCACAGAAGTCCATCATTTCCTGGGTTTCGGCCATGCCGCCTATCGCCGAGCCGGTCAGGTGCTTGCGGCCGAAGATCACGCTGCCACCGGTCAACGGCGGGTCCAGTTCGGTCAGCACGCCGACCAGGCACATGGTGGCTTCGCGCTTGAGCAGGCCCATGTACGGATTGGTGTCATGGCTGACCGGGATGGTATTGAGCAGGAAGTCGAAGCTGCCGGCGTGCGCCTTCATCTGCGCCGCATCGCGCGAGACCAGCACCTCATCGGCGCCCAGGCGCTTGGCATCGGTGCCCTTTTCCGGGGTGGTGGTGATCATCACCACGTGCGCACCGAGCGCCTTGGCGAACTTCACGCCCATGTGGCCGAGGCCGCCGAGGCCGATCACGCCGACCTTCTGGCCCGGGCCGACCTTCCAATGGCGCAGCGGCGACCACGTGGTGATGCCGGCGCACAGCAGCGGTGCGGCCGCCTTCAGGTCGAGGGTGTCGGACACCTTCACCACGAAGCGTTGCTCGACCACCACGTGGTCGGAATAGCCGCCGTAGGTCGGTGCGCCGCTTTCGCGTTCACGGCCGTTGTAGGTCCAGGTCGCGCCCTCGGCGCAGTACTGCTCCAGGTCGTGCTGGCAGGCGTCGCAGTGGCGGCAGGAGTCGACCATGCAACCCACGCCGGCGTGGTCGCCGACCTTGAAGCGGGTGACGTTGCTGCCGACCTCGGTGACGCGGCCGATGATCTCGTGACCCGGCACCATCGGGTAGATCGAGCCACCCCAATCATCGCGGGCCTGATGCAGGTCGGAGTGGCAGATGCCGCTGTAGAGGATCTCGATGCGCACGTCGTTGGGACCGACCGCACGGCGTTCGAACTCATAGGGGACCAGCGGGGCGGTATGGGAATGGGCGGCGTAACCACGGGCGAGGGACATGGGGAATCCTTGGCAGGGTTTATCGAAAGGCGTTTTACAATACGCCCCGTTCCCAGCGGCAGGAATCGCGGATATCGGCATGATTCATCAAGTGGAACTGCACAATCATGGCCACTGACAACCTCACCCACCTGGCCGCGTTTGCCGCGGTCGCCCGCCACCGCAGCTTCCGCCGCGCCGGTGCCGAGCTGGCGCTGTCGACCTCGGCAGTGAGCTATGCGATCCGCGCGCTGGAAGAACGGTTGGGGGTGGGCCTGTTCCATCGCACCACCCGCAGCGTGGCCCTGACTGAGGCCGGGCAGCGCCTGCTGGAGCGCCTGCAGCCGGCGCTGGGCCAGGTGCATGACGCGCTGGAAGAGATGAACCAGTTCCGTGCCGCGCCGGCCGGCCTGCTGCGCATCAACGCCACCCGCGCGGCGGTACCGACCCAGTTGGGGCCGCGACTGGCGCGCTTCCTGCACGCTCACCCCGACGTGCGGGTGGAGCTGACCGAAAACGATGGCCTGGTCGACATCGTCGCCGAGGGCTACGACGCCGGCGTGCGCCTGCACGAGTTCGTGCCCGAGGACATGGTGGCGGTGCCGATGGGGCCGCCGTTGCGCGGGCTGATTGTCGGCTCGCCGGATTACCTGCGGCGGCGTCCGGCGCCGCAGCATCCGCGCGACCTGGCCGCGCATGAGTGCATCCGCTTCCGCTTTGCCAGCGGGCATCTATACAAATGGCAGTTCGAGCGTAGCGGGCAAGCGCTGGAGATCGACGTGCCGGGCCGGCTCACATTGAGCGAGCAGGGCACCGTGGTCGGTGCAGTGCTAGATGGCATCGGCCTGGCCTACGTGCTGGAAGACACGGCAAGGCCCTACATTGATTCGGGGCAGATGGTGGCGGTGCTGGAAGACTGGAGCGAGCCGTTCGCCGGCTTCGCTCTGTACTACCCGAAGCAGCGGCAGATGCCCGGTGCGCTGCGCGCGTTCGTGGATATGCTGCGCGAATGAGTTGCGATGGATGATGTGGTGCCGACCAACGGACGGCACCCACCACCCACTGTCGTCCATGCGCGGATGGGGCAACCCTACGGCACCCGCAACACCGGCGCCAACAACGCCATGCACTCACGCAGGTGCACCTCCACCGGCGCATCCTCGGCCACCACGCCGATCACGCGTTCGCGCAGCGGCTCGGCCACGGCCATTGCCAGGATCAGTCGCGCCATGCGTGCGGAATCCCCCTCACGCAGCAGCCCACGCTGCTGCTGCCGTTCCAGCCAGTCAGCCAGCAGCGCTCGGCCGCGTTCGATGCCATTGTCCAGATAGGCCTGCAGCAGCGCGTCCTTGCCGGGGAAATCGGTGGCCAGCAGGCGGAACACCTGCACCGCCTGCGCCGACAGCGCCTGCGCGCAGACCGCCTGCAGGATGTCCTGCAACAGCGGCACGACCTCTTCGGCATTGCGCGCATCGCGCTGCAACTGTGGCGCGAAGCCGTCGGTCCATTCGCGCACCGCAAACCCAACCAGTTCCTCGCGATTGCTGGCGTGGCGATACACCGTCTTCTTCGCCACCCCGGCGTGCGCCGCCACCGCTTCGATGGTGGTGGCCTCGTAACCCTGTGCCAGCAGCAGCTCCAGGGTGGCCTGCAGTACCGCGTGGCGGACTTCCGCCTCCGGGCGCGCAGGGCGGCCGCGGCGGCGGGTCGGCGTTGTGGACTCGGACAGGGTCGTGCTGTTCATTGTGCCCATCTTACCGCATCCGGCTAATTGAGAAACGAATAACGTTTCCGTATTGTCGGGTCTCCCAACACCGCAGGAGACCCCGATGGATACCGCTGTGAACGCACGCGCCTGGCTGGACCACCACGATCTGCTCGACCCGGCGCCGATGCACCTGGAGACCGGCATCCAGCGCCGCGAAGACGGCACCCTGCTGGTGGCGGTGCGTAGCGATCTGCACGGCTGCAGGGGCCGCATGCTGGACTGGTGGTTCACCTTCTTCGAGACCACCCAGCACATCCGCTGGTGGCATCCGGTCGATCATGTCGAGCATCGCGGCTGGGACGCGGCGTGGCAGCGCGGGCGCAGCTACCACGGTGCCAGCATCCATGCGGTGGAATCGCTGGCCGACATTCCGCCGGTGGCGGCACGCCTGAAGTTCCATGACCCGCGCACGCTGCTGGTGCCCCAGCGCCTGCAGGCGGCACAGGATGCAGGCGATGTATCGGCGGTGATTGCCGCGCGCATCGGCTTCGGCGACCACGTCCGCCTGGATGCAAACGGTGATCCCTGCGACGGGCAGATGCTGCACGTGGCGCGTGATACGCCGTTTGGCTGTGTGCTGCGCAGCCGCTTCGTGCTCGGCCTGGACAGCGCCGATCCGCACCGCGAGGCCGGCGATGCGGTCGGCCTGGGCCTGCTCAAGCACTGCTATACGGAGTTCAGTTTCCTCTCGCGCTTGCTGCCGTCGCTGTACTACGGCGAGCGTGCCAATGGCGAGGCAGTGCCTTTGCCGTGGTGAGTGGTGCAACGGTCATTCGACCAGCGCGTCGTAGCCTTCAGCACTGAACTGGATCAGGCAGAAGCCGTGGCCGAACGGATCGGCCAGCACGGCGATGCGTCCCCAGCGACGCTCGCGCAAGGACTGCTCGAGCGTCGCTCCGGCTGCGACTGCACGTACCAGCGCGGCGTCGATGTCATCCACTACCCAATCCAGGTGCAGCGGCGTCCAATGGCGCTCGTAGTCGCGCACGTCGCCGTCTTCGGTGGCGGCGCTGCCGGCGTCGTTGTGCAGCAGGTAGAGCGGCGTTGGCCCACCGAGCAGCTCCACGGCACCCGGGCCTAGACGGCGGCCGATGCGCAGGCCGAAGGCCCGGATGTAGAAGTCTTCGGCGGCGGCCAGGTCGGGGACGTCGAGGTTGACGATGAAGCTGTGGGCAGTGGCGTTCATGGCAGCGATGGGCGGCATCCGGTGGTCGCAGTCTAGTCCTGCCGCGTGCTGTGGCCGGTTCATCTCCTGCGCGGATTCGGGCAAGCTGGGCGGTCTCTATCGACAAGGACATCCATGAGCGCGCTATCCGGCATCGAACAGGCCACCGGCCAGTCCTTCCCGCCCCTGTTCAAGCAGCTGCATGCAGCGGGTCGGTTGAGTTGGGGTGCTCCCCATCCGGAATGGTCCGAGGTGGTATTCCCGACGCTGCAGGCGGATCCGCCGGTGCTGCTGTACGCCCAGGACTACGAGCCGTTGGAACACGACGAGCTGCTGGAGGCGTGGCAGGAGCTGACCGCCGAGGATCATTACAATCCCCTGCGTCCCGACCTGCAGCTCCTGCCGTTTGCGCGGACCGGCGGCGGCGACAGCTACTGCTTCTGGAGCAACGCGCCCGGCTTTGCCGAGCCCCCTGTCGTGCTGGTGTGGCATGACGATGATCGTGCCGATGTGCTGGCCGCCAGCTATCAGGATTTCCTGTTCCGCAAGATGGTCGAAGCCGTTGCTGACTACCAGGCGCCGTACACGCTGCTGTCGCACGGCGAGCTGGCCGGCAACCTGCGGCGCTGGCTGCAGTCCCACCAGTCCTTCCTGCGCGGCGACCAGTACGCGGCGTTGCAGCGGCTGTTCGCCCGCGTTGACGATATTGAGGAAGGAAACATCAGCGACGACGACGTACAGGCCATCGTCGCTGAAGTGATCGGTTTCGAGCGTTTGGACGAGTCGTTCGCTTACGTGCGTGAGGATGCCTGAGGGCATGGGTCGGAGCCCCGCCGGCGGCGGGGATCCGACCCCGTGCGTGATCAGCCTGCGGCCGGGTAATCGAGGTAGCCTGCCTCGCCGCCTCCGTAATAGGTGCTGCGGTCCGGCGTGGCCAGCGCGACGTTGCGCTGCAGGCGCTCGACCAGATCCGGGTTGGCGATGAACGGCTGGCCGAACGCGGCCAGGTCGATGGTGCCCGCTTCGACCAGCTGCAGGGCGCGTTCGCGGGTCATGCCACCTGCCAGGATGACGGTGCCGCCGTAGGCCTGCTTGAACTGCCGCAGGAACACCTCGCCTAGTACCGACTGGCCCGCCTGCAGGTTGTCGTTGAGATGCACATAGGCCAGGCCGCGCGTGCCCAGTTCCTCGGCCAGGTACAGGTAGGTGGCCTCGTTGTCGGGGTAGAACGGCATGTCGAAGGTGAGGTTGTTCGGCGCCAGACGCACGCCGATGCGCTGCGCACCGATGCGCTGGGCCATCGCATCGACGGTCTCCAGGATCAAGCGCGCACGATTTGGCAGCGAGCCGCCATAGCGGTCCTCGCGCTGGTTGATGAGCGGGTTGAGGAACTGTTCGAACAGGTAGCCGTTGGCGGCATGCAGTTCGATGCCATCGAAACCGGCGGCGATGGCGTTGTCGGCGCCGCGCGCGAAGTCGTCGACGATGCCGGGGATCTCTTCGGTGGCCAGCGCACGTGCCGGGGTGGGATCGGCGTGGCCGCGGCTGCCGTCGTCCAGATAGACGAACGAGGTGTTCTTCGGTGCGCTGGCGACCGGCCGGGTACCGGCGCTTACCGGTTGACCACCGTCGGGCTGCAGCGAGTAATGCGACATGCGGCCGACGTGCCAGAGCTGGGCGAAGATCGTGCCCTGTGCGGCATGCACCGCCTCGGTGACGAGCTTCCACCCGGCAACCTGCTCGGCCGACCAGATACCCGGCACGTCGATGTAACCCTGGCCCTGCGGCGAGACCGGGGTGCCTTCACTGATGATCAGGCCGGCGCTGGCGCGCTGCCGGTAGTACTGCGCGGTGAGTTCATTGGCCACCGCGCCGGGGTTGCGGGCGCGGGTCATCGGGGCCATCACGATGCGGTTGCGCAGGGCGATGCCTGCCAGATCGAAGGGGCGGAACAGGGCGGCGGTCATGTCGGTCATCTTGGTGCGGGGAGGAGGCGCCAGCGGCGCGATGCACACAGAATGGAGTTGACATGCAGACGCATAAAGAGCTTCGATCTCCCCAGGTGCGGGACTATTTGTCCCCAATGGAGCGCGATAGATGCTGCCGCTGGAATCATTGAATGGCCTGGTCACGTTCGTTACCACGGCCCGCTCAGGCAGCTTCACCGAGGCTGCCGACGCGCTGGGCATCTCACGCTCGGCGGTGGGCAAGGCCATCGCCCGGCTGGAAGCGCGGCTGGGCGTGCGCCTGTTCCACCGCACCACGCGGCGCATCGCGCTGACCACCGACGGCGAAGCGTACTACGCATCGTGTGCGGCGGCGCTGGAAGAAATCTCCGCCGCCGAGGCCTGCCTGGGGTCGGCCGGCCTGCCCAGCGGACGGCTGCGCATCGACATGCCATCCTCGTTCGGGCGCCTGGTGGTGCTGCCGGTGCTGCTGCGCCTGTGCCGGCAATACCCGGACCTGCAACTGACGATGACCTTCACCGATCACTTCGTCGATCCGGTCGAAGAGGGCATCGACCTGCTGATCCGCTTCGGCGGATTGCACCAGGCCGAGCATCTGGTCGCGCGCCGGCTGGGTCGCCAACGACTGGTCACCTGCGCATCGCCAGAGTACCTGCAGGCGCATGGCGTGCCGGCCTCCGTGGAGGATCTGGCGCAGCACCGCAGCGTCGTTGGTTTCCGCCACGGCCAGCCGGTGGCGTGGCGGATCGGCAGGGACGATGCCGAGGGAACGTTCATCCCGAATGCGACCTACCAGCTCAACGATGGTGACGCGGTGATCGATGCGGCCATCGCTGGGCTGGGCATCTGCCAGATGCCCGTTTCACTGGTACGCCGTCATCTGGAATCCGGGGCGCTGCAATCGGTGCTGGATGCGCACATGCAGCGGCATATCGACATCCATGCGCTGTGGCCACCGACCCGCCACCTGCGGCCCAAGGTGCGCTACGTGGTGGATGAGCTGGCGCGGTTGGCGGCTCAGGGCGTGTTTGATTGAGCGTAGGGCATCAGTAGTTGATGGTCCGGGCGGACGTGTCTTCGCCTTCCTGAAGTGCTTCAAACACCTCGGCCAGAAGCGCGATCAGATCGTGCCCATGTGAGGTGACGAAGTAGGTCGCCAGGCTGTCGATGTCGCCAGCGATATCGTCTCCCCACGGTGGACGCTGGGTTCTATCCTCGAACGACCATATGACACGGGCTGGCGCAAGCTCGGCCAGCTCTCGGCGGACCCTATGTAGTTCGGCCAGCGCGGCGGCAGCATCTGATTGCTGCAGTCTGCCGGCGTATAGCTGATTCAAGAGGATTGGGAATCGACTTCCCCAGCCATTCGGCTCCAGGTTGCCGGATATGGTCGAGAAGAAGGCATAGAGAAACGCGCCACTGCCGATCTCATCGGTGATGCGCCCGAGTTGGATGCCAACACCCATTGTCTGGTTGCTGATTCTGCCGATCCTACAGCATGCCCCGATGCATTAACGGTAGAAGCGCAATTTCTGTAATTGATTGATATGAAAGGATTCAACGGCACTATTGCGGAGGCGGGAGATGCCATTTCCGTCACTTTGCCAATACACATGTATACTATCCCCCAGTATAGTTCCGAACTGGCCCGCCATGCCGCATTCCCCCGAAGAGAAGAAGAAGGTCCTGGCCCGCGTGCGCCGCATCCGCGGCCAGTGCGATGCGCTTGACCGCGCGCTGGAAGCCGGCGCCGACTGCGGGCCGGTGCTGCAGCAGATCGCCGCCATCCGTGGCGCGGTCAACGGCCTGATGTCCGAGGTGATGGAGGCCCATCTGCGCGAGGAATTCGGCCAGCCCGCCGCCTCCGAAGAACAACGCGCCGAACGCGTGCGCGACATGAGCGCGTTGATCCGCTCGTACCTGAAGTAAACGACGGCGCAACATGGCGCCGCCCATCCTGTCATTGCCTGTCTCTGGAGAGTCCACCCATGAAATCCCGTGCCGCCGTCGCCTTTGGTCCCGGCCAGCCGCTGCAGATCGTCGAGATCGACGTCGCCCCGCCGAAGAAGGGCGAAGTGCTGGTGAAGATTACCCACACCGGTGTCTGCCACACCGATGCGTTCACCCTGTCCGGTGATGACCCGGAAGGCCTGTTCCCGGTGGTGCTGGGCCATGAAGGCGCCGGCATCGTGGTGGAAGTGGGCGAGGGCGTGACCAGCGTCAAGCCGGGCGACCATGTGATTCCGCTGTATACCGCCGAGTGTGGCGAATGCCTGTTCTGCAAGAGCGGCAAGACCAACCTGTGCGTGGCCGTGCGCGCCACCCAGGGCAAGGGCGTGATGCCCGACGGCACCAGCCGCTTCAGCTACAACGGCGAGCCGCTGTACCACTACATGGGCTGCTCGACCTTCAGCGAGTACACCGTTGTGGCCGAAGTCTCGCTGGCGAAGATCAATCCGGACGCCAACCCGGAACACGTCTGCCTGCTCGGCTGTGGCGTCACCACTGGCATCGGCGCGGTGCACAACACCGCCAAGGTGCAGGAAGGCGACAGCGTGGCGGTGTTCGGCCTGGGTGGCATCGGCCTAGCGGTGATCCAGGGTGCGCGCCAGGCCAAGGCCGGCCGCATCATCGCGGTGGACACCAATCCGTCCAAGTTCGAACTGGCGCGCGAATTCGGCGCCACCGACTGCATCAACCCGAAGGACTTCGACAAGCCGATCCAGCAGGTCATCGTGGAAATGACCACCTGGGGTGTGGACCACAGCTTCGAGTGCATCGGCAACGTCAACGTGATGCGCGCGGCGCTGGAATGCGCGCATCGTGGCTGGGGCCAGAGCGTGGTGATCGGCGTGGCCGGTGCCGGGCAGGAGATCTCCACCCGCCCGTTCCAGCTGGTGACCGGGCGCAAGTGGATGGGTACCGCCTTCGGTGGCGTGAAGGGCCGCAGCCAGCTGCCGGGCATGGTCGAGGACGCGATGAAGGGCGATATCGAACTGGCGCCGTTCGTCACCCACACCATGGACCTGGACAGGATCAACGACGCCTTCGACCTCATGCATGAAGGCAAGTCGATCCGTTCGGTGGTCCATTACTGAGCCGCGTCATGGGCTGGTTCGATGCCCTGCGCCGGCCGCGTGCGGAAGACCCGCGCGCGGCCTTGGTGGCGCCGATCGAGCAGGCGTTGCGCGCGCTGGGCTGGGTCGACGGCGAGGTGGGGCCACCGCGTGCGGTGACTTCGGCCTTCGGCAGCGACGATGGCATGCCGTTCGAGCAGTGGCTTGCGCAGGTATTCCTGCCGCGCCTCTACGAGGCCCGCGCCGACGGTCAGTGGCCACCGCGCAGCGACGTGGCGGTGGCGGCGTATCGCAACCTGGACGGCCAGCCTGGCGTCGAATCGTTGCTGCGCCTGCTGGCACAGCTGGATGAACTGATCAACCAAGGCATCCACGCCGGGCGTGGATAAGCCGACCAAGGTCGGCATCTACCAGAAGCACGCGTGCGCTGACGCGCCGCGCAGGAGAGCACCATGGAACGCATTGAACACCGCGCCTGTTTCGGCGGCTGGCAGGACGTGTACCGCCATCATTCGACCACGCTGGGCTGCGACATGCAGTTCGCCGTGTACCTGCCACCGCAAGTGGAAACACAGAAGCTGCCGGTGCTGTACTGGCTGAGCGGCCTGACCTGCACCGAGCAGAATTTCATCACCAAGGCCGGTGCGCAGCGCTATGCAGCCGAGCACGGAGTAATCATCGTTGCGCCGGATACCAGCCCGCGCGGCGATGATGTGGCCGATGCCGAAGGCTACGACCTCGGCAAGGGAGCGGGGTTCTACCTCAACGCCACCCGTGCGCCCTGGGCGGAGCACTACCGCATGCATGATTACGTGGCGCAGGAGCTGCCGGCGCTGATCGAGGCGAACTTCGCGGTCACCGATGCGCGCGCGATCAGTGGCCATTCGATGGGCGGCCATGGCGCGCTGCTGATCGCGCTGCGCAACCCCGGGCGCTATCGCAGCGTGTCGGCGTTTTCGCCGATCGTCGCGCCCAGCCACGTGCCGTGGGGGCAGAAGGCCTTCCATGCCTATCTGGGCGACAACCCGGCCGACTGGGCGCAATGGGATGCCTGCGAGCTGATCGCTATGGCTGACGAGCGCCTGCCGCTGCTGGTCGACCAGGGCGAGGCGGACGAGTTCCTGCAGACCCAGCTGCAGCCGCAGCGCCTGCAGCAGGCCTGCGCGGCCGCCGGCCATCCGCTGACCCTGCGTCTGCAGCCGGGCTACGACCACAGCTACTACTTCATCGCCAGCTTCATCGGCGAGCACATCGCCCACCACGCCCGCGCCCTGCAGGGCTGAGCGCGTTCCGGTGGTGCCGGCCGCTGGCCGGCACCACCGGAACGCCCAGGGATTCCCCGGGATTGCCGGCCAGCGGCCGGCACTACCATGGTGACGCACGCGGAGTGTCGTTTTGCCGCAGTGGATCACGCCGCTGTGGCGTGCCGGAGCGCTATCGTGCGCTCAGACGGCCTTGCGGATCGGGGGGATGCATGCCGGTAGTGCTGGCGCTGCTGTATGTGCTGTGCCATGGGCTGGTGCTGGCCCTGTGGCCCGGTCCCGCCGGGGCGGGTTCCTTCGTTTTCCTGACCGGCGCCCCGCTGCTGGCTGCGGTCGCCTGCCTGTGGCGGGCCCGCCGCGACCGCGCGGCACTGGGGTGGCGCGCCACGGCGCTGGCCCTGCTGCTGTGGGCCGGCGGCATGGCGTTCAACATGATTGATGCCCTGGGCGCCGGGCGTGCCGATTTCACCCCGCGCGCAAGCCTGTTCCTTTACGTGCTTTACGGTGTGCCCCTGGTGTTCATCCTGGCCCGGGCGCGCCGGGAACGGGTCAGCATCAGCCTGATCGATGCGGCGATGGCGGCGCTGTTGGGCGTGCTGTTCTTCGTGCACGCGCAGTCGTTTGCCGCCCGCGTTGACATCGACGACCACGCGCTGGCCAACATGCAACGCATGTTCGATATCCAGAACCTGTGTATCGCCGCGTTCGCCGTGGTGCGATGGCTGGCCGGCGACGTGCCCGAACGGCGCAGGTTCTTCCGTGCACTGGCGTTGTACGCACTGGCCTATCTGCTGGTGGCCTACTACATCAACCACTACACCTCCGATGATGCGTTCGGTGCGTTCAACGACCTGCTGATCGACGTCCCTTTTCTGCTGATCGCCTGCCTGGCGCTGGACACGGCGCCGGACACAGGCACCACGGCACACCCGCGGCTGGCGAGGACGGTGCAGGCCGCCGGTCCGATCATCCTGCCGTTGCTGCTGCTGGTGGTCGGCACGCTGGTGGTCGATCATGCGCGGCCGTTGGCCGTCGCGGGCTTCGTCGTAGCCACCCTTGGTTTCGGCCTGCGCAGCGTCCTGCTGCAGACCGATCTGCTGGAGCGTCAGGCGGCGCTGGATCAACTGGCGCGGCAGGATGGCCTCACCGGCGTGGCCAATCGCCGCGAGTTCGATGCGCGGCTGACCTCCGAGTGGAATCGCGCGCGGCGCAGCGGCACCGAGCTGGGCCTGCTGCTGGTGGATATCGACCACTTCAAGGCCTTCAACGACCGGCACGGCCATCCGGCCGGTGATCGTTGCCTGCAGGCGGTGGCCGGGGTGCTGAAGGGCGTCGCAGTTCGCGGCGGTGACAGCGTTGCGCGTTATGGCGGTGAAGAATTCGCTGTCATCGTGCCTGGAAGCCCACTGTCGGGCGTGCTGGCGCTGGCCGAGCGCCTGCGCGAAGCGGTCGAAGCGCTGCCATTGCCGGAAGGCCCGGTCAGCATCAGCGTCGGCGTGGGTTACCTGCATCCGCCGGCGCTGGCCAGTGCCGATCAGTTGCTGGCAGACGCCGATGCCGGCCTGTATGCCGCCAAGCGGGCTGGCCGCAACCAGGTGTTCCTGCACGCACACGTGCTGGATGACGAGGGCAACGCGCACGGAACGATGGACTGCTGAGCGGACCAGCCCATGGCGTGCCGCCCGTCCAGGGACATCGCACTGGGTAGTGCCGGCCGGTGGCCGGCATCTCCTCGGTTGCCGGCCAGCGGCCGGCACTACCACGGCGTGGCCTCAACGCACGTCGCGCAGTTCCCAGTGGCTGCCGGCCAGCAGGCGCAGGCGCTGCTTGAACACATCGCTGTCGATGCGGGTGGTGGCGACCAGGTTGATGCGCAGATCCTTCTGTTCGCCGGTCACGGTGGCCTCCGGATCGGTCACGCCCCATTGCGGTTCCACCGCATCCGGGTCGGGTTGCTTGGCCTTCCAGCGCTCGAACAGCGCGCCGCTGCGCAGCGCGTCCTGCAGTTCCTCGGCGAAGCCGGCGGCGCCCTGCGAATGGAAGGACAGGTCAGGGTCGTTGCCGCGGGCCTTGGAGGGATCGGGCAGGCTGATGTGGTACTGCGCAGGCATGGCGTTCTCCTTGAAGTGCGGCAAGACTGGCACAACCGCAGTGGAATCGATGTGCAGATTCCGGCCGTGGCCAGCGCTCATTCGAACCGATGCGGCCCATCGGCGAAGCCTACGGTGACCGCGCCCTTGCCGACGTTGACCATGCCGGTCAGGCTCATCACCGATTCGTACACGGTCACGCCATGGGTGGCGCAGACCTCTTTCAGCTGTGCGTAGCCGGGCAGCGTGCGCAGCTCGTCCAGTTCTCCGCCGTAGCTGACGCACACCGTCGGTGTCATCAGCCCGGCACGCACGCGCTGGCCGACCACCGCGAACAGCTTCTGCACGGCATTGTCGAAGCCCTTGATCTTGGCCACCGGCCCGGTCTCGCCGCGGTAGCCGTGCAGCACCGGCTTGATGTCCAGCGCGCTGCCCAGCGCCGCACTGAGCAGGCCGACACTGCGGTCGCCCTTGTGCCGTGCGCGCGCACGCATGTAGTACAGATCACGGGTGACCATATAGCCGTGCACGTTGCCGGACAGTTCCTCCAGCCGCTCGCGGATCTGCTGCACGCTGGCGTTGCTCTCGCGCAGGCGCACGGCTTCCACCGCCGTAACCGCCTGCGCGGCGAACAGGTTCTGGGTATCGAGCACGCGCAGCGCGAACGGTGAGTTGTAGCCTGCCGCCTGGCGCACCGGCTTGTAGTCGTTGAGGATGGCGAAGCTGGCCTGCAGCGCGTTGTCATGGATCGGGCTGCGGGTCTTGGTGATGGTCATGCAGAACACGTGGTCGTAATCGATCACCAGCTGCTGCAGGAACAGGTCGCGGATCTGGTTGACGCTGAAGGGAATGGTTTCCGCCTCGGCGCCGTGTTCGGCCACGTGCGCGTGCAGGAAGCTCAGCGTGGCCTGCTCATCGCGGTGATCGGCCAGCACGGCTTCGCCGATGCGGACGGTGATCGGCAGCAGCACGATGTTGTGCTCGGCAATGAAGTCCTGCGGCAGGTCGCAGGCCGAGTCGACGACGATTCCGATGCGCATCCGCGGCTCCCCTCCAGGGCGGTTGTAGGTTCGGAAACGTGAAATCTATCTCAAATTCTGGCGTGGCGCGCGAGGGAAATGCGCCAGGCCCTGTTCAGCGACTGCGCTGCACGGCCACCGGAAGTTCGGCCAGGCGCTGCCACTCGGGCTGCTGCAGCAGGGCGGGATCGGCCAGCACGGCGGCCATCAACGGATGGGCGTCGTTGCCCCAGAACAGTTCGTCATCGATGGCCAGGGTTGGTACGCCGAACACGCCGGCAGCAATGGCGGACTCGGTGTTCCTCCGCAGCTGCTCCTTGGCCGCGGGGGCCGCGATGGCGCTGGCGACATCCTCGATCCCCAGCCGCGCAGCCGGTTCGCGCAGGGCCTCGGCGCTATCGGCGGCATTGCCGTCGCGCCAGATCCAGTCGAACAGCACGTCCACCGCCTGCACGGCGCCACCGGCGGCCAGGCACAGCCGCAGGGCAGACAACGGGTTGAACGGGTGGCCCGGCGGGAACCGCAGCGGTGTTCCTTCGGCCTGCGCAGTCCACAGCAGCTGACGGTACATGAAGCGGCGCTTGGCCGGAATCTCGGCCGGCCCGAGGTTGCCCAGGTGATGCAGCACGGCACCGAAGGCGATCGGCACGGTCTGGATCTGTGCGAACTGGGGTAGCTGCTTCAGCTTCTGCCAATGCAGGTAGGAATAGGGCGAGACGAAGTCGAAGTACCAGCGCAGGGTGGCCATGCAGGTTTCCTTGAATAACTGGAGGTCAGGGCTGCGCGTTGCGCTGCAGGTAGCGGTCGCGCAGTTCGGTCTGGCGCGAGCGCATCGGCATCGCCCGGCCGCCCAGCCAGACCTGTTCGGCATAGTGCGCCACGTCCAGCGGGTCGCCCTCCCACAGCACCAGGTCGGCACGCTTGCCCGGCTCGATGCTGCCGATCTGGTCGGCCACGCCGAACGCCTGCGCCGGCACCCGGGTCAGGCCGGCCAGGCCGTCGGCCCAGGGCAAACCGTTGGCCACGGCATTGCCGGCCAGCTGGCGCATCTTGCGGGCGTTGTGCGAGGCGTCGCCACGCTGCAGGAACGAGACCGCCACGCCGGAACGTTGCAGGCGTGCCGCATTTTCCAGCGTGGCGCCGATCTGGTCGAAGCTGGCCGGCAGGTTGGACAACACATCGACGAACACCGGTACCTGTGCGGCGGCCAGCTCCGGCGCCAGCTGCCAGGCTTCGCTGCCACCGGCGATGGCGATCTTCACCTTTTCGCGGGCGGCCCAGCGCAGCAGCTGGCGAATGTCCGCCGCGCGGTCCACCTCCACCACGATGCGGCCGTGCCCGGCCAGGTAGCGGCTGAGCGTGCGGCGCCCGGCCGGCGTCAGCAGCGCGTGCGGTGAGTCCGCGGCAACCTGGCCACGCGCCTCGTCCACCATCTGCTGCAGCAGCATCCATTGCGCTGCACGCGACTGCCCGGTCAGCTCCACTGCGGCCGACCCCAGGCGCAGGAACAGCGCGCGCGGCCCGAGGGGATCGGCGCTGCCGTCCAGCCGCATCACGCCACCCTGGCCTGCAACGAAGCCGCCGCCGGTGGCCGCCCCCAGGGCGGTGAAGCCGATGCCGTCCAGGCGTGCCACCGGGATCAGCACCGAGGCCGGGTTGTACGCCAGGGTGACATCGAACTCGGGGCGCAACGGTTGTTCGCCGATCTTCAACGTGCTGTCGACCGTGCTCGCTTCACCGGAGACCTCTTCGATGCCGATCTCGGTGATGCCCCCGAACAGCGCCGGTGTCAGCGGGCGGCCATCGGCCTCGACCACGCTGGCCCCGGCCGGGGCGGACAGCCCGCTGCCGACTGCGCGGATGATCCCGCCCTGCACCAGCACATCGGCGTGCTTCAGGCTGCCGCGCGTGCTGGCCGTATGCACGGTCGCGTTGCGCACCAGCAGGTCCTGCGCCTGCGCGGATGCGGAGAGGCAGGCCAGCACCATGACCGTAGCGCCGAGCCATGCCCGGCGACGCTTGTTCAACGCGCCCATCAGTGCACCTCCTGGCCAAGCTGGAAGTCGGAACGTGGCGTGGCCGCAGGTGCGCTGCGGTCGTACAGGCGGCGGCCGTCGATGAAGACCTGCTCGGCCAGCGCGTACGAGCTGAAGGGGTTGCCGTTCCACACCACCACGTCGGCCATCTTGCCCGCCTCCAGAGTGCCGGTCTGGCCTTCGATGCCCAGCGCCTTGGCGGCGTTGGCAGTCATCCAGGTGATGGCGTGCTCGGGGGTGATCTCCGGCATGTGGGCGCGGCGCGCGGCGGCGATCACCTTGGCCGCTTCCTGGTTCAGGCGCTGGATGCCTTCGGGTGAATCGGAATGGACGATGGCGCAGCTGTTCTTCGGCCGGTCGACCAGCGCGATGTTCTCGGGAATGCCGTCGAAGGCTTCCATTTTGAAGCCCCACCAATCGGCCCAGAGTGCACCGCAGACGCCGTCGGCGGCCAGCCGGTCGGCCAGCTTGTAGGCCTCCACGCCGTGGTGGAAAGCGGCCACCTTGAAGCCGAATTCCTTGGCCAGGTCGAGCATGGTGGCCATCTCGTCGGCGCGGTAGCAATGGATATGCACGCGGATGTCGCCCTCGATCGCACCGGCCAGCGTGTCCAGCTTGAGATCGCGCTTGCCGCCAGCATCACCGGCGCTGTCGCCCTTGTCGCTGCCGAACCAGCTCCTGCGCTTGGCCGGCTTCGGTTTGTTCTTGGCGATGTAGTCGGCGGCATCGATGAAGGCGGCGCGGTAACCGGCAACGTTGCCCATCCGCGTGGCCGGAGCGACGCCCTTGCCTCCGCCGTACACCCGCTTCGGGTTCTCGCCGCAGGCCATCTTCAGTCCCCACGGTGCGCCGGGAAACTTCATCGCCTGGTAGGTGATGGCGGGGACGTTCTTCAGGGTCACACCACGACCACCGACCAGGTTGGCCGAGCCCGGCAGCACCTGCATGCTGGTCACGCCGCCGGCCAGTGCGGTGGCGAAACCCGGGTCCTGCGGCCACACCGAGTGCTCGGCCCAGACGTTGGCGGTGACCGGCGCGGTCATCTCGTTGCCGTCGCTGTGCGCGCCGACGCCCGGGCTGGGGTACACGCCCAGGTGCGAGTGCACGTCGATCAGGCCGGGTGTGACCCACTTGCCCTGCGCATCGATGCGGGTGACACCGGCATCGGCCTGCAGCTGGCGGCCGACGGCAACGATGCGGCCCTCGCGCAGCAGCACGTCGGCGTTGTCCAAGCGCTGGCCGGTGCCGGTCAGCACGGTGGCGTTCTGGATCAGCACCGGTGCATCGGGGTGTGCCTGGTAGGTGCTGGGGTAGGGATCGGCGACGAAGCGCGAGGCGCCCACCGCCGGTGCCGTGCTCAATGAAACCAGCGCCAGTGCCACCCCGGTGCGCAACAACGTCGATGCCATGCAGTTCCCCTCGCCAGAAACATGAATCCACCGACGCTAGCCGGGGCCGGTGTGGCTTGCCAAGTGACCTTGGACAGGGGCGTGGGGGGTAGGAATTTTCTGATGGAGGATTTGTGAAGGAAATATTAACGTTGGATGAAGCAATGGGCTGATTACGTCTTGCGCTGACCTGTGTCACCAGCTTACGCACCTGCTCCAACGAGGGAGCCGGGCCCGTACCTCTCATGGAATCAAGGACGCAACCGATGACTGCTGCAAAGCTCCGCCGTTCGACCGTTTCGCGCCGTTCCTTCCTCCCCTCGCCGCTGGCGTCGGCCATTGTCGGTTCGTTGCTGGTGGCCACCGCACTGCCGGTACTGGCCCAGGACAGTGACGACGCCCTGGCCCGTTACCAGCTGCAGCGCAGCCTGCAGTCGGCGTTCGCCGCGCAAAGCGGGGTGAGCGCCTCCGCTCCCGCGATGATCGCTCCCTCGGTAGCGATTCCGGTGGCGGCGCTGGCTCCCAGCGCCGGTGCTTCCGCGGAGCCGGTCATGGGCAAGCCCGGCGACGCTGCGAGCTGGCGTACCAGTGAATTCGAACTCGACTGGGGCCTGGCTGCGATCAATGCCGACGTGGCCTATGCGCGCGGGTTGACCGGTGCGGGCATCCGCCTGGGCGTATTCGACAGTGGCACGGGTCTGGACCATCCGGAATTCGCCGGCAAGGACAACCGCAGCATCCGCATCGCCGATCTGATGGCTGACGGCACGCGCTGCACCAACACCACCGCAGTGCGTGGGCCGGCGGCCTGCTTCGCCAGTGATGGCGATGACGTCCAGATCAGCTATGTCGGGTACAACGCCAACGTGCCCGACAACATCCGCAGGATCATCGAGTCGGGCCCCTATGTGCAGCCGGGGATGCAGTTCGAGATCCATGGCACGCACGTTGCTGGCACCATCGCGGCGAACCGGGACGGAAGCGGCATGCACGGTGTGTCCTTCGGTTCGGACCTGACCGTTGGCCGGCTGTTCTCCGACAGCATCCGCGAGTGGCAGCGCACGGCGACTGGCTACTCGGTCGTGACACTGGGCGCGATCGGCCCGAAAGTCAGCGCCTTCCAGGACCTGTATGCCCAGATGAACGCGCAGGGCGTGCGTGCCATCAACCATAGCTGGGGCCTGGTCACGGAACCGACAACAGCGACGGACATGGACGCGATCTACAACGACCCGGACGACCGCCAGTACCTGAACACCTTTGCCGACGGATCGCGTGCGCGCGGGATGATCCAGGTGTGGGCGGCCGGCAATACCAGTTCGGTCATTCCGACGCCTGCGCAGAGTCCCATCGCCGGCCTCTACGCCACGCTGCCGCGCGCATTCGCCGACATCGAGCCGTACTGGTTGAGCGTGGTCAACGTCGGTACCAATCTGACCCTGAGCAATCGTTCCAACAAGTGCGGCCTGAGTGCCAACTGGTGCCTTGCCGCACCGGGTTCGGACATCGTATCGACCGCCTATGGTGATGATTCCAGCCTGGCCGGCAGCGTCGGCATCGACGCCAACGGCAACGTCAGCCTGGACATCCAGCAGCGCGTGCCTACCTATGGCTATGCGCTGCTGAGTGGAACCTCCATGGCCGCGCCCCACGTCACCGGCGCGCTGGGCCTGCTGTTTGAACGCTTCCCCTATCTGGACAGCGCTCAGGTGCGCGATGTGCTGCTGACCACGACCACCGATCTGGGCGCGCCCGGCATCGACGACATCTACGGTTGGGGCCTGTTGAACCTGGCCAAGGCCATCGAGGGTTACGGTTCGCTGCGCGTGGACACCGACGTGGTGATGAACCAGCGTGCCGGTGGCCTGAAAGTGTGGGAAGGCGATGCCTGGGACAACTGGACCAACGACATCGGCGGCCCCGGCAAGCTGACCAAGAGCGGCATCGGCTGGCTGCGCTTGAGCGGCGACAACAGCTTCAACGGTGCGCTGGTGCGCGAGGGCGTGCTCGAACTGGATGGCGTCAATACGCTCACCGGAGCGGTGGACGTGGCCGGCGGCAGCTTCCTGCTCAATGGCACGTTGAAGAACACCGCGCTGAACAGCCAGGGGGGCGCCAGCCACATCAACGCACGCGGTGTGCTGGATGGCTCCGACCTGAACGTCAACGGTGGCGTGGTCATCTTCGACGGCGTGCAGCGCGGCGCCCACACCTCGGTGGCCGCGCAGGGGACGTTCGAATTGAACGGAAGGCTGGAAAACAGCGCGTTGACCAGCCTGGGCAACAGCCGTGTGAATGCAGGCGGGTTACTCGCAGGCTCCGACCTGACCGTCAACGGTGGCGTGCTGTCGTTCAACGGTACGCAGAGCGGTGGTCACACCCTCGTTGGCCGCAACGGCACACTGAAGGGCATCGGCCAGCTGGGCGATACCACCGTGGCCGGTATCGTTGCACCGGGCAACTCGATCGGCACGCTGACCATCAACGGCGACTACGTGCAGACCGCCACCGGTGTGTACCAGGCCGAGCTGGCCCCGGGCGGGCACAGTGACCAGTTGCGCGTCACCGGTACCGCCACCCTGGGCGGCACCCTGATCGCCCTGCCGGAAGCGGGCACCTATTACCTGGGTGAGCAGTTCAACTTCATCCGTGCCGAGGGCGGAATCCGCGGCCAGTTCGCCACCACCGACTTCAGTGCGTTCTCGCCGTTCCTGAAATTCGGGCTGTCCTATGGCACCGGTGGCGCGCGCATTGAAGTCACCCGTGGCAATCCGCTCGCCAGTGCCGCCAGTACCGACAACCAGCGCGCGGTGGCCACTGTGGCCGACCGGCTGGCGGTCAACCAGGGCCTGCCGCGCCCACTGACCCTGCTGTTCCCTCAACAGGTAGGCGCTGCACTGGACGGCCTCAGCGGCGAGCTGCATGCGGCCACCGCGATGGCCCTGGTCGAGGGCAGCCGCTACGTGCGTGATGCCGCACTGTCGCGCCGCGTCGGTGTGCGCGCGCCGGGAGCAGACAGCGACGCCGCCACGGGGGTCTGGGTACAGGCCCTCGGTGGCAGCACCACGCTGGACGGCAATGGCAACACCGCACGCACCGAAGCCAACAGCAGCGGCCTGCTGGTAGGCGTGGACCGCGAGATCAACGGCTGGCAGGTGGGCATGCTGGCCGGTACCGGCCGTACCGATGCCAAGCAGCAGGAAGGACGCCGTGCGCGTGCCAAGGTCGACAATACGCACCTGGGGGCCTATGCCAGTCACGATTGGGGCGCCTTCGGCCTGCGGGGTGGCCTGGCCTGGAGCGAGCATGAGGTGAAGAGCACCCGCGAGCTGGCCTTCTCCGGTTACAGCGATACGCTGGCGGCACGCTATGACGGCCGCACCCGCCAGGCGTTCGTCGAGGCGAGCTACCGCTTCGGCGGCCGCGAGGCGGGGTTGGAACCTTACCTGCAGCTCGCACGTGTGGAAGTGGACATGAAGCGCGTCAACGAACGCGGCGGTGCGGCTGCACTGCAGGGTGAGGTGGACGATCTGCGTACCACCGTGGCCACGGCCGGCCTGCGTTTTGACAAGGGCCTGAAGGCTTCGTTCCAGCAGGACAGCTGGCTGCACCTGCGCGGTGGCGTCGGGTACCGCCATGCCAGCGGTGACCGCGACCCGGCGGCCCGCTTCGCCTTTGCCACCGGCAGCGACAGCTTCGTGGTCAGCGGTGCCCCGTTGGCTGACAGGACGGTGGTGGCCGAACTGGGGCTGTCGGCATGGTTGACCACACGCCAGCAGCTGGAGCTGGGCTATAGCGGCCAGTTTGGCGACGAAAGCCGTGACCACAGTGCCAACCTGCGCTGGTCGGTGCGCTTCTAAGCCACCGGTTCCCGCAGGGAAACCAGGAGGGCGGCCGCAGGGCCGCCCTTCTTCGTTGCCGGCCCAGGTGTGGGTTGGCCCGTGCACGCCTACAATGGCGGCCCCCACGCCGTACCGGACCGCCCATGAAGAGCAAGCAGGAAATCGTCGACAACTGGCTGCCGCGCTACACCGGCGTGCCGCTGGACCAGTTCGGCCAGCACATCCTGCTGACCAACTTCGGCGGCTACCTGCACACCTTTTCCGAGCTGACCGGTGCGCCCGTCATCGGCCTGGACCGGCCGATGGCCAGCGCCACCATCGATGGCATCACCATGATCAACTTCGGCATGGGTAGCCCCAATGCCGCGATCATCATGGACCTGCTGTCGGCAGTGATGCCCAAGGCGGTACTGTTCCTGGGCAAGTGCGGTGGCCTCAAGCGCAAGAACCAGCTGGGTGACCTGGTGCTGCCGATCGCAGCGATCCGTGGCGAGGGTACCTCGGGCGATTACCTGCCGCCGGAAGTCCCGGCGTTGCCGGCGTTCGCGCTGCAGCGTGCAGTCTCGACCATGATCCGCGACCTCGGCCACGACTACTGGACCGGCACCGTCTACACCACCAACCGCCGGGTCTGGGAGCACGACGAGGCCTTCAAGGAGCGGCTGCGGGCGATGCGCTGCATGGCCATCGACATGGAAACCGCCACGGTGTTCGCGGCCGGTTTCGCCAACCACATTCCCAGTGGCGCGCTGCTGCTGGTCTCGGACCAGCCGATGATCCCCGACGGGGTCAAGACCGAGGCTTCCGATGCCAAGGTCAGCTCCCAGTTCGTGGAAAATCATATCCAGATCGGTATCGAGGCGCTTAAGCTTATCCGGCGCAACGGCAAGTCGGTCCGCCACCTGCGCTTCGATGAATGATGATGATGGCCTGGCGCGGCGCGCCGGCCCTGGGGAGTAGGTGATGGACGTTGCCGCGCAAGTGGTGGATTTCTGGAAAGAAGCGGGCCCTGCGAAGTGGTTCGCCCGCGACGATGCGTTCGACGCGCAGTTCCGCCAGTTGTTCCTGGATGAGCATTTCGCCGCCGCTTCGCGTGGGCGTGAACACTGGCTGGGCAGTGCCGAGGGCGCACTGGCGCTGATGCTGCTGCTGGACCAGTTCCCGCGCAACTGCTTCCGCGGTACTGCCCATTCCTATGCCACCGATGGCCTGGCCCGGCACTACGCCATGCGCGCCATCGAGGAAGGCCTGGACCTGCAGCTGGTGCCGAAGCTGCGCGCCTTCATCTACCTGCCGTTCGAGCACTCCGAGGACCCGTTGGACCAGGACCGTTCGGTGGCGATGTTCGATGTGCTGGGCGACAAGGAATACCTGCAGTACGCCGAGCTGCACCGCGACATCATCCGTCGCTTCGGGCGCTTTCCGCACCGCAATGCCGTGCTGGGCCGCATCCCCACCCCGGAAGAACTGGATTACCTGGCCGAAGGCGGTTTCGCCGGCTGAAAAAAGGGGACGGAGGGGATTAAGTCGTTTGTGGCATAAACGACTTAATCCCCTCCGTCCCCTTTTTTTGGGGGCCAGATCCGCTTTCCTCAGGAAAGGGCGCTGACCCCGCGCCGTCAATCAGTACTTCGGCACGCCGTTGTCGACATCTTCCGACCAGGCATTGATGCCGCCGGTGACGTTGAACACCTTGGTGAAGCCCAGCGCACGGAACTGTTCTGCGGCCTGCGCGCTGCGGCCACCGTGGTGGCACATGAAGGCCAGTGCGGTGTCCTTGGGCAGGGCTTCCAGCTCGGCACGGCCGTTGCCGTCGAAGGTCTTGAACGGCACGCCCACCGCAGCGATCTCGCGCTCGTCGGCCGGGCGCACGTCCACCAGGGTGATGTTGCCGGCACGCACCAGGTCGTCGGCATCGCGCACGCTGATTTCCTGCACCGGCTTGGGCGCATTCGGGTTGTCGATGGCCAGGCCCTTGCCGCGGATGTCGTCCACCCAGTCGATGGTGATGCCGTTGGCGCGACGCGCGCTGGCCAGGTCGAACTGCACGCGCAGGCCGTTGGACTCGGCGGCGATGGCGCTTTCGTCGTGGGGGGCCAGCTGGAAGTTGGGCTGGAAGCGGGCGTCGATGGTCAGCTGCAGGGCCGCGCCCGGGGCATCGGCCAGCGCGCCCTTGAGCATTTCCACGGCCGCCGGCGTGACGGTGATGCTCGGCGGGGTACGGTCCGGTGCCGGCAGCCCCAGCACGCTGCTCAGCTCGCCGCTGGCGGCCATCTGCAGCACGATGTCGCTGCCGCCGACCAGTTCGCCGTCGATGTACAGCTGCGGAATGGTCGGCCAGTCGCCATAGGCCTTGATGCCTTCACGGATTTCCTGGTCGGCCAGCACGTTGACGTGGGCGAACTCAACGCCCAGGTCCTGCAGGGCGCCGACGGCCTTGGCCGAGAAACCACACTGCGGCATCGACGGCTGGCCCTTCATGAACAGCACGACGCGGTTGGCGTTGAGGATGGATTCGATGCGCGAACGCAGGGCGGGATCGAGGGACATGGACGTCGGGGTTCCGGGAATTCGAATCATCAATTCTACCCCTCATGGCATCATGGGGGATGAGCAACGCAGGAACATTGCATCGCATCCCGACCCGGCCCTGGCGCTGGCTGCCCTGGCTGGTGGCGTCGCAGCTGGCCGTGATCCTGGTCTGGTCGCTGGCGGGCTGGCGGTGGGGCCTGCCGCTGATGGTGACCAGCCACGCGCTCTTTCTGGTGCCGGTGTTCCTGCCCAACTGCCACTTCTACGCACCGGTGCTGAGCCGGGTACCGGAGGCCGGCAACAGCGTCTGGTTGACCATCGATGACGGTCCCGGCCCGGAGACCCGGGCCGTGCTCGATCTGCTGGATCGCCACCAGGCACGTGCCACGTTCTTCTTGGTCGGCGAGCGGGCGCTGGCGCAGCCGGAGCTGGTGCAGGAGATCCTGCGCCGGGGCCACGACCTGGGCAACCACAGCCACAGTCATCCACAGGCGCGCTTCTGGCGGCTGGGCCCGGCAGCGATGCGTGCCGAGATCGAGGGCTGCCAGCATGCGCTGCAGGCGGTGGGCGGTCGCCCGGTGCGCTGGTACCGCTCGGTGGTGGGCATGACCAATCCGTTCGTGGCGCCGGTGTTGAAGGCGCTGGGACTGGTGCGCGTGGGCTGGAGCGCCCGTGGCTACGACGGTGTCGGCTGCACGCCGGAGGGCGTGCTGTCGCGGCTGCTGCCGGACCTGCGCCCGGGCGCCATCGTGCTGCTGCATGAGGGGGCCGCCCACGGCCACAACCTGGCGATCATCGAACGCGTGCTGCAGGCGCTGGACGAGCGGGGGCTGAAGGCGCGGCTGCCGGTTCCGTAACGCCGGGCCCTGGTGGTGTAGAGCAGCCGAGCATGGGCTCGGCGCTACAAGGGGTGGCGATCATCCTGTAGCGCAGCGCCGGCACATACTGCACTCGGCGCTACAACGCGGGGCGTTCGGCCACCAGCAACCAGCTGTTGAACGGCGTGCGCCCATGCAGGGGACGCGGGGGGGGCACCTGTAATCCGGCTTCGACCAGCGTTGCCTGCAGCGCCTGCGGATCCGGGTAATGACGGGGGCGGGTGCCCATCCAGCCGATCAGCCAGGCCAGCCGGTCCGCCACCCGGGTAGTGCGGTCGCGGCCATCGCCGGTAGCGAGCGGCGTGCGCAGCAGCAGGCGGCCACCGCGGGCTACCCGTGCACTGGCCTCACGCAGCAGTGCCTGCTGTGGGCCCGCGTCCAGGTACTGCAGCACATCCAGCAGCAGCACATGCCCGGCCTGCGCCGGCAGCGGCGCCTGCACGTCCAGGCAGTCGAAGCGCACAGCGGGCAGGCCGGTGGCGGCACGCTGGGCGCGGGCGATCTTGCCGGCATCCACGTCCACGCCCAGGTAGGGCTGGGAGCCACCGCGCTGGCGCAGCACGTGGGCGAACAGGCCCAGCCCGCAGCCCAGGTCCAGCACGGGTTGCCCGTCGCCAGGCAGGTGCTGCAGCACGCCGTCATACAGCGGGTCGCTGCCCAGCTTGCTGCGGGTGTAGTAGTAGTCGCGGCGGCTGGCCCAGGCGTGCGCGGGGCGGAATGCCTCGGCGATCGCACGGGCCTGCGGTGCGGCCAGGGGAGTGCAGGGCAGGGGCGGGCCGTTCCGTGGCGTGCCGTCCATCGCCTCAGTCCGTTCCGCCGAGCAGGTGGGCGGCGACCGGCAGCGCGCGCGCGCTCCACAGCGCGTACATCCGTGCTGAAGGGTGCAGGCCGTCGTCGGCGATCATCGCCGGGTTGTCGCCCTGGTCACGGCTGATATCGGTGATGTCGACGAAGGCCACGCCCTGCTGGGTGCTGATCACTTCGGCAGCGGCATTGAACTCGTCGGTCTCGATCTCGATCGCGGCCAGGTCACGGCCGCTGCCGATACCAAACGGGGTTGCACCCCAGTCGGGGAAGGACAGCACCAGCACGCGCCCGGCATCACCGCCGGCGAAGCCGATCGCCCGCTCCAACAGGGCCCGGAACTGGCTGCGGTACTCGTCCAGAGGACGCCCGCGGTACTGGTTGTTGACGCCGATCAGCAGGCTGACGAAATCGAACGGCCCCTGCGGCGCGGCCGCATCGATGCCGGCATCGAGTTCGTCGGTGGTCCAGCCGGTGGTTGCAATGGTCTGCGGATCGGACAGCTCAATGCCCTGCGCACGCAGGGCGGCGGCAAGCTGGTGCGGCCAGCGGCCTTCGACGGCAACCGCTTCTCCGATGGTGTACGAGTCGCCCAGCGCCAGGTAGGACAACGCCACGGCTCAGGCCACCGAACGGCGCGGCTTCAGCGGCACGACCTTGGTGGCGTCCTCGGCACGGCGGGCCAGCACGCGGTCGATGCGTGCGAACACATCGCGCATGACCGAGGCTTCCGGCAGCAGGGTCACGCGGAAGTGATGGCGGTAAGGCACGTTGAAGCTGGAGCCGGGTACGACCAGCACGCCTTCGTTGTTCATCAGGTCCAGGGCGAAGGTGTGGTCGTCGAAGCCCTTGGCGGCGGCACCGACCACGGCCGGGAACGCGTACAGCGCGCCGGCCGGGGCAACCAGCGAAAGGTGTTCGCTGGCCTCGCAGGCCTCGATCACCGCGCGCCGGGTTTCATACAGACGGCCGCCGGGGGCGCACAGCTCGGAAATGGTGTCCGGGCCGTTCACTGCCGCGTCGATGGCGTACTGGCCCGGCACGTTGGCACACAGGCGCAGCGCGCTCAGCAGGTCCAGCGCGGCGCGGAAATCGCCCAGGCGTGCGTCATCGCCACTGAGGTGCGCCCAGCCCACGCGCCAGCCGCAGGCGCGGTGCACCTTGCTCAGGCCGCTGAAGGTCAGGCACGGATGGTCGCCGGCCAGCGGCGCGACCGGCTGGAACACCGCGTCGTCGTACAGGATCTGGTCGTAGATCTCGTCGACCAGCAGCAACAGGTTGTGGCGGCGCGCGATCTCGACCACGCGCTCCAGCAGTTCGCGCGGGTAGCTGGCGCCGCTGGGGTTGTTCGGGTTGATCAGCACGATGGCGCGGGTGCGCGTGGACACCAGCGTCTCGATCTCGGTCGGGTCGGGCTGGAAGCCGTTTTCCGGCGCGCAGCGGTAGTACACCGGGCGGCCGTCGTTGAGGATGGCCGCGGCCGACCACAGCGGGTAGTCCGGCGAGGGCACCAGCACTTCATCGCCCGGGTTCAACAGCGCCCGCAGCGACAGATCGATCAGTTCGCTCACGCCGTTGCCGACGAACACCCGGTCCGGATGCGCATCGGGCGCACCGCGGCGCGCATAGGCGGCGGCAATGGCTTCGCGTGCGACCGGCAGGCCCTGCTGGTGGGTGTAAGGGTCGGTACGGCCCATGTCATCGGCAATCGCGCGCTGCAGGTGCTCGGGCGCACGGAAACCGAAGTTGCCCGGGTTGCCGATGTTGAGCTTGATCAGCTTGCGGCCCTGCGCCTCCAGTTCCCGGGCTCGCCGCGCCAGTTCTCCGCGGATTTCGTAGCGCACTTCGGAAAGGCGCTCGCGGATGGCCAGGGGCTTGGGCGAAGGGGTGGACATGGGGAATGGGCCGTCAAAAGGCATGGGGCTTCCATCCTACCGGAATTGCTGCAATGCATGGCAAGGGCTCCGGGCCCGCCATTGCTGGGCTGGCAGGGCGTCGGCACAGGTAGAATGGCCGCGATGACCCAGACCCCCGATTTCATCGCCCTGCAGACCATTGGCTGGCCCTGGCCGGGCCCGGCGCAGCAGGCCGACTGGCAGGCCGCGATGGCCACGCATCCGCAGGCCCGCCCGGCGCGGGTGATCGAGCAGCACCGCACCCACTACGTGGTGGCCGATGGCCCGGATGCGTCGATCAAGGCCGAGTCGCTGCCGGAATGGCAGCGCCCGCGCTTCCCCAGCCATGAACGGCCGGCGGTGGGCGACTGGGTGCTGCTCGATGGCATCCGCATCGTCGCCCTGCTGCCACGGCGCACCGCGATCAAGCGTGGTGCCGCGGGTGAGCACTACCACCAGCAGGTGATCGCGGCCAACATCGATACGGTATTCATCGTCTGTGGCCTGGACGCTGACTTCAATCCGCGCCGCATCGAGCGCTACCTGCTGCTGGTCGGCGGTGGCGGTGCCGAACCGGTGGTGGTGCTGACCAAGGCCGACCAGACCGAATACAGCGAGGACGCGCTGGCGGTGCTGGAAGAACTGGAGATGCAGGGCATTGCCTTGCATGCGATCAACGGCCTGGACGCCGACAGCGTGGCGGTGCTGCAACCGTGGCTGGGTCCCGGCCGCACGGTGGTGCTGGTCGGCTCCTCCGGTGCCGGCAAGTCCACGTTGACCAACACGTTGCTCGGCGAGCAGCGGATGAGGACCAACGCGGTGCGTGCCAACGATTCGCGCGGGCGCCACACCACCACGCACCGCGCGCTGATGCCGCTACCGACCGGTGCCTGCCTGATCGACACCCCCGGCATGCGCGAGCTGAAGCCGACCGGTGAAGAGACGCTGTCCGAAGGCGGCTTCGCCGATATCGAAGCGCTGGCCGCACAGTGCCGCTTCAACGACTGCAAGCACCAGCAGGAACCGGGCTGTGCTGTTCGCGCAGCGATCGACGCGGGCGAGATCGAAGAGAGCCGGCTGCTGAACTACTTCAAGCTGAAGGAAGAAGTGGCCGTGGCCGCAGCGAAGCTGGCCGTACGCCAGGCCGAGACCGCGCAGGAACGCGGCGGCAGGAAGGGCAAGGGCCAGCAGTTCCGCCCGGCGGGCAAGCCGCGTAGGCGGTAACAAGGCAGCCGAGCATGGGCTCGGCTCTACACTTGGTTCGCGGTGGAATCATTCCCTGTAGCGCCCGGGCCGATGCTCGGGCGGCGGCGCACGGCGCCGGACACGGCAGGGCGTTATAGTCCGCGCATGGAACCGACTGCGACGCTGGACCGTGACGTGGCCCACCATGCAGCGCTCGATGCGCGCCTGGTCGAGGCCGTGGGGGGCATCCGCCTGCTGGGCCTGACCAGCTGGCCGGCCACGGTGCAGGCCCCGTTCCTGGAAAGCGTGGCGCGCGGCCAGCCGGTGCTGCCGAAAGTGGATTACCCCCGGCTCGACTTCAGCGAGGAGCGCCGTGCGCTGGCCGCGATCGCCGGCGACTGCGATGACAGCCACCCGCTGGGCCACTATGTGCAGCAGTCGGCGCAGAGCTGGGATCTGGCCGCGCAGCTGTTGGAGGGGCTGGGCACTGCGGCAGTCGATACCTGTTCGGTGCAGCTGTTCGGCGCACCCGAGCAGCCGCTGCCGGGCAATGGTCCGAGCACGCGCGACGCAGCGCGCCACTTCATCCAGATCGCTACCGAACTCGATCACGAACTGCTGGCGCCGGAAGAGCAGGTACCGGTCTCGGCCATTGCCCTGCAGCTGCAGCTGCAGAACGATCTGGATGCGTTCTTCGAATCGCGCATCATCCAGGTTCAGCTGGATCCGGAGCTGGTGTCCAAGGCCGCTGCCGGACCGACCCGCATCCGCCTGCGTACCAGCGCGCGCTTCAGCGCTTACGACCGCGCGCAGCTGTTCCACCATGAAGCGCTGGTGCATTCGCTCACCGCATTGAACGGTCGCGGCCAGCCGGTATTGCCCAGCCTGGCGTTGTCCTCGCCGCGGGTGACGGCCACCCAGGAAGGGCTGGCTACCTTCGCCGAACAGATCACCGGCAGCATCGACATCGAGCGCCTGAAGCGGATCAGCCTGCGCACCGAAGCGATCGCGATGGCACGCGAAGGCGCCGACTTCATCGAAGTGTTCCGCTATTTCTGCGATGCCGGGCAGAACCCGGAGGAGAGTTTCGCCTCGGCACAGCGCGTGTTCCGTGGCGTGCCGCCCAATGGTGGCCTGGCGTTCACCAAGGACACGGTGTACCTGCGCGGGCTGGTGTCGGTGCATACCTTCTTCCGGCACATGCTGGCCGAGGACCGCCTGCAGGTCTGCCGCTGGTTGTTTGCCGGCAAGATGAGCCTGACCGATGCGATTGCGTTCGCGCCACTGTTCGAAGCGGGTGTGCTGAAGCCGCCGCGCTGGCTGCCGCACTGGGTGAGCCGGGCGAACGGCCTGGCTGGCATGCTGGCGTTCTCGCTGTTCGCCAACCGGATACGGATGGACCAGCTGGCGCCGGAATGAAATGCGTTGGCGGGATGATGCGCTGGCGCCTCGATGGATATCGCTGGGCGGCGGTGGGGCACCCTGGCCAGGACACGCCGTAAACCCATCCATGGGGGCTCGATCGGCGCATCCATGCGCCTTACGGTCCTGGCCAGGGTGCGCCACCGCCGCCAGACAGTTTCCCGCGCGGGCGGCAGCACATCACCGCGCCGAAGGGATTGCGCTTGAAAAGCAAAGAGCCGGGCAATGCCCGGCTCTTTGCTTTTGCTCTTCTTTGCCTTCCGCACCGTGGCGCGGGAAACCGTCGAGCAGGGTCGGATGGGCCGGCGCAGGACCGTTGACGCCATGGATGGCGCCATCGAGCCCCCATGGATGGGTTTACGGCGTGTCCTGCGCCGGCCCATCCGGCCCTGCCCCGCGATGATAATCAAGACGCCGCGGAGCAACGCTTTCGACTTAGAACTCCGCCGCCACCGTCATGAACAGCTGCCGCGGCGCGCTCGCATGGATCGCATACCGCGTGCCCTTCGGATCGGTCGGCGCGAACGAACTCAGCTGGCCGGCATAGCGCTTGTTGGTCAGGTTGGTCGCGTTCAACGACACCCGCACGTTGCGCAGGCCCAGGCCCGGGCCGAAGTCGTAGCCTGCACCAGCGTCGAAGGTGGTCACGCCCGGCACCGACTGGTCGTTGGTGTAGGTGTAGTAGCGCTTGCCGGTGTACTTCGCACGCAGGCTGGCGAAGAAGCCGTCGCGGTTCCAGCTGATCTCGCTGGAGGCCATGCGCTGCGGCGTATCCACCGTGATCTTGCCGGCCACCGGTACGATCGCACCGCCCGAGGTGTAGTCATCCTCGTAGGTGGTCTTGTTCCAGGACAGCGCGTTGTACCACTGCAGGCCGTCGATCGGCTTGAGGATGAAGGTCAGTTCCGCGCCGTGGCTCTTCACCGAACCGACATTGATGAAGCGCGTTACGCACTCCGGACGCGTGCCGACTTCGATGCTGGAACACGGGTTCAGCGACAGCAGGCGGTTGTCGAACTTCACGTTGTAGGCCGCGATCGAGGCCTGGTACTTCTCGCCGAAGGTACGGAAGCCGGCTTCCAGGCTCTTGGACTTCTCCGGCTCCAGCCCGGCGCTGGCCGCGAACGATTCCGGCGACACCTGCAGCGGGCCGCCGCTGCCACCGCCGACGAAGGCGGCGATGTTCTCGGCGTAGGAGGCGAACAGCTCGTTGTTGGCGTTGAGCTTGAAGCCCAGGCCCACCTGCGGCAGCACCGATTCCTTGGCGGTCAGCGTGCCCGAGGCGATGCGGGTTTCCACGCCCGGCTGGGCGGTGGCGCGCATGCGGGTGTTGGGGCTCTTGATGCCCACGTCTACGGTCAGCCGTTGGTCCAGGAAGCGCATGCGGTCCTGCACGTAGAACTGGCGCGTGCGGATGTCGAAGTCCTGGTTGAACAGCAGGCGGTCGGGGTTCTTCAGGTACAGGTCGTCCAGGAACGGGCCACTGATGTAGTAGAAGTTGCGCGACACGTTATGGTCGTTCTGCTCGTACCACAGGCCGGCTTCCAGTTCGTGGATGCCCACCGTCCACGACAATGCGGCGGTCAGGCCATCGCGGTTGATCGTGTAGTTGGTGCTGCGGATCGAGATCGGCAGCATCCTGTCGGTGCCCGGGTAGGATGGCTGGCCCGGTGCCCACCAGTGGCCCTGGCCACGGTTGTCGTGGTGGTAGGCCAGCAGCTTCAGGCGGCCCTGCTCGCCCAGGCGAAGGTCGGCATCGACCGAATAGAGGTTGTCGTCGCGCAATGCGCGGCTCTGGTAGTAGGCATCGTCGATGCTGTTGACGCCGCCGCTGAACTTGCAGCGTGCCTTGTTGTAGGTGCCCGGCGCGCAGTACGCAGCGGCCACGGCGCGATCCCAGTCCGGCGCGTAGATGTTCCAATCCCAGCCCAGGCCACGCGCCAGCATGTCCTTGGACAGGTAGGCGTAGTTGGCCTGGCTGGCGCGCGAGGTGGCCACGAACGCACCGAAGCGGTGGTCGCCGACATTCCACACTGCCTTGGCGTTGAACTGGCGGGTGGTCTGGTTCTGGTAGGGCGCGGCCCACATGTCCTGGTCCTGGTGCACGCCGGACACATAGGCCGAGAAGCCGTTGATGTCACCGGTATCCACGCGCAGGTAGCCACGGCGCTGGCTGTTGTCGCCGACGGTGACGCTGGCGCGGCCACCGAACTCGGTGGACGGGTCCATCGAGAAGTACTGGATGGTGCCGCCCAGGTTGCTGGTCGAGGCCACGCCCAGCGAACCGATGCCCTGCGACAACTCGGCACCGGCCAGATTCTCGGCGATGATCGCGCGGGCGATGCTCAGGCCGTTGTAGTTGCCGTAGCTGTTGTCGCCCAGCGGGATGCCGTCCAGCGTATAGCCGAGGCGGCTCTTGTCGAAGCCGCGCAGGCTGATGGTCTGCGATTCTTCGTTCGCGCCGAAGGCATCGTTGGACTGCACCGACACGCCCGGCAGGCGGTCGAGGATCTTCTGGCCACTGGTGCCTGGAGGCAGCACCTGCTTGTCGACCGCGGTGATGCGCTGCACCTGGCGGGTCTCGCCCTGGCCGATCACGGAGACGGTATCCAGCGTCTGCGCGCTCAGTGCGGCGTCGGTGCTGGCGCCGGTGTCGGCAGCGGTGGCGGCATGGGCGCTGGCGGCGGCGGAGAGCGCGATCGCCACGGCGATCGTCAGGTGTCGGGTCTGCATGGTGGTCCGTTGCATGGGGGGGGGGCACCGGCACGCGTGCGCGGTGCATGGCCACTATGCGAACGGAACATGAAACCTTCTTTACGAAAAACCAACGAACGACGCAGGCCCCCGTGCGTGTCCTGCTACCCGATAGAAAAGGGGCCGGATCCCACTCGCGAACGAAGGTTCACCGGCCCCGCGCACTCCGTGGGGAGGGCTCACCCCATGTACAGGCCACCGTTGACCGGATAGTCGGCGCCGGTCACGTACGAGGCTTCATCCGAGGCCAGCCACGCGCACAGGCCGGCCACTTCTTCGGGGCGACCCAGGCGGCGTACCGGCACCGAGGCTGCCAGCCGGTCCAGTACATCCGGCGGGAAGCTGCTGATCGCCTGGCTGGCGATGTAGCCCGGCGACAGCGTGTTGACGGTGACGCCGCGCGAAGCCACTTCGGCGGCCAGCGCACGGCTGAAGCCATGCATCGCGGCCTTGGCGGTGGCGTAGTTGACCTGGCCGATCTGGCCCTTGTGGGCGCTGACCGAGCCGATGTTGATGATGCGGCCCCAGCCGCGCGTGGCCATGCCGTCGACCACCTGCTTGGTGAGGTTGAACAGCGCGTTGAGGTTGGAGGCGATCACCGCGTTCCAGTCCTCCACCGTCATCTGGCGGAACAGCAGGTCGCGGCTGCCGCCGGAGTTGTTGACCAGTACATCGACCTCACCGACTTCGGCGCGGACCTTGGCGAACGCCGCGCTGGTCGAGGCCCAGTCGGTCGCGTTGCCTTCGGAGGCGATGAAGTCGAAGCCCTGTTCGCGCTGCTCGCGCAGCCAGTTGGCCTTGCGCGGCGAGTTCGGCGCGCAGCCGGCAACCACGGTGTGGCCGCTGCGGGCCAGGCTCTGGCAGATGGCAGTGCCGACACTGCCCATTCCACTGGTGACGTAAGCGATTCGAAGCGTCATTGCAGAAGGCTCCTTGGCAAAGGGTCAGGCGGCAAGGGGATACAGGCCGAACAGCAGGCTGCCGATCATCAGCAGCATCGAGATGGCGATGGCCCACTTCAGGGTGAACTTCTGGTGGTCGGCGAATTCGACCTTGGCCAGGCCCACCAGCAGGTAGGTGGACGGCACCAGCGGGCTGAGCAGGTGCACCGGCTGGCCGGCCAGCGAGGCGCGCGCCATTTCCACCGGGGTGATGCCGTAATTGCCGGCGGCCTCGGACAGGATTGGCAGCACGCCGAAGTAGAACGCGTCGTTGGACATGAAGAAGGTGAACGGCATCGACGCCACCGCCGTGATCACCGCCAGGTGCGGGCCCCACGATTCCGGAATCACGGCCAGGAAGCTGTGCGACATCGCCTCCACCATGCCGGTGTTGTTGAGGATGCCGGTGAAAATGCCTGCGGCGAAGATCAGTGACACCACCGACAGCACGTTGCCGGCGTGGTTGACCACGCGGCGGCGCTGCTCGGCCAGGTTCGGATAGTTGATCACCAGGGCGATGGCGAAGCCGACCATGAACAGCACCGGCATCGGCAGCACGCCAATGATCAGCGCGGTCATCAGCGCCACGGTCAGTGCCAGGTTCACCCACAGCAGCTTCGGCCGCTTGATGTCTTCGGCATCTTCCACGGTCGGCAGCGCGTTGCTGTCGTCGGACACGCTGTTGTCCATCCAGCTGCCGCCCTTGGGCAGGGTCACAACACCCAGGCGACGGCGTTCCTTCAGGCCCAGGTACCAGGCCAGCAGCAGCACGCCGGCACAGGCGATCACCATCGACGGGATCAGCGGCACGAACACGTCGGCCGGGTCCACGTGCAGCGCGGTGGCCGCGCGTGCGGTCGGGCCGCCCCACGGGGTCAGGTTCATCACGCCGCCGGCAAGGATGGTCACGCAGGTCATGTTCAGCGCGTTCATGCCCAACCGCTGGTACAGCGGCAGCATCGCCGAGACGGTGATCATGTAGGTGGTCGAGCCATCGCCATCGAGCGAGATCAGCATCGCCAGCACCGCGGTGCCAAGCACGATCTTCATCGGGTCGCCCTTGACGAAGCGCAGGATCACCCGCACCAGCGGATCGAACAGGCCGGCGTCGATCATCACCCCGAAGTAGAGGATGGCGAACATCAGCATCACGCCGGTGGGTGCGATCTTCTTGATGCCCTCCAGCATCATCTCGTCGATGCCGGCACCGAAGCCACCGATCAGCGCGAACAGGATGGGGATGGTGATCAGGGCGACGAGCGGCGACAGGCGCTTGCTCATGATCAAGTACATGAACGTAATGACCATGCCAAAGCCGAGGATGCTCAGCATCATCTGCGGACTCCTTGCGAAAACAGGACGTGGGGAGTGGAAGGGGCCCGGGCGGAATGCCCGGAATGTCGGGCCTAGAAGTCGTACTGCAGGCGGCCGGTGACCGCGCGCGTGCGGTCCACCGTCACCCCGGCCAAGCGGTCGCGGTTGCGGCTTTCGATCACGTTGAGCATGAAGCGCAGGTTGTCGCGCAGGTACCAGTTGCCACCCAGCGTCCAGGCTTCGGTGCTGCCGCGACGCAGGTCCGGCGCACCGTCGAGATGCTGCGCGCCCCACATCTGGTCGTAGCGCAGCGCCACTTCGAAGGCCCCGGCCTTGTGGCGGATGTCCTTCACCCGCGCGAAGCGGCCGGTCTTGCGATCGTAGGCACGGCTTTCGCCGGTGACGAACCAGCTGAGCATGCCGTAGGCCGCCATTACATCGCCACGCTGGGCGCCGTCGTCGAAGGTGGCGCCACTGAACTCGCCCTGCCACGACAGCGGGCCGCGCACCTGCGCGTATTCCAGCGACCACTTGTTGACGTCGGTATCGCGGCCGGCGGAGAAGTCGACCAAGGTCAGGCGGCTGTTGTCGGACAGATGGCCGGCCGGGCGCGGGCGGATACGCAGGCCGGGCACGCCGTTGGCGCCGGGATTGTCGTAGGCCTCGCGGGCCAGCGACAGGCCCAGGTGCAGCACGTCGCCGTCGCTGGGCGAGGGTGCCCAGGTGACGCGGCCACCCGCCGCACGGCCCTTCACCTGCCAGGCGTCGATGCTCTCCAGGCTGTAGAGGCTGGCCGCCCAGGTGAAGTCACCGGGGTTGGCCTGCCAGGACGCACCCAGGCGGTACAGCGGCGCCAGCGTGGTGCCGGCGTTGCCGCGCTCCAGGAAGCTGCCGTAGTTGGAGCTGGTACGGTCATCCAGCGAGAAGTACTGCTTGAACTGGCCGACGGTGAGCTTGCCGGCCTTGCCGAAGCTGCGCGCCAGGTACACGTCCTTGGCCTCGACGCGGTCGCCGGAGAAATCGGCTTCCAGCTTGTAGTCGACCACGAAGAACTTGCCGGACACGTCAACCCACGCACGGCGGATTTCGGTGTCGTCCTTGTTCGGGGTGCCCCGGTTGTCATTATCGAAGGTGGCGAAGTCCAGGTGCAGGCGGCCACCCAGGGTGGCGGTGACCGGACGGTCGTCTTCGGCAGCGAAGGCCGGCGCCGACAGGACAGCCAGCGCCATCATGGCGGCAGGACGCCGCCAGGCAAACGTGAATTCCACAAACCCTCCCAGGTGCGCGCCAGGCGCGCGGCAATCGTGGGCACCGGACGGTGCGCGGCCGCAGTCTGGGTCGCCGTAGCTGTCATCGTCCTGTCAGCGGTTTGTGCGGTGCAGCGTAAATGGTCGCCAGGCATGGCCCGGCGGGCGGCCCCGGCGTCATGCGGTAGCATTCGCTTCCCCTCCCACCATCGTGCCCATGCGCCTGCTGCTGGTCGAAGACAACCCGGATCTGGCCGATGCGATCATCCGCCGCATGCGCCGCAGTGGGCACGCCGTGGACTGGCAGGCCGATGGCCTGGCCGCCGCCAGCGTGCTGCGCTACCAGAGCTTCGACCTGGTGGTGCTGGACATCGGCCTGCCCAAGCTCGATGGCCTGCGCGTGCTGGCCGGCATGCGCGAGCGCGGTGACAGCACGCCGGTACTGATGCTGACCGCGCGTGATGGCATCGAGGATCGCGTGCAGGCGCTGGATGTGGGCGCCGACGACTATCTGGGCAAGCCGTTCGATTTCCGCGAGTTCGAAGCGCGCTGCCGTGTGCTGCTGCGGCGTGCGCGTGGCCAGGCCAGCGAAGTGGTGCAGATTGGCGGCTTCCAGTTCGACAACGCTGCGCACCGGGTCAGCCTCGACGGCGAACCGATCGAACTGCCCAATCGCGAGTACCGCCTGCTGGAGATCCTGGTCGGCCGTCTTGGCCAGGTGGTCGGCAAGGACGAGATCGGCAACGGCCTGTTTGGTTTCGATGACGAAGCGGGCCCGAACGCCATCGAGTTGTATGTTGGCCGCCTGCGGAAAAAGCTGGCCGGCGCACCGCTGCGCATCACCACGGTGCGCGGTGTCGGCTACCTGCTGGAAGCCAGCGATGGCAGCGCCGACGCCGATGGCTGACGCACGCGCTGCGAACGCCGCACCGGGTTCGCTGCGGCGCACGCTGCTGCTCTACCTCGGCGCGCTGCTGGCGGTATTCGCGGTGGCGCTGCTGTTCGCCGCGCGCGACTATGGCCAGCGTGCGGCAAACCGTTCCTACGATCACCTGCTGGTGTCTTCGGCGCTGTCCATCGCCGATTCGGTGGCCCTGGTCGACGGCCAGTGGCAGGTCGATCTTCCCTATGCGGCGCTGGACCTGCTGGCGATGGCCCCGGAAGACCGCGTGTTCTATCGGGTGGCCGACAGCCGCGGCAACCTGATCACAGGTTATGGCGATCTGCCGTCGCCGCCGCGCCGTCCGGGCACGCAGCCGCAACTGTTTGATGCGGCGTACAGCGGCGAGACCGTGCGCTTCGTGGTGGTCGGCCGCAGTTTCGCCGCGGCCTCGGCGCAGGGCGAGGTGCAGGTGCAGGTGGGCCAGACCCGGCGTGCGCGCGAGGCCGTCGCGCAGGACATGGTCAATCGCGCACTGCTGGCGATCGGCGTGCTGTCCGGCCTGCTGCTGGCGCTGGTGGCGTTCGGCGTGCATCGCGCATTCCGGCCGCTGGTGCGGGTGGAGCGCGAGCTGTCGCGACGGGAGCCGTCCGACCTGAAGCCCCTCGACGCGCGCGTGCCGCGCGAGATGGACCAGATGGTGGCGGCGTTGAACCGCTTCATGGAACGCCTGTCCAGCAGCAACGAGACACTGCGCGCATTCATGGCCGAGGCCGCGCACCAGATGCGCACGCCGTTGGCTGCCCTGCGCGCGCAGGCACAGCTTGCGCTGGACGACGACGACCCCGAAGACATGCGGCGCAGCCTGCAGGCGATCGAGCGCAATGCCACCCACATGAGCCGGTTGCTGAACCAGCTGCTCAGCGATGCCAGCGTGATCCATCGTTCGCATCTGCAGCGCTTTGCAGCGGTGGACCTTGCCGAGACCGTGCACCAGGCCCTGCATGAAGCGCTGCCGCAGGCCGGTCCGGCGCCGCGCGTGCAGTTGGCGATGACCGCCGAACCGGCACTGGTGCACGGCGATGCGCTGCTGCTGCGCGAGGCGATCAAGAACCTGGTCGACAACGCACTGAAGTACGGCGGTGACGGCGACCTGCAGATTGCCCTTACCGTGGAAGGCGAGCAGGCCGTGCTGACCATCGCCGACCACGGCGCAGGCATCGCCCCGGCCGATGCCGAGCGCGTATTCGAGCGTTTCGCACGTGGCGAAGGCGCGCCCTCAGGTGGTGCCGGGCTGGGCCTGGCCATCGTCAAGCGCGTGGTCGACAGCCATGGCGGCCGCATTGACCTGAGCAACCGCCCGCAGGGCGGGCTGGTCGCCACCATCCGCCTGCCACGGAGCAGTCCATGATCCGCCTGTTCGCTGCTGCCGTTGCCTTGCTGCTGGCCCTGCCGGTACTGGCCGCGCCCGGCGACGTACGCCGTTTCCCGGCCCAGGCAAAGGCCACTGCGCAGCTGCGCATTCACGGCACCACCGACATCGAAGTGTTCGCGGTGGTGATCGCCGATTACCAGCGCCTGCATCCCGGCACCGAGGTGGTGTACGAGGACATCATCACCCAGGACCTGTACGCGCGTTACCTGCACGACCGCGCCGGACCGGCATCGCCGGACCTGCTGATCTCCAGCGGCATGGATCTGCAGACCAAGCTGGTCAACGATGGCCACGCGCTGTCACACCGTTCGGCGCAGACCGCCGCACTGCCGGCCTGGGCACAGTGGCGCAACGAGGCGTTCGGCATCAGCTACGAGCCGGTGGTGATGGTCTACAACACCCGCATGCTGCCGGCCGCGAAGGTGCCGCACACGCGTCGGCAGCTGCTGGACCGGCTGCGCGCCGAGGGAGCACCGCTGCGCGGCAGGGTCGGCACCTATGACATCGAGCGCAGCAGCGTCGGCTACCTGCTGTCTACCCAGGATGCGCAGCGTGGCAGCATCGCCGGTGCGTTGCTGGGCGCGCTGGGTGACAACGACGTGGTGCGCGAGGAGCGCACCGGCGTGCTGCTGGACAAGGTGGCCAGCGGACAGCTGTCGCTGGTCTACAACGTGCTCGGCTCCTACGCGCAGGCGCGCGTCGACGCGGGTGCCCCGCTCGGCATTGTGGAGCCCGAGGACTACACGCTGGTGGTGCTGCGTACCGCAGTGATCCCGCGTACCGGCCCACACCCGGAAGAAGCCCGGCGCTTCCTCGACTACCTGCTGTCGCCACGCGGCCAGCAGGTGCTGTCGCGCGAGGCACGGCTGATGCCGATCGTGACCGGCAACGCGCGCGGCGATGATGCGCCGGGCCGCAGCCGCCGCCCGATCCAGCTCGGCCCGGGCCTGCTGGTGTACCTGGACGCGCTCAAGCGTCGCCAGTTCCTCGATGCCTGGCGCAGCAGCGTGGAGCCGGCAGGGCGCTGAGGCGGCGACCTGCCCGTACAATGGCGGCATGAGCGAATACACCATCCTGATCGCCGATGACCACCCGCTGCTGCGTTCGGCGGTGGTGCAGTCGTTGCGGCAGAGCCTGCCGCTGGCGCAGGTGCGCGAAGTCGCCAGCGCCGAGGCATTGGCCGAAGCGCTGGATGCCCACCCGGATGTGGACCTGGTGCTGCTGGACCTGACCATGCCCGGCGCGCACGGTTTCTCCGCGCTGCTGCACGTGCGCGGCTCGCATCCGGACATTCCGGTGGTGATCCTCTCCTCCAACGACCATCCGCGGGTGATCCGTCGTGCCCAGCAGTTCGGCGCGGCGGGTTTCATTCCAAAGTCTGCTCCGGCCGAGACCATCGGCGAGGCGGTGCAGGCGGTGCTCGATGGTGGCCTGTGGTTCCCGGCGATGGCCGCCGAACGCTCCGAGGCCGACGCACTGCTGGCCAGCCGCCTGGCCCAGCTGACCCCGCAGCAGTTCCGTGTGCTGCTGTGCCTGGCCGATGGCCTGCTCAACAAGCAGATCGCCTACACGCTGGGGTTGGCCGAGAACACGGTGAAGGTACATGTCACTGCGATCCTGAAGAAGCTCGAATGCCACAGCCGCACACAGGCAGCGGTACTGGTGAAGGCGCTGGAGCCTGAGGGCGACGCCGGCATCGGGTTGTAGTTTCCGGCCAACGGCGCAGCCCCTCGTGGGTGGGTTTGGGTTGGTCGCTGAAAGCAGAAGCTGCGACCGGCCTCTGACAGATTTCGGTGGCCTGCCACCCACGGAGAAGAAAAAAGATCAAAAGCAAAAGCAGGCTGTCAGGCCGCCTTTTGTAGAGCCGGGCCCACGCTCGGCTTCGCGGACCGGCCGGAAAGCAGCCGAGCATGGGCTCGGCTCTACACGAGCAAGCGCAGCGCGCGACCCGCTTTTGATCTTTTTTCTTCTCCGAGGGTGGACGCGCACGGAACGTGTCCGTGGCCGGGTAGATGGGCTGCACAGGGACGTACTTGCAGCGCCCCCTGTGCAGCCCATCTACCCGGCCCCACCGATGAACTGCTTTGCGCGACCACCCACGAGGGGCTGCGCTGTTGGCTGGAAACTATCCGCGATGCCGGATCAGCAACTGACTCATCAGCGCCCGCAGCGCCGGCGGCTTCACCGGCTTGGCCATCATTCCCCAACCGCGTTCGGCAGCCATCTCACGCAATCCCGCATCGCGCTCGGCGGTGACCAGCACCACCGGCGGACGGGCCTGCCACAGCTTTGCCAATGTCTCGTACAGCACCGGGCCATGGTGGTCACCCATGCGCACATCCAGCAGCACCAGCTCTGGCACCGCGCCTGTTGCCGCCAGCTGCAGCGCCGCCTGCGGGCCGTCGGCCAGCGCCACCTCGCAGCCCCAGCGCTCCAGCAGCGCGCGGCTGGCGGCGCAGACGTGCGGATCGTCGTCGATCACCCACACCCGGCGACCGCGAAGCGGGTTGTCCGCGGCCGGTTCCTGCATCAGCACCGGCACAGGAGCAGTAGCGGGAATCGCGCTGGCTTCGCCGAACGGCACGCCCACCGCGAACACGCTGCCCCGGCCCAGCTGCGAGCGCAGGCGGATCGGGTGGCCGAGCAGCCGACCGATGCGGTCGACGATCGCCAGGCCAAGGCCGGCGCCGCGCTGCTGGCCGTCGTGCAGGCGGCGGAACTCCTCGAAGATCTCGCCCTGCAGCGCATCGGGAATGCCGGGGCCCTGGTCGTGAACTTCGATCCACAGCAGGCCTTCGCGGCGACGGCAGCCGAGCAGCACGCGGCCACGTTCGCTGTAGCGCAGTGCGTTGGACAGGAAGTTCTGCAGGATGCGGCGCAGCAGCGCTTCATCGCTGACCACCACCGCAGCGGTATCGACCCAGTCGACCACCAGCCCACGTGACTGCGCGGCGATGCCGAACTCGCGTGCCAGCGTCTGCAGCAAAGGCCCGAGCCGGAACGCCTGTACGCGCGTGGGCAGGCTGCCCGATTCCAGGCGCGCGATATCCAGCAGGCTGTTGAGGATCGCATCCTGCGCGGCCAATGCAGCATCGATGTGGTCGCTGGTCTGTTGCTGCGCCGGGTCACTCAGCTTGCCGCGCAGCACCGAGACGAACATGCGCGCCGCGTTGAGGGGCTGCAGCAGGTCGTGCACGGCCGAGGCAACGAAACGGGTCTTGTAGCGGTTGGCCTGCTCGGCTTCGCGGCGTGCTTCGTCCAGGTCGCGGGTGCGTTCGGCGATGCGGTGTTCCAGCGCATCGGCCAGGGAGCGCAGTTCGCGCGCGGCGTTCTTGTAGCTGGTGATGTCGGCATAGCTGGTGACGAAGCCGCCGTCAGGCAGCGGATTGCCACGGATCTCCAGCACCGTGCCGTCGTCCTTCTCGCTCTCGCGCATGTGCGGGCGGCCGCTGCGCAGGTGGTTCAGGCGACGCTCGATTGCTTCATCGACGGGGCCCGGACCGAGCAGGCCACGGCGTGCGTTGAAGCGGAACAACTCCTCGATCGGCCGGCCCACGCGGACCAGGTCTGCCGGGAACCGGAACAGTTCCAGATAGCGCGAATTCCACGCGACCAGGCGCAGTTCGCGGTCGATCACCACCACGCCCTGCGGCAGGTGTTCGAGGCTGCGGCTGAGTCCGCTGTCGGCGTCGGTGGCCGCCTGCAGCAGGCCATCCTGTGCGGTGCGCAGTTCCTGTGCATGCTGCTTGAGCAGGGTTTCCAGTTCGCGGCGGCTGCGCAGGCGATGCTTGGCCAGGCGTCGGCGCTGCTGCACGAACAGCACCAGGAAGCCCAGCGCCAGCCACGCGGCACCGCCGGTGAGTGCGGCCGCGCGGCCGGCGGCGGTGGCGGCGCCGGCGTCGTGCAGCAGATGCAGGTTCCAGCCTTCGGCGGGCAGCGGCAGGCTTTGCCACAGCATCGGCTGCGGCAGTACGGGATCGAGCAGGCGCACCATGCGGCCACCATCGGCAAGCACGTCTTCAGTACGCGCGCGCAATGGCTGCAACGCGCGGTCGGCGTATTGGCGGGCGTCCAGCATTTCGCGGCGCTCATCGGCGCCCAGCGGGCGCAGCAGGCGGTAGCGCCAGCTGTCACGGTTGGCCAGGAACACCACGTCATGGTCGTCGCTGGCCAGCACCACGTCCGGGCTGCTCAACCATTCCTGTTCCAGCGCCGACAGCTCGACCTTGATCACCACCACGCCGAGCCGCTTGCCACCTTCCTCGATGGCCTGCGACAGGTAGTAGCCGGGTACGCCGGTGGTCATGCCGATGCCGTAGAAGCGGCCGCGGCCCTGCGCCAGTGCCTGCCGGTAGTAGGGGCGGTAGCTGTAGTTCTCGCCGACGTTGCTGGTCGGCTGGTCCCAGTTGCTGGCCGCCACTGCCACGCCGTCGTGGCCGACCAGGGTCAGGGTCGAGGCACGGGTGACTTCATTGGCGCGTTGCAGCTTGAGGTTCAGCCGCTGCTGTTCGGTGGGCGAGGGCGGCACACGCAGGGCGTGCAGCAGATCCGGATCCAGCGCCAGTACCTGCGGCAACGTGCCGAAGCGGTCGATGCGCTGCTGCAGGCCCTGGCCGTACAGCTGCAGCTGGCGTTGCACCTGGCTGCTTTCCTCGCCGAGGGCGCGCCGCCAGGCGTAGTGGCCGGCGGCGACCGCACACAGCACGGTGCCACCGACCATCACCAGGAGGGTCAGCAACAGCATCCGGTGGCGGCTGAGCCGGTACATGGCGGCAGTCTACGCAGGGCCGGCGGGCGTGACGTGCACGCCCGCCGGGGTCTGACGTGGAAGGGGTCAGAAGTGCATCTGCGCGCGCAGTTCGAAGATCTCCGGCGTGCTGTGCACACCGCGACGGCTGGCGTCGACCTTCACATAGTTGGCCTGGAACTTGAAGTGGCTGGTCAGGTACCAGTTCGCGCCCAGGGTCAGGTCGTGCTGGCGGCCACCAAGGATGCTGCCATCGTCGAGGTCCAAGCGGCTGTAACGGGCCACCAGTTCCACCGCGCCGTAGTCGTGCGCCGGCTTGATGTTGGCCACGGCACCTGCGTTGTACGGGCGCGACTCGCCGGTCAGCACCCAGCTGGCCATCGCGTACTGGCCGCTGCCGGTGTAGTCGGGCTTGCCGTCATGGCGGGTGACCGTGGCACGCAGGGCTTCGGCCTGCAGCGAGAACGGACCGCGGATCCAGATGCCTTCCAGGCCGGTGCGGCGGATCTGGTCGGCGGTGACCAGCGCGCCGGAATCGACATAGCGGATGTCGGTCAGGCCGGCTTCCGGGCGTGCACGCAAGCGCGCGCTGGCCTCGTGGTGCACGTCACGGCCATCGCTGTAGCCGCGCGGATTCTCCTGCGAATAGGCCAGGCCCAGGTGAATCACGTCACCCGGCGCCTTCACCGGGGTCCACACCGCACGCACGGCCTGGGTGGTGCCGGGGTTGTCACCCTGCAGGTCCTTGCCGCCATAGGCGCCGGCCTGCAGCAGGTACTGCGGGCGCTCCAGCACCCATTCCACGCCGGTGCGGCGGCCGGCGTAGAAGGCCTGCACGGGCAGCGCGGTTTCCAGGAAGCTGCCGGCGCGCGAAGAGGTGTTCGCGTCCAGGCCGACCGGGGTCTTCATGTAGCCGAAGCGGAAGCGGCCGATGTCGCGGCCGAAGAAGGCCTTGCTTTCAAAGCGCACGAACACGTCCAGCCAGGTATCGGACTGGAAGTCGTAGTAGACCATCGCGTCGTAAACGCCCTTCTTCTTCAGCGTCGCACCGAACTCCTTGCGACGCACCGCGTCGTCATCCTCCAGGCCACTGCCCGAGGAGAAATCGTTGTAGTCGTAGGCGATGTTGGCGGTAGCGGCCAGTTCGGTGCCGTCGCCGAAGGCGTACTTGGTCGGCCAGTTGTCGAAATCGGCGGCCGAGGCGAAGGCGGGAAGGGCGGCCAGCGACAGGGCCAGCAAGGTGGGATTCGGGCGCATGTTGGGTGCGGCTCTCTCGGATTGCGTGTGGACAGGACAACAACGGCCGCAGGGGCCGAAACTTTCGCAAGGACGCGCCCGGCCGTTCAGCCCGGGCCACCGGCCTTCCCGTGTCTGGGCGGTGTGGCGCCAGTGTAGGCACCTGCGCCACCTGAACCGGGGGGCTAGTACCAATAGGTTATCTGCGCCGACGTGCCCAGCGCGTACAAAGGCGTCCATTGGTCGCACCTCCTGCGCGTGCAGCACAGGGCGATCAGTTTCCACGGTAGCGGTTCCCGTGCAGTCCCGGGGCCGTACGTGCCTGAAAACGCCCCTTCCGGAGTCCGCCATGCACATCCCGACCGCAGCCCCGGCGCCTGCAAAGCCGTTGCCGATCTATCGCCAGCTGTACTTCCAGGTGATCGTGGCGATCGTCCTCGGCGCCATCCTCGGCCACTACGAACCGTTGGTGGGCGAAAAGATGAAGCCGCTGGGCGATGCCTTCATCAACCTGGTGAAGATGATCATCGCACCGGTGATCTTCCTGACCATCGTCACCGGCATCGCCGGCATGACCCACCTGCGCACGGTGGGCCGGGTGTTTGCCAAGGCGATGGCGTACTTCCTGTTCTTCTCCACGCTGGCGCTGATCGTCGGCATGATCGTGGCGCACGTGGTGCAGCCCGGCGCCGGCATGAACATCAACCCGGCCGAGCTGGACCAGACCGCGGTGCACAGCTACGTCGAAAAGTCGCATGACCTGACCCTGGTCGGCTTCCTGATGGACATCATCCCGAAGACGCTGGTGAGCGCCTTCGTCGATGGCAACATCCTGCAGGTGTTGTTCATCGCGGTGCTGTTCGGCATCGCGCTGGCCTCGGTGGGCGAGAAAGGCAGGCCGATCGTGAACTTCCTGGAGGCGCTGGTCGCCCCGGTGTTCAAGCTGGTGCACATCCTGATGAAGGCCGCCCCGATCGGTGCCTTCGGCGCGATCGCCTTCACCATCGGCAAGTATGGCGTCGGCTCACTGATCAACCTGGCCTGGCTGGTGGGCTCGTTCTACCTCACCGCCTTCCTGTTCGTGGCGGTGATCCTGGGCCTGGTCTGCCGACTGTGTGGCTTCTCGGTGTTCAAGCTGGCGCGCTACCTGAAGGCCGAGCTGCTGCTGGTGCTGGGCACCTCTTCGTCGGAGTCGGCGCTGCCGTCGCTGATGGAGAAGATGGAACGCGCCGGCTGCAGCAAGTCGGTGGTGGGCCTGGTGGTCCCGACCGGCTACTCGTTCAACCTGGACGGCACCAACATCTACATGACCCTGGCGGCACTGTTCATCGCCCAGGCCACCAACACCGAACTGACCCTGGGACACCAGATCGCCCTGCTGCTGGTCGCGATGCTCAGCTCCAAGGGCGCGGCCGGTGTCACCGGCGCCGGTTTCATCACCCTGGCCGCCACCCTGGCCGTGGTGCCGGAGGTGCCGGTGGCCGGCATGGCGCTGATCCTGGGCGTGGACCGCTTCATGAGCGAATGCCGCTCGCTGACCAATTTCATCGGCAATGCGGTGGCCACCGTGGTGGTCTCGCGCTGGGAAGGTGCGCTGGACCGCAACCGCCTGCAGCTGGCGCTGGACGGCCGCGAGAGCGAACTGCCGCCGCCGGTCGATGCGCTGCCCGAGGCGCTGCCGGCCAAGGGCTGATCCAGGTGTGTGGTACCGCGGGGCCGGCCACGACAGTGGTACGGCCCCGCGGCGTTTCAAGGCGTCCCATGACTGTCATGGGCAACGCCGATGCTGGTCTGGGGCCCCGCCGCATACGGCACGGAATTGTGCGGTCGCAGCATGGCTGCGACAGGATAGCGACAGGTCCAGACGCTCCAACGGGGGTATGATCCCCTGTCCCTTCTGCCCATTCATGTAACCCACATCGATGTCCAACGAAGATTTCAAACAGGCCGCCCTCGATTACCACCGGATGTCCCCCCCGGGAAAGATCAAGGTTTCCGCTACCAAGCCCATGCTGACGCAGCGCGACCTGTCGCTGGCGTATTCGCCGGGCGTGGCGTATGCCTGTGAAGCGATCAAGGCCGACCCGCAGCAGGCCAGCGAGCTGACCGCCCGCGGCAACCTGGTGGCGGTGATCTCCAACGGCACCGCGGTGCTGGGCCTGGGCAACATCGGCGCGCTGGCCGGCAAGCCGGTGATGGAAGGCAAGGGCGTGCTGTTCCAGAAGTTCGCCGGCATCGATGTGTTCGACATCGAAGTGGATGAAACCGACCCGGACAAGCTGGTCGACATCATCGCCTCGCTGGAGCCGACCTTCGGCGGCATCAACCTGGAAGACATCAAGGCGCCGGAGTGCTTCGTGGTCGAGCGCAAGCTGCGCGAGCGCATGAAGATCCCGGTGTTCCATGACGACCAGCACGGTACGGCGATCATCGTCGGCGCAGCGGTGCTCAACGCCATGGCGATCACCGGCAAGAAGATCGAGGACGTGAAGCTGGCGACCACGGGCATGGGCGCCGCCGGCATTTCCTGCGTGAACATGCTGGTGCAGCTGGGCCTGAAGCCGGAAAACATCCTGGCCTTCGACCGCGAGGGTGTGATCCACACCGGCCGTACCGACCTGGACCCGGAAAAGCAGCGCTATGCGCGCGATACCGACAAGCGCACCCTGGCCGAGATCGTCGACGGCGCGGACATCTTCCTGGGGCTGTCGGCACCGGGCATCCTGACCGCCGAGATGGTCAAGACCATGGCCCCGGATCCGGTGATCTTCGCGCTGGCCAACCCGACTCCGGAAATCATGCCGGAGGTGGCGCGCGCCGCCCGTCCGGACGCGATCATCGGCACCGGCCGCTCGGACTACCCGAACCAGGTCAACAACGTGCTGTGCTTCCCGTACCTGTTCCGTGGTGCGTTGGACGTGGGCGCGACTGCGATCAACGAGGAAATGAAGATCGCCTGCGTGCGTGCCATCGCCGCGCTGGCGCGCCGCGCGGCCACCGACATGGGCTCGGCCTATGGCGGCGAGACCCCGAGCTTCGGCCGTGAATACCTGATCCCGCGTCCGTTTGACCGCCGCCTGCTGGTGGAGCTGTCGGCGGCCGTGGCCCAGGCCGCGATGGACTCGGGCGTGGCTTCGCGCCCGATCGAGGACATGGGCGCCTACCGCGACAAGCTGGCCCAGTTCGTCTACCGCACCAGCCTGATGATGAAGCCGGTGTACGACCGCGCGCGCAGCGACAAGCAGCGCGTGGTGTACGCCGAGGGCGAAGAGGAAGTGGTGCTGCAGGCGGTGCAGAACGTGGTCGATGACGGCCTGGCGCATCCGATCCTGATCGGCCGCCCGGAAGTGATCGAGTCGCGCATCGAGCGCCTCGGCCTGCGCCTGAAGATCGGCGAGAACGTTGAAGTCACCAACATCAACGACGACCCGCGCTTCAACGAATACTGGCAGTACTACCACGCCCTGACCGGCCGCCGTGGCGTGACCGTGGCCGCGGCGAAGAACCTGATGCGTTCGCGCCCGACCCTGATCGCAGCGGTGATGGTGGCCCGTGGCGAAGCCGATGCGATGCTGACCGGCATCGTCGGCCGCTTCCACAAGAAGCTGGGCTACGTGCGCAGCGTGCTGCCGCTGGAGCCGAAGGTCACCTCGACCTCGGCGATGACCGGCGTGATCAACCAGCAGGGCGTGTTCTTCTTCGTCGATACCCACGTGCAGGAAGACCCGACCGCCGAGCAGCTGTGCGAAGCAACCCTGCAGGCGGCCTACCGCATGAAGCTGTTCGGCATCGAGCCGAAGGTGGCGCTGCTTTCGCACTCCAACTTCGGCAGCCACGATTCGAAGGATGCACTGAAGATGCGCCAGGTGCGCGAGCTGCTGCTCAAGCGCAACCCGCGCCTGAACGTGGATGGCGAAATGCAGGGCGACACCGCATGGGATGAAGCGCTGCGCCAGAAGCTGCTGCCGGGCTCGACCCTGCAGGGCCGAGCCAACCTGTTCGTGCTGCCGAACCTGGAAGCGGCCAACATCGCCTACAACCTGGTGCGCGTGTTCACCGACGGCGTGGCGATCGGTCCGATCCTGATGGGCGTGAACAAGCCGGTGCACATCCTGACCACCAGCGCGACCTCGCGCCGGATCCTGAACATGACCGCGATTGCGGCGGTCGATGCGCAGATCCGCAAGCAGATCGAAGCGGAAAAGAAGGCGTAAGCCTTCGTTCCGCTGCGATCTGCAGAAACGCGCCCTTCGGGGCGCGTTTCGTTTCCGCCCAGCGGAAACGGGTAGAGTCGACTGTTAGTCGACTGCCTTTCCTACAACCACCGAAAATCCCGCGCGATCGCGCGATAGTCGACTAACAGTCGACTCTACCGGTCCCGATGCCGGTCCCACCGCTGCCACACGCGCTACGCACCCCGGTCATTTCCCTGCAACGCCGCTGCGGCCCAATACGCCCACGCGGCCTGGCCGTGGGAAGGGACCGGACCGGCCTCCCCACCCTGGGCCCGACCAACTTTCCATGGACGAGGGTGTCATGCGCAATCGAGTGACGCGGCGGTACTTCCAGCAGTTGTTCGCGCTGTACGCCGGCTTCGTGCAGTCGCGCTGAGGCCGCGATGCGGTAGCGCCGGGCAATGCCCGGCGAACGTAAAGTGCGTTGGGGCTCAGCGCCGCTTGCCGCGGCGCGCTGGTGCCGGCGGCGGTGCATCCGAACGCGGCTTGGCATACTGCGTCCACAGCGCAGGCAGTGCCTTGCCGGTGTGCTTCTGCCACAGCACCGGTGCATAGCGGCCGTCGCGCAGGGCCTTGTCCAGTGCCAGCACCAGGCCCGGATGTTCGGCGTCGGCCCATTTCAGGAACGCACCGGTGACCCGGTAGCCGCTGTCGAAGTTCTGCCCCGTCTCGACCTTGCCCGGCAGTGCCCAGCCCGCAGCGGCATTGTCCATGCCGTAGCGGTCGCGTGCGTAGTCGGCGATGCCCTCCACCAGCCAACCCGGCACCCGTGCGTCGCCATAGCCCGGATAGCCCTGCACGATGTGCATGGCCTCATGGGTGACCAGGTCGATGTCGTTGGGGTGCTGCGCAAGCCAACCCGGGTTGATGGTGATCGTTGCGGCCTGGTCCTTGTCACCGACGAAGGCGATGCCGGTGTAGGCCGGGTCGATCACGATGCGCACCATCGCCGGCGCGGCCGGGTGGAAGTCCGCACGTTCGCGCAGGTAGGCGAAGAAGAACGTATCGATCACCCGCTTGCGCTGCGGCGCGGCCAGGGCGCCACGGGCGTCCTGGTAGTTCAGCGTCACGCCGTCGCGGGTCAGCTGCGTATCGAACGCCTGGGTCTGGCCGAAACTGGAGAAGGACAGGGCAACAAGGGCCAAGGGCAGAAAACGGAAGCGCATGCCGCTCATTGTACGGTGCCGGCCGCCAGCAGTTCGATCTCCGCCAGCGGCAGCCGTGCCGGTGCCGCCAGGCGCAGGCGGTATTCGCTGTAGCGACCGGGTTTTGCAATGCGGAATAGACGGGTCTGGCGGGCGGATTCGAAGTCTTCGCCGCTGCGCTGGTCGAGCACGGCCCAGCTGCCGCTGCCGTTGCGCGCCTCCAGTGTCCACTCACCGCCCTGGATACGGCTGTCACCGCTGGTCAGCGTGTACATCGTCGGGGTGCCCTCAGCCAGGCCGGCCAGCGCGATGGTTGCACCGCCGCCCAGGCCCACCGTCGTGCCGGCATCGTCATCGACCAGCGCGGGCAGGGCGCGGCCATCGGCCAACGTCGCCTTCGCGCCGCTGCCGAGCAGGTCGTGCAGCAGCTGCGGGCGCTGGCCGCGTGCGGTCAACGAGCGCGGCACATCATCCACGCCACTGCCCCAGCGCGAGGGACGGGGGCCCATCACGAAGTCGAGGGTCGCGCCCTTGGCGATCAGCTCGTGCGGCACCCAGGTCTTCGTCCACGGTTTGCCGTTGATCGTCAGCGACTGCACGTAGACGTTCTCACGCGAGTTGTTGGCCGCGTTCACGGTCAGCACGGCACCACCCTGCAGTTCCACGCGCGCATGTTCGAAGGCCGGCGAGCCGATCACGTACTCCGGTGCGCCCATGCGCAGCGGGTACAGGCCCAGCGATGCCAGCACGTACCACGCCGAGGTCTCGCCGTTGTCCTCGTCACCGGGATAGCCCTGGCCGATCTCACTGCCCACATACAGCCGCGACAGGATCTCGCGCACATGCTGCTGGGTCTTCCACGGCTGCCCGGCGTACAGGTACATCCACGGGATGTGGTGCGCCGGCTGGTTGCTGTGCGCGTACATGCCCATGCGCACGTCGCGCGCTTCGGTCATCTCGTGGATGGTGCCGCCATAGGAGCCGGCCAGTGCCGGGTCGGCGGTTTCCGGCGTGGCGAAGAAGGCATCCAGCTTCGCCGCCAGCTTGTCGCGGCCACCGTACAGCGCGGCCAGGCCTTCGCCATCGTGGGCGGCGGTGAAGGCGAAGGTCCAGCCATTGGATTCGGTGTAGTCGTGGCCCCATACGCGCGGGTCGTAATCCTTGGCGTCCACGCGCCAGCGGCCATCGGCCTTGCGGCCCTGGAAGAAGCCGGCGGCCGGGTCGAACATGGTCGCGTAGCTGGCGGCGCGATAGCGGAAGTACTCGGCCTCGGTGCTGTAGCGCTCGCGTGCAGCCGGCGTGGTGGCGCGCTTGGCCAGTGCATCGGCCATGTTGGCGATGCCGAAGTCATTGAGCGCGCCTTCCATCGTCCATGACATGCCTTCGTGCACGTCCGCGCTGGCGTAGCCACGGAAGGTCGAACGGTCCATGCCCTTGCGGCCGACATGACGGTCGGGCGGGACCACGGTCGCGTTCTTCAGCGCGGCGGCGTAGGCCTCGGCCGGATCGAAGCCGCCGATGCCCTTCAGCCAGGCATCGGCGAAGGCCACGTCCGAGCTGGTGCCGACCATCAGGTCGGCGTAGCCCGGCGACGACCAGCGCGCGATCCAGCCGCCGGCGCGGTACTGCTCGATGAAGCCTTGCACCAGCTGGCCGGCATCGTCGGGCGTAAACAGCGCATAGGCCGGCCAGGTGGTGCGGAAGGTATCCCAGAAGCCGTTGTTGACGAAGACCTTGCCGTCGCGCACGGCCGCATAGCTGCGGGTCGCGCTGCCATCGGTGTTGTCATCGCTGGCGCTGGCCTGGTTGGCGTAGCGCCAGTCGGGTAGGGCCGCGCTGCCCACGTTTTCATGGCCGGAGTTGGGGTACAGGTACAGCCGGTACAGGCTGGAGTACAGCGTGGTCTTCTGGTCGTCGCTGGCGTTGCCGATGTCGAAACGGGCCAGGCGCGCGTCCCATGCATCCTGCGCACGGCTGGCCACGCTCTCCAGCGTATCGGCAGCGCTGATTTCCAGTGCCAGATTGTGCCGCGCCTGCTCGACCGAGATCAGCGAGGTGGCGATGCGCATCGTCACCCGCCGGTCGCTGCCGGCGTCGAACTTGATGTAGCCGGTCGGGCGGCCGGTGTCGAGGCGGCCGCTGCTGCGCCACGGCTTGTCGAAGCTGGCCACCACGTACATGCGGCTGGCTCCGTTGGACAGGCCGCTGCGCGTATCGGTGTAGCCGGACAGCGTCTGCGTGGCGGCGTCCAGGGTCAGGCCACCGCGCGCATCGACATTGTCGAACAGCAGGTTGGCGTCGCCGCCCTCGGGGAAGTCGAATCGGAACAGTGCGGCATGATCGGTCGGCGCGATGGCGGCAGCGATGCCATTGTCAAAGCGCACGTCGTAACGGTACGGGCGGGCGCTTTCGTGGCGGCGGTCGAACGACAGCGCGCGTTTGCGGCGGTCGGCGTCCGGCGCGCCACGGCTGGCCGAAGGCATCACCTGGAAGGTCTGGCGGTCGCCCATCCACGGGCTGGGCTGGTGGCTCAGTGCCAGCGCCTGCAGCTGCGGGCGGTTCTGCGCATCGTTCTGTTCGTTCCAGCGGTACAGCCAGTTCAGTGCGCCGGCATCGGTCACCGGGGTCCAGAAGTTGAACCCGTGCGGCACCGCCGTGGCCGGGAGGTTGTTGCCGCGCGAGAACGTTCCGTTGGCCTGGGTGCCGCGTGTGGTCAGCACCCAGTCCGAGACGCGCTGCGGCTGCTGGCGCGGCTGCGCATCCAGGCATACGTCGTCGATCCAGCCGGAGACCGGCGCACCTTCGGCACTGGCCACCTCCAGCTCGATCGCCACCACGCGGCGGCCTTTCAGCGCGGGCACGTCGCCCAGCCGCACCGCCTTGCGCGCCCACTGCTGTGGGTACAGCGTCTTCGACTCGCCCTGCGCATGGGCGCCAAGGGCCACGCCATGCTGGTCGCGTGCCGTGCCAGCCGAAACGCGGCTGCCATCGTCCAGCAGCAGGTCCAGCGATACATAGGTCGAGGCGACGGTGTCCTTGCCGACGATTTCCGGCAGCACCAGCCACGACAGCGTGGTATCGGCCTCGATGGGCAGGTCGGCCTTGAACAGTTCGCGCCGCGCGCTGCCGCCTTGGCTGCTGTAGCGCAGCGCATGCAGGCCGCTGTAGCCGGCGTTGCGCTTGGCGGCGTAGGGCGCGGCCGGTCCATTGCCGATCGTGACCTGAAGCGCACTGGTGGCCTGCGCCGGGACAGGCTCGCCCGGTTCGAACGAGGTGTGCAGCCCCTGCGCCAGCGCCGGCATCGCAGTGGTCACGCAGGCCAGGGCCAGAGCGAGCGGAAGCAGGGCGCGGCGTGGATCAGACAGGGTCATGCAAGGGTCTCCCGAGAGGCAGGCGGCAGGCAGAACCCGCATCGGCGGACACCACGGACAGCATCGCTCCGCCCGCCGGGAGGGCAGTGGAAGAGGCGATGCCGGTCCGGTGGGGGCGGGCCATGCGATCGGGTCGGATTGGGGTGGGCCGATTCACGGCCTGGCCCGATCCTGCAACAGCGGCAGCAGCCTGACAAGTGCCATTTAGTTCGATCCAAATGCGGCAAATTTCGCAGTCGGCGGGTTTCCAGCGTGAACCCGCTGGATCGATTGAAGGATTTCCGCCAGTGCGAGGCCTTGGATCTGCCGCGCAACCGCGCAAGGAGACGCCCTGCGGCGGGCAAAGACCTGTTGTTGCGCAATGTCGGGGCGGCCCGGATGCTAGAATCACAGGCCTCGCAACCCGTTCATCGACATCCGCCATGAGCCATACCGCCACTGCGCCCGCCAACGCCGAGAAGCGCTACACCGTGCACCGCAGCGATCTGCCGCTGAGCTGCCCGACCCCGGAAATGGCGCTGTGGAACTCGCATCCGCGCGTATACCTGCCGATCGAGGACGAGCCCAATGGCGAAGCGCAGTGCCCGTACTGCGGTTCCGTGTTCGTGCTGGCCGACTAAACGGCGGCCTTTTCGATGCGCCGATTGACCGTGGTGCAGTTGCTGCCGGCGCTGCACTCCGGCGGTGTCGAGCGCTCGACCCTGGAAATCGCTGCGGCCCTGGTCGCTGCCGGCCATCGTGCGCTGGTGGTCTCCGCCGGTGGCCGCCTGGTGCAGCCCCTGCTCGATAGCGGTGCCGAGCACCTCACCCTCGACATCGGCCGCAAATCGCTGCTGACGCTGCGCCACCTGCCGACCCTGCGCCGCCTGTTCGCTGAAGTCGGCGCGGACATCGTGCACGCCCGTTCGCGGCTGCCGGCATGGCTGGGCCTGTACGCGATCCGTGCCATGCCCGCCGCCCAGCGCCCGCACTGGGTAACCACCGTGCACGGGTTGAATTCGCCCAGTCGCTACAGCGCGGTGATGACCAGCGGTGAACGCGTGATCTGCGTGTCCAACACCGTGCGCGACTACGTGCAGCGGCACTATCCGACGGTACCCGAAGCGAAGCTGCAGGTGATTCCGCGCGGCGTCGATGTCACACAGTTTCCGCGCGTGGCCCGCGCCGACCGCCGGCCACGACTGGCGCTGGCAGCCGACTACCCGTGGCTGGCGCAGGTTGGGGGCCCGCTGCTGCTGCTGCCGGGGCGGGGCACCCGGCTGAAGGGACATGCCCATGCGCTGCAATTGCTCGCCGATGTACGTGCAGCTGGTGTGCCGGCACAGCTGTGGATGCTGGGCACCGATGAACCGGGCCGCGAAGCCTACGTGGCCGACCTGCGCCGGCAGGCCACTGCCTTGGGCGTGACCGACGCCGTGCAGATCAGCACGCCGACCGCGCGCATCGCCCAGGCCTATGCAGCCAGCGATCTGGTGCTGCAGCTGTCGGACAAACCGGAAGCGTTTGGCCGCACCGTGGTCGAGGCGCTGTCGGTCGGCCGTCCGGTGCTGGGCTGGGATCATGGTGGCGTCGGCGAACTGCTTCGGCAGCTGCAGCCCGCTGGCGCGGTGCCGCTGGGCGATGCACGCGCGTTGGGTGAACGTGCGCTGGCCCTGCTGGCGCAGCCGCCGTTCCTGCCGACCCGCATCCCGTTTACGCTGCAGGCCATGCAGCGCGATACCCTCCGCCTCTATGCCGACCTCGCTGGCTGACTCCGCCGTCACCGTGCGCGACGACCGCGCCGGGCGCTGGGCGCCGTGGTGGGTGCTGACGTACGTAGCACTGTGGCCATTGCCGGGCATCGCGGAGACCGTGCTGGGCCTTGGCGCGGTCTACGCCGCCGCGCGCATGGTCATGCGCCGCCTGCAGCGCCGCCCGCATCTGTTGAGCACGGCAGCGTGGGCGCTGACCTCCATCCTGTTCCTCGGCTATTGGCTGCCGCAGGCGTTCTCGGCGTTTGATGCAATCGATCCGGCAGCGTCGTGGACGAAGGCGGCTGCCGGCCTGCGCTACCTGCCCTTCATGTGGCTGGTGGCGATCGCGGTGGCCACGCCGGAACGCAGGCGGCTGACCTTCGGTGGCCTGGCGCTGATCACCGGCGCATGGACGCTGGATGCGCTGGTGCAGGCGCTGGCCGGAACCAGCCCGTGGTTCTGGTCGCTTGAGCAGCTGAAGCTTGCGGTGAGTGGTCACGCGTTGTGCCCGGCCACTGAGGCAGCCGTGGTCGATCGCCTCAGTGGGGCACTCGGGCCGTGCAACCTGAAGTTCGGCCAGGTCCTGGCCAGTCTCTCACCGTTCCTGTTGTTGCCGCTGGCGCGTCGCTTTGGCAATCCGGGTTGGGTACTGGCCGCGGCGGCGCTGGGCTGCGTGCTGCTGCTGGCCGGCTCGCGCGCGTCGTGGATCACCTTCGCGCTGGTGCTGGCCTACAGCGGCGTGCGCCAGTTCGGTGTGAAGCGGATGCTGCTGCTGGCGCTGCTCGGCGTGCTGGGCGCCGGCGTGCTCACCGCAGGCGTGCCGCAGCTGCGCGAACGCCTTGCGCGTACCGCGATGGCGTGGGATGGAAGCGAACGCGGTGTCGACGAGGCACTGTCGGGGCGCGCGCGTATCTGGGAAGCCGCCGTCTGCATGATCGAAGAACACCCGTTCAACGGCGTCGGCGCACGCGGTTTCCGCGATGCCTATCCCGCCTGCGTGGCCGAAGAGGGGCTGGCGGTATGGGGGGATGCTCCCGCCCTGCACGCGCATCAGATCGTGCTGGAAATCCTGGCAGAAACCGGGGTGATCGGCCTGCTGCTGTGGCTGGCAGCCGTGGCCCAGGCCTGGCGGGCCTGGCGCTATGCACCGACGGCCGCGCGTGACCGGGCCCGCCCTGCGATGCTGGCGCTGGCGGTCACCGTGTTCCCGCTCAACACGCATCTGGCGTTCTATTCCGCGTTCTGGGGCGGCCTGACCGTGCTGCTGGCAGCCCTGTTCGCCGGCAGCCTGCTGGCCCGCGACGCAGATGATTCCCCGCCGGTGAAGTGACCGCGCATCCGCGCATGGTAGGGATCAACCATGGAGTCGATCAGTAGATCCACGCCATGCGTGGATGAGGCTTTCCCGACCTGAACACGGTGACATCTCCACTATCGGTGCCCCGGCAGTTCGCGCACGCTGGAGGCATGGCCAGCCCCAGACTCCGCTACGGTCGGTATTCCCGAACCGGCAACGTGTACTCATTGACCACGGCAACCCTTGGCCGTGAACCGTTATTCGCCGATGCGGCGAACATGGCGATCCTAATCGACACCCTGCGCTTCGTCGAGCGTAGGGGCTTCAGCCACAGTCTCGCCTGGGTGGTGATGCCTGACCATCTGCACTGGTTGATGGAACTGCGCAGTGGAACCCTGGCCGAGTGCATGGCCCTGCTCAAATCACGCAGCAGCCGACTGCTGAACCGGCGATTGGAGCGACGAGGGGCGCTGTGGCAGCACGGTTACCACGATCATGCCGTACGCAGCGATGAATCCCTTCATGAGAAGGCGATGTACATCCTGGCCAATCCGGTCCGTGCGGGCCTGGCCGGCACGTTGGGTGAGTACCCGCACGCATGGTGCCGTTGGCCGTTGTAGGTGCCGGCACCCGGATTAGAGCATCCACGCATGGCGTGGATCTACTTCAGAATGCTCCGCGTCATCAAATTCACGCCATGCGTGGACGAAACCCTCCCGCCCCACCGTTATTTGTAGAAATCACTCCGGCCGCCGGGCTGGCGCTTGAAGCGGCGGTGGATCCACAGGTACTGGTCGGGAGCCTCGCGCACCATCGCTTCGATGGCCTGGTTGACCCGCGTGGTATCGGCTTCCACATCCTCGCTGGGAAAGTTCTCCAGCGGCGCGCCGATCTTCAGGAAGTACTTCCCGCCCTCGCGGCGGTGGAAGTAAGGAATCACCGCACAACCGGTCATCCGCGCCAGCTGGTGGGTGGCGGTAATGGTGGATGCGGTATGGCCGAAGAAGGGCACGAACACGGTGTCCTTGCCGCGCATGTCCTGGTCCGGCGCGTACCAGAGGAAGCCGCCCTTCTTCAGGTGGCGCACGGTCGCGCGGATGTCCTCGTTGGCGAACATCGCCTTGGCATAGCGCAGGCGGCCGAACTTCACCGCCCACTCGTACACCGGGTTCTTGTGCTTGCGGTACATGCCTGAAAGATCGACGTAGTCGCACAGCAGGCGGCCGCACATCTCCAGGGTCATGAAATGGCCGGACACCAGCAGTACGCCGCGGCCTTCGGCCTGCATCCGCCGCAGATGTTCCAGGCCTTCGATCTGCACCTGTGGGCGGATGCGGTCGATGCTGCCCCACCACGCGCGGATGCACTCGAACACGCCCACACCCAGTGCGTCGAAGCTGTCGCGCACCAGGCGCTGGCGCCACGCTTCGTCCTTTTCCGGGAAACACAGCCGCAGGTTGACTTCGGCGGCGCGACGGCGGCTGCCGAGCAGGCGCCAGCTGATCCAGCCCACGCCACGACCGAGCGCACGCTGCAGCATCCACGGCAGGCGGGCGATGGCGAAGGCGCCGAGCATGGCGGCGAACATCGGCCAGTTGCGGGGATCGCGCAGCGACGGACGGACGGCGGTGGTGGCATCGGACATGGCGCCATTCTACCAACCCGGCAGCGTGTCTTTCCCGGGGGGCTCCCGTATCCTTGCCGCATGCGCAAAGACCCTGCCGAATGGATCCTGCGCGGCCTGTACTCGGCCGTGCTCTACATCCTGCTGCCGATCACCGTGTACCACCTGGTCTGGCGCGGTTTCCGGGTCCGTGAATACTTCCGGCGCTGGGACGAGCGCTATGCCTCGTATCCGCAGCCGACCGGCCAGCCGCGGGTCTGGCTGCATGCGGTCTCGGTGGGCGAAGTCAATGCCGCCGCGCCGCTGGTGAATGCCCTGCGCCAACAGCGTCCGGACATCCGCTGGGTCATCACCACCATCACGCCGACCGGTTCGGAGCGCGTGCGTGCGCTGTGGGGGGACGCGCTGGACCACGTCTATCTGCCGTACGACGTGCCGGGCAGCGTCAACCGCTTCCTCGGCCACTTCCAGCCCAGCCTGGCGCTGATCCTGGAAACCGAGCTGTGGCCGAACATGCTGTTCGGCTGCCGCGACCGCCATATTCCGGTCTATATCCTCAACGCCCGCCTGTCTGCGCGTTCGCTGCGCGGTTACCGGGTGCTGGCGGCGCTGATCCGCCGTGCGCTGCGCACGGTCACCTGCGTGGCCGCGCAGTCGCAGGACGACGCCGCGCGCTTCGTGCAGCTGGGGGCGGCGCGGGAACAGGTGCAGGCCCTGGGCAACCTCAAGTTCGATATCGCCACGCCGGATGTGCAGGGCTTCGTCGAGCAGTTCCACGCCTGCGTGCCCGCCGGGCGCCCGGTGTGGATCGCGGCCAGTACCCATGATGGCGAGGAGCAGGCGGTGATCGACCTGCATCGGCGCCTGCGCCAGCAGCACCCCGACCTGTTGTTGCTGTGGGCGCCGCGGCACCCCGAGCGCTTCCCGAAGGTGGAGGCGCTGGCGCGCGAGCAGGGGTGGAGCGTGGCGACCCGTCGTGCGAAGCAATGGCCCGAGGCCGGCACGGATGTATTCGTCATCGACACCCTGGGCGAGCTGATGCCGTTCTATGCCTGCGCGCAGGTTGCCTTCGTCGGCGGCAGCCTGCAGCCGATCGGTGGCCACAACCTGCTGGAACCGGCGGCAATGGGTACTGCGGCTGTGACCGGCCCCCACCTGCACAACTTCGCCGAGATCTCCCGCCGCATGCGTGAGGCCGGTGCCTTGCTGATCGGCGATGACGTGCAAGCGGTGGGTGACCTGCTGCAGCACCTGCTCCAGGACCCGCAGGCGCGCGAGGACATGGCGCGGGCAGGCTGCACGTTGATCAGCAATGGCCGTGGCGCTTTGCAGCGCACGCTGGCCCTGGTCGCGCCACATCTGCCGCCGCCGCGCGGCTGAGTCCACCGCCCGCACAGGCCTGCGCCCAGTCCGTCGACTGACGTGATCGACTGCATCAATTCTGCTTAGCGGGCGGAGTTCTGTCGCGACAGAACCGGGTGCGCGTCGCTGGGCGTGTCTGCGGTCACATCGCGGCGTGCACGGCAAGGATTCTGATATCGCCCTTCGGCGCAGGCTGCCAGCCTGCTGTCGACCGCGCTTGGACGGATATCAAGGGAGCTTGCGATGGATGGGGGCAGCAGGCCGGAGGGCATCGGTGATGCCCGGCCCGGCATGGAGCATCTTGCAGTGGTGGCGCTGACGCTGCTGCTGGGGGGCAATGTGGTCGCGCTGATCGGCCAGCACACGGCGGCCGAGGCTGGGCCGGCCATCGTGCTGAGCCTGTTGCTGGCCGCACTGGGTACGATGCCACTGCTGTATTGCCTGCACGCCCTCAACCAGCAGCTGCCGGCTGTCGATGGCCTGCAGGGAGTGTTGCGTGCGTGCTGGGGCCGGGCATCCGCCGGTGTGCTCGGCGGCGCGCTGTTGTTGGAACTGGTGGCGACCATGGGTGGCGTGGCGCAATCGCTGGCCCGTCATCTGCTTGCACTGCTGGCCTATTGTGGCGTCGAGGCCGACTACGCGGTGCCGGGTCCGCTGATGGCCAGCCTGGCGGTGCTTCTGATTGGTGTGGTCGGGTTGCTGCCGTGGCGACGAATGGTTCTGGTGGCGTGTGCGCTGTTGACGATGAAGATCGGGACCGGCCTGCTGCTGGTGGCACTGGCAGCCCGTTACATGCACTACGCGCACTGGATTCCCTGGCTGCCGGAGGCGACGGCTCCCTATCGCTTTGGGCTTGGTGGTGTATTGGCGGCGAGCGTGCCGCTGCTGGGTGCGTTCGCCAGCGTGGGCCTGGCGGTTGGATTTCCCGGCTTGGGCGGGCAGGTGAAGGCGCGCCAGTCGCGGCTGCTGGCGGGCATGCTGCTGCTGGCCATGCTGTTGCTGATCGTGGTCGCTGCATTGCAGGCCGGGCTGGTCGAGTTCCCTGCATTGGACAGCACGCGACCGCTGGCGGTAGCCCTGCAACCGCACCCGCAGTTGCAGTGGCTGATGCCGTTGCTGCCGCTGGCCGGCGCGGCCGGATTGGCCGCGCTGCTGCTGGTGCTGCTGCGGGTGGGCCTGTGCTTGGCGATGCAGCTGTGGCCGGCACGGCATGACGAAGCAATCGGCATGCATGTGCAGGCGGTGCCGGTCGCGTTGATTCTGTCAGCGGCGGTGCTGGCTTTCGGCGTGCCCGCGGGCATCCTGCCGGTGCTGCCCGGCCCGGTCGTGCTGGTGGTGATGGCCGCCCTGTGCCTGGCCGTACTGCGCGGGCAGTCACCGTTGGCACGTGGCCTTGCGCTGCTGGCGCCTGTGGCCGCCGGACTGTGCATGCTGGCCGCCATCGGGTGGCTGCGGGCCTGGCCCGGCTGATGGCCGTGCATCGCGCACAAAAAAGCCACCCTCGCGGGTGGCTTTTCGTTGCCGGCTGGCGACGGCTCAGTGCGTCGTCGTTGCCGGATTGCCCGCGTCCTGGGTCAGCAGGCGGTTCACGTCCTGCAGCTCGGCCACGTCCAGTGCACCCAGCGACTGGCTCAGCAGCAGGCGGTTCTGCAGGAAGGTGTAACGGGCCTGGGCGTAGTCCAGCTGCGCCGAGAACAGGATGCGCTGGTTCTGGATCACATCCAGCACGGTACGGGTGCCGACCTCCAGGCCGACCTGCGAAGCGTCGTACGCGCTCTGCGCCGAGACCACCGCCAAGCGGCGGGCTTCCACTTCGCTGATGCCCTGCACCAGGGTCTGGTAGGCATTGCGGGTATTGCGGTCCAGGGCACGCTTCTGCTGCTCGTAGCCGTCCTGGGCGATGTCACGCTGGGCCAGCGCCTGGCGCACGCCCGACTGGGTGGCACCACCGGAGAAGATCGGCACGCTCAGGGTCAGGCCGATGCTGTTGGTGCGTGCGTCCGGCGACAACGAGCCGGCGCCGGTGCTGTCGCCCCAGGTCGCGCTCTTGCCCCAGCTGCCGCCCAGCGACAGGGTCGGGTAATGGCCGCCGCGGGCAGCCTGCACGCCAGCTTCGGCCGCACTGACCTTCAGCTCCTGCGCCTTCAGCGCCGGATTCTGGGTGGTGGCCTGCTGCACCAGCTCATCGATGTTGCCGCGGTTGGCCGGCACTTCCGGGCGGAAGTCCGCCGGCAGGCCACGCAGGTTGGTCACCGGCTGGCCGGTCAGTTCGGTCAGGGCCTGGTAGTTATCGGCCAGGGTGTTCTGCGCAATGATGGTGTTGGCACGCGCCTGGTCGTACTGGGCGCGTGCTTCGTGCACGTCGGTGATCGGCGCCAGGCCCACTTCCAGGCGCTTGTCGGCGAAGTCGAACTGCTTCTTCGCGGCCGCTTCGTTGGTCTGCGCGGCGTTCAGCGATTCGATCGCCACCAGCACGTTGAAGTAGGCCGCCGAGGTGCGCACGATCAGGTTGTCGTTGGCCGATTCGAGGGTGAAGTCCGCCGCCTTGCTCAGCTCACGCTGCGAGCGCAGGTTGTTGATCTGGGTCCAGTTGAACAGCGTCTGGCTGCCGTCGATCGTGTAGGTGCGGCGCTTGTTGGTGAACGAGCCGGAGTTGGCGTCGGCGTTCGGCTCGCTGCGCGTGCGGTTCAGCGCGGCCTGGCCGTTGATCTGCGGCAGCAGGGCGGCACGCGCCTGCACGGCGCCTTCCTTGTCGTACAGCCGGGTCGATTCGGCGGCCGACAGCTGCGGATCGCCGTTGCGGGCCATTTCGTAGACCTGCAGCAGGTCGGCGGCATGGGCGGACAACGGCAGCAGGGCAGTGGCCAGCGCAACAGCGAGGGATCGGCGGATCATTGCGGCTTCCTTGGACTCAGAGGTGGAACTGGGGGGCCGGGGCGGCACCACGCAGGTAATCGATATCGGTCTCGAACAGGGACTCGGAGCTGCCGTCGGCCTTGACCAGCAGGGCCTCCATCGCCGGCGAGCGGCCGTGGATCACGAACAGGCGGCCACCCGGACGCAGCCACGAGGCGAACTGTGACGGCACCACGTCGACCGCACCAGTGACACAGATCACGTCAAAGCGGCGTTCGGTCTGCCAGGACAGGGCATCGGCCACTTCCACGCGGACGTTGCTGCCCAGGCCGGAAGCGTCCAGGCGGGCACGCGCGGCGGCGGCCAGCTCCGGGTCGATTTCCAGGCTCAGCACATCGCGCGCCAGCGCGCCGATGCAGGCGGCCAGGAAGCCGCTGCCGGTGCCGATTTCCAGCACTTCGTCACCCGGCTGCAGGTCCAGCGCCTGCAGGGTACGGCCCTCGATGACCGGCTTCATCATCTTCTGGCCGTGGCCGATCGGCAGTTCGACATCGGCGTAGGCCAGTGCCCGGTGTGCATCGGCGACAAAAGCCTCGCGCGGCAGGCGGGCCAGGACGTCGAGCACCTTGATGTCCAGCACGTCCCAGGGACGGATCTGCTGTTCCACCATCAGTTCGCGGGCGTGGGCGTAATCAATCGTCATGAGGTTCAAATCCAGCGCAGTGGGCCGGCCATTTTACCGGTGCCGGAGGCCGGCGGCGCGCCCAGAGCATCAGCTGCCGGGGGCCGGGGTCGCAGTGCCGGAAGTCATCGCGACCTCCGGTTCGTTCAGTTTTGGTTATTCAGCTGTTCCGGCCCCTCGCGGCGCGTAGGCGCGTAGGCGCGCAGGAAGAAGTCGATGCTGGCGGTCACGTGGGCAAGAGGGTCGCATTCCACCGGTGACAGTGGCATGCCGCACATCATATGCATGTGCACTTCGCCCTTGACCAGGGTCAGGAACTGCTCGCCAGCCAGCGAATAGTCGGTGATTTCCAGCTCGCCGCGCTCGGCGCGTGCCCGCAGGAAGTCAGCCAGGGCCTCGCAGGTACGTTCCGGTCCTGCCTTCCAGAACAGCTCGCGCAGGCGTTCGTCGGTCTCCGGCGCCATCATCATGCGCTGGATCGAGATCGCCGCGTCGGAGGTGATCAGTTCGAAGAAGGCCAGACCGATGCCGATCAGCTGGTCGCGCAGCGGGCCGTCCGTGTCGGCCACGAACAGGGCATCGGGCAGCATTTCAATGCACTTTGACTGCACGGCCTCGGAGAACAGGGTCTCCTTGTCGCCGAAGTGGCTGTACACGGTCAGCTTCGAGACGCCGGCCTGGGCGGCGATGGTGTCCATGCTCACGCCGGTATACCCCTGTTCGATGAACAGTACCTTGGCTGCTTCAAGGATCGCCGCGCGCTTGCCCAGATCCTTGGGGCGCCCGGGTCCGGCGGCCTTGGCAGCAGGCTTGGCCGACGGCTTGCGGGAAGTGGAAGAACTCATCGCGACAATACTAGACCAAGCGGTTCGATATTTATACTATACCGGCCGGTTTATTAAATTGGGCCGGCAGTCGCGGCTCCCCCTTGTTGCAACCCTGCGTTTTCAGGACGTTGACCGATGAAGATCGTGCGCTGGATGGGCGGTATGGTGTGGGTGGCTGCGCTGGCAGCCTGTTCGGGGCAGGAACAGGCGCCGCAGGCGGCCGTGCCGGTACTGGTGGTTCACCCCGGCGAACAGGCCGGACAGGCGCCGGCGGCGTTCCCGGGCACGGTGCGTGCCCGCCAGGAAAGCCCGCTGTCGTTCCGCGTCGGCGGCAACCTGGTCAAGCGCCATGTCGATGCCGGGCAGCGGGTAAAGAAGGGCGACGTGCTGGCCGAGCTGGATGCAGCCGACTTCGCATTGCAGGCCCGCGCTTCGCAGGCGCAGCTGGCTGCGGCCGAGGCCGACCTGGTGCGTGCCCGCGACGACCTCAAGCGCTACCAGGTGCTGGCCGACCAGCAGCTGGTCAGCCGTTCGCAGCTGGACCAGCAGTCCGCCGCCTTCAAAGCGGCGCAGGGTCAGGCCAACGCCGCCCGCGCCAACCTCGATGTGCTGCGCAACCAGGCCGACTACGCGCAGCTGCGCGCACCGGCTGACGGCGTGATCGCCAGCCGCGAGGCCGAGGCTGGGCAGGTGGTGTCCGCCGGACAGACCATCTTCAACCTGGCCGCCGACGGTGGCCGCGAAGTGCTGATCGACCTGCCCGAAGCCACCATCCGCGACTACGCGGTCGGCCAGCCGGTCGAGGTGGAACTGTGGAACCGCCCGGGGCAGCGCCTGCCGGGCACGATCCGCGAGATTGCCGCCGCCGCCGATCCGCAGGCACGCACCTATGCCACCCGCGTCAGCCTGGCCGCCGATGCGCTGGCCGATGTCGAACTGGGCCAGAGCGCGCGCGTCTACAGCAGCGCCGGTCGCCACGGTACCCTGCAGCTGCCGCTGGGCGCGCTGCAGCGCGGTGTCAACGGTGCCGCCAGCGTGTGGGTGGTCGATCCGGCCAACAGCACGCTGAAGGCCGCCTCGGTCACCACCGGTGCGTTTGGCAGCGAGACCGTGCCGGTGCTGTCCGGCGTGAACGCGGGTGACTGGGTGGTTGCCGCCGGTGGCCACCTGCTGCGAGCGGGCCAGCCGGTGATCGCCGTGGACCGGCAGAACCGCCCGGTGCTGAAGCCGGCCGCGCCGGCCGCTGCCGCCAAGGCCAGGGAGTAAGCCGGTGCGCCGCTTCAATCTTTCCGAGTGGGCGCTGGCCAATCGCCCGCTGGTGCTGTTCGCGATGCTGGCCTTCGCGCTGATCGGCGCGTGGTCGTACAAGCACCTGGGCCAGTCCGAGGATCCACCATTCACCTTCAAGGCGATGGTGGTGCGCACGCTGTGGCCGGGCGCCACCGCCGAGCAGGTCTCGCGCCAGGTGACCGAGCCGATCGAGAAGGCGCTGATGAACACCGGCGAGTACGAGTTCATCCGCTCCTATTCGCGCCCCGGCGAATCGCAGGTCATCTTCATGGCCCGCGACAGCCTGCGTTCCAGGCAGATCCCGGACCTGTGGTACCAGGTGCGCAAGCGCGTGGGCGACATCCGTGCGACGCTGCCGCGCGAGATCGTCGGCCCGTTCTTCAACGATGAGTTCGGCGACACCTACGGCAACATCTATGCGTTGACCGGCAAGGGCTTCGACTACGCGGTGATGCGCGACTACGCCGACCGCATCCAGCTGGAACTGCAGCGCGTGCCCGATGTCGGCAAGATCGACCTGGTCGGCCTGCAGGACGAGAAGGTCTGGATCGAGCTGTCCAACACCCGCCTGGCCACGCTGGGTGTGTCGATGCAGCAGGTACAGCAGGCGCTTGCCGACCAGAATGCGGTCACCGGCACCAGCTTCTTCGAGACCGCCACCGATCGCGTGCAGCTGCGCGTGACCGGCCAGTTCAACGACATCGAAGCAATCCGCCAGTTCCCGATCCGTGCTGGCGACCGCACCGTGCACCTGGGTGACATCGCCGAGGTCAAGCGCGGCTTCGCCGATCCGGCGTCGCCGAAGATGCGCTTCATGGGCGAAGAGGCGATCGGCCTGGCGGTGGCGATGAAGGATGGCGGTGACATCCTCAAGCTCGGTGCCAACCTTGATGCCGAGTTCCAACGGCTGCAGAAGACCCTGCCGGCCGGCATGCAGCTGCGCAAGGTGTCCGACCAGCCGCAATCGGTGGAAGAGTCGGTCGGCGAGTTCGTGCAGGTGCTGACCGAGGCGGTGGTGATCGTGCTGCTGGTCAGCTTCTTCTCGCTGGGCCTGCGCACCGGCCTGGTGGTGGGCGTCACCATTCCGCTGGTGCTGGCGATGACCTTCTTCGTCATGCACTACTTCGACATCGGCCTGCACAAGATCTCGCTGGGCGCGCTGGTGCTGGCGCTGGGCCTGCTGGTGGACGATGCGATCATCGCGGTGGAGATGATGGCCACCAAGATGGAGCAGGGCTACGACCGCCTGCGCGCGGCCAGTTTCGCTTGGGAATCGACTGCGTTCCCGATGCTGACCGGTACGTTGATCACCGCAGCCGGCTTCCTGCCGATCGCCACGGCGGCATCGAGCACCGGTGAATATACGCGTTCGCTGTTCCAGGTGGTGACCATCGCGCTGGTGGTGTCGTGGATCGCGGCCGTACTGTTCATTCCCTACCTGGGTGACAAGATGCTGCCGGACCTGTTCAATCCGCAGCCGCCCAAGCCGGGCAGCCTGTCCGCGCGCTGGCACGCCAAGCGCCAGCAGTGGGCCGACCGCTACCCGGCGCTGGCCAACCTGATTGCGCCGCCGCAGCACGGGCACGACCATGATCCGTACCAGCGCCCGTTCTATCGCAGCTTCCGCCGCTTCCTCGATACCTGCCTGCGCCATCGCTGGTGGGTGATCGCCGCGACCATCGCCCTGTTCGTGTTCTCGCTGATGATGTTCCGCTTCGTGCCCCAGCAGTTCTTCCCGGACTCGACCCGGCCGGAGCTGATGGTGGACATCGAGCTGGCCGAGGGCGCCTCGCTGCGCTCGACCCAGGCCCAGGCCGAGAAGCTGGAAAAGCTGCTGTCCCGCCGCGAGGGCATTGCCAACTACGTGTCCTATGTGGGCACCGGTTCGCCGCGCTTCTATCTGCCGCTGGACCAGCAGCTGCCGGCGACCAACTTCGCCCAGTTCGTGGTGTTGGCCAAGGACATCAAGGCGCGCGAGAGCACCCGCGACTGGCTGCTGCACGAGGTGATCCCGAAGTTCCCGGACGTGCAGATGCGCGTGACCCGCCTGGAGAACGGACCGCCGGTCGGCTATCCGGTGCAGATGCGCATCTCCGGCGAGCACATCGAGAAGGTGCAGGCGATCGCGCGCCAGGTCGAGGCCAAGGTGCGGGAGAACCCGCACGTGATGAACGTCAACCTGGACTGGAGCGAGCCGAGCAAGGTGGTGCGCCTGGTGGTCGACCAGGAGCGCGCCCGTGCGCTGGGCGTTAGCAGCGCCCAGGTCAGCCAGTTCCTGTCCAGTTCGTTGGCCGGGCAGTCGGTGAGCGTGTATCGCGAAGGCAATCGCCAGATCGAGATGCTGCTGCGCGGGCCGGCCGATGAGCGCAACCAGCTGGAGCTGCTGTCCAGCCTGTCGATGCCCACCGCCAACGGTGGCAGCATCACGCTGTCGCAGGTGGCGACGATGGAGTACGGCTTCGAGGACGGCATCATCTGGCACCGCAACCGGTTGCCGACGGTGACCGTGCGCGCCGACATCAGTGATGGCATGCAGGCGCTGGACGTGGTTCATCAGATCCTGCCCACACTGGATGGCATCCGTGCCGAGCTGCCCAGTGGTTACCTGCTGGAAACCGGCGGTACCGTGGAGGATTCGGCACGTGGCCAGAACTCGATCAAGGCCGGCATGCCGCTGTTCCTGGTGGTGGTGGCCACGCTGCTGATGCTGCAGCTGCGCAGCTTCTCGCGTGCAGCGATGGTGCTGGTGACCGCGCCGCTGGGCATCATCGGCGCGACCCTGTTCCTGCTGCTGTTCCGGGCGCCGTTCGGCTTCGTCGCGCTGCTGGGCACGATCGCACTGGCCGGCATGATCATGCGCAACTCGGTGATCCTGATCGACCAGATCCAGCAGGACATCGATGCCGGGCATGACCGCTGGCATTCGATCATCGATGCCACGGTGCGCCGTTTCCGCCCGATCGTGCTGACCGCGCTGGCGGCGGTGCTGGCGATGATTCCGCTGTCGCGCAGCGCGTTCTACGGCTCGATGGCGATCTCGATCATGGGCGGCCTGATCGTCGGTACGGTGCTGACGCTGGTGTTCCTGCCGGCGCTGTATGCGGCGTGGTTCCGGGTGAAGCCCGATGAATCCGGGGCGTAACGCCCCGGGTTCCACGGCCACCGCCTCTGGTAGGTGCCAACCTTGGTTGGCACTGCGGCTTGCATCCACGCATGGCCCGGATTGATCTGCTCGCGGGATCTGCTTTCTGTAGAGCCGAGCCATGCTCGGCTGCTCTTCGCGCGATGACGGGATGAGTCGAGCATGGCTCGACGCTACAGAAGCATCCACGCATGGCGTGGATCTACCGCGATTTGCCATCGCTCGGTAGGTGCCAACCTTGGTTGGCACGGATGCATGCATCCACGCATGGCGTGGAGCTACTGCAGCTGCAGGCCGGCCCTCAAGACCGGCAGCAGCCATTCGATGAACACCTGAACACGCTGCGCGCGGTGTTGCCGATGCGGTTGCAACAGCGTCACCGGCAAGGGCTGCGCCACGTGCTGTGGCATCACCTCCACCAACGCGCCGGATTGCAGTTCGGCCTGCACGTCGTAGCGCGGAATCTGCAGCAACCCCAACCCCGCCACACAGCACGCAATCGATGCCTCGGCGCTGTTCACCCGCACCCAGCCGGGCATCGGCAGCGTGCGCAGTTGGCCGCCGTCCTGCCACTCCCACGGTTCCACCCGTGCCGTGGTCGGCGACGCGTAGTTCACCGCGCGGTGCTGCGGCAGGTCGGCAGGATGCTGCGGCATGCCGTGTTCGCGCAGGTAAGCGGGCGCGGCGACGTTGACGAAGTCGAGCTGGCCCAGCGTGCGCGCCACCAGGCTGGAATCGCCCAGTTGACCGACCCGCAGCACCGCATCGCAACCGTCCTCGATCAGGTTTACCGCGCGGTCGGTCATGCCCAGGTCCACTTCCACCTGCGGATACTGCGCGAAGAATTCGGGCAGCGCCGGTGCGATGATGCGGCGGCCGATGCGGCTGGGCACGTCGATCTTCAGCAGACCGACCGGTTGCGCATCGTCTTGACGGAACAGCGATTCGGCGTCCTCGACCTCGGCGATCAGGCGCAGGCAGCGGGCATGGAACACGTCGCCATCATGGGTGGTGGACACCCGGCGGGTCGAGCGCTGCAGCAGGCGGGTGCCAAGCCTCTGTTCGAGCTCGGCCACCGCCGCCGAAACGGTCGAGCGGGGCAGGCCGAGCTGGTCGGCGGCGCGGGTGAAGCTGGCGCACTCCACGACCCGGGTGAAGATGCGGAAGCGATCGATCCGGTCCATTGTTCGCTGGCTCTGGAAAGTTAAGTCAATGTGGCGGGCTTTATCCGCTTTTTCTGCACGATATCGTCGTCAGGGCAGGGTTGCCACCCCGGGTAGCCCCTCCCGAGACCGAAGCCATGACCGAGCAATCCCTCAAGGGCAAGACCGTGCTGATCGCCGGTGGCGCCAAGAACCTGGGTGGCCTGATCGCCCGCGACTTCGCCGCACAGGGCGCCAAAGCCATCGTCATCCACTACAACAGTGCCGCTACCCAGGCCGATGCAGAAGCGACTGTAGCCGCAGTGCAGGCCGCCGGCAGCAAGGCGGTGGCCCTGCAGGGCGACCTGACCTCGGCGGCAGCGATGGAGCGCTTGTTCGTCGATGCCGTGGCCGCAGTCGGCCGTCCCGACATCGCCATCAATACGGTCGGCAAGGTATTGAAGAAACCGCTGCTGGACATCAGCGAAGCGGAGTACGACGAGATGAGCGCGGTCAACGCCAAGGCGGCGTTCTTCTTCCTCAAGGAAGCCGGCCGCCACGTCAACGACGGTGGTCGCATCTGCACCCTGGTCACCTCATTGCTGGGTGCCTACACGCCGTTCTATTCCAGCTACGCCGGTACCAAGGCGCCAGTCGAGCACTTCACCCGCGCGGCGTCGAAGGAGTTCGGTGAGCGCGGCATCTCGGTGACTGCGATCGGGCCCGGCCCGATGGACACGCCGTTCTTCTACCCGGCCGAGAGTGCCGATGCGCAGGCGTACCACAAGACCGCGGCGGCGCTGTCGGCGTTCACCCGAACGGGCCTGACCGACATCGCCGACATCGTGCCGTGGATCCGTTTCCTGGTCACCGATGGTTGGTGGATGACCGGGCAGACGATCCTTGTAAACGGTGGTTACACTACCAAGTGAGGCAGGGTGGGCGTCATCGGGCTGGGTCCATGCCCAGCTCGTCCTGCTCTGGTCATGGAGGGAATCGGCGCGGCACAGCTTGGGCAGGCACAATGTATGGCTGATCCCGGGCTGGAGTGCCTGTCATGTTCCCCGCGCCCCTTCGCACAACCTTCCTGCTGCTTGCGCTGGCTGGCATTGTCAATGCGCATGCGGCGGACGGTGATCCTGAGGCCGCTCGATTCCAGCAGAATCTGGTCTCCATCCTGGAATGCAGGGCGGATCCGGCGATCAACCAGACGGTAGGCGATACGCTGCGCGCGGCGATGTATGGCAATGCTCAGCAACGCCCCGCCCATCTACGTGGGTGGCGGTTCGAACGTAGTGGCGACGAGGATGATCCCGTCACCACCATCGACATGCCGACCGCGCTGACGGCGCAGGGCATCACTACCCGACGCCTCTTCGTTGACGCGATCGGCTTCTCGATCCCGATCGACGGTGATCAGCAGGCACGGATCATCAGGGCACACGACCTGCATCTGCGCTCCAGCACGTTGCGCGAGCCTTATCGCGTCTGGTCGCGGGGTGTCGAGGCAGCCAGATCAGAGCCCACCACAGCGGTCGTCATACGCAGCGATGGCCATGGTTATCGTCTGGGTTGCGCTCCATCCGGATGGGAGCGTGGTGAAGCTGCTCCCGCCGGTCAGCCGAGAGTTGCTGATGCTGATGATCTGGCCGCTGCGGCGGAATGCCGGGCAACGCCGGAGGCTCTGGAGCGTGTGGAGGCGTTCTGGGACCTGGTACTGGACGCCGGCCAGGACACTTGGCCGGCGCAGGTCCAGCACCTTGCATCGCGTGACAGCGACGAGCTCTACGTGGCGACGTTGTTCGATCCCATCCGCGTCCATGGCATCTCGACGCGGATCGTTACGCTGGGCATGGGATTGCTTGCCGTCGCGATCGATCCGGACGCAACGGCAGCGGCCATACGCGGTGCGGCGATGACGGCCGCCGACCAGTCCGGTCCCGGGGTATGGGAGAAGCAGCTGTCCGCCAGCAAAAGCGGGAACAACCGGGTGTCCCAAAGTCTGGTGGTCCTTCAGCGGGACGGGAAAGACACCTTGGTGGGCTGCATGCATGGTCGGCAGGTCAAGGCCGACCGATGACCCACCCGCGAGGCGCCGTGTAGAGCCGAGCAATGGGAATCAAGTGCCCACGTACCGCGCCTTTTTCGGATTGCTTGCATGTCGGTTCGCCGTTGGCTCTGGCACCGTGTAGACGGTCGCCCCACTTCGACGAAACTGTCAGGCTGGTGGCGCCGATTACAGGTACAGCGTCTCTGGGTCTTCTATGGAAACAATCGAATGGAACTGCAATCCAACCTCGCGAGCGCACTTCTCATGGTGGCGCTGCTGTCGCCATTTGCTTCTTCCGCAAGGTCGAAGCTCAACCGTACACAACAAAGCGCAGTGTCCGTCTTTGTCACTTCCGCAACGCTGTCATGGGTCGTAGCGTCGCCCGCACTGGGCATCAGTGGTGTGGCCGGGTCCATTCGCGGGGGCGACAATGTAGATGAAACAGACGATGTTGCAGTGGATCGGAACAAGGCAGGGCCGCGTCCACCATTGAAAGTAACGGGCGTGGAACCCCAAGCCAACGGCGACATTCACATCGCCGTGGAGGTGGTCGGCGAGCCGGGGCAGCACGGCGTACTGAACTGGCCGGCGCGAGCGGACAACCCTGCCAAGGCTCTGCATGCGGGCAACATACTGGCGTTTACACCCAGCGATGGAGGTGCGGGCTGGCTTGTCCGCGATGAGGGCGGCCAGTTGTTGGCATTTCTACCAACGGAGTCCGCCCTGCAGAATGTAATGAGCACGCCCTGGTGAGTCGTTGGACTCTGATTCGCGGCACCCTGCCAGACCACTCTGGTCCATGCCATGAAATCCGTACCCGCGGCCGGATGCAATCATGAAGATGCGTGCCATCGCGAGTGTTGGTGCGGTGGGGCTGCTGAGCATGGCATTGGCCTCGTGCAGCTCGCCGCCCGAGTATGTCAATGCCCTCTATTTCAGGAACAGCTGTCCGCACGTGATTCACGCGACAGCGATCAACGACTCAAACTACGACTTATCCAATACAGACGTCCATGTCACGCCGGGAGCTTCTGCGGTGGTTGCGGCTTACATGTCCAAGTGGCCGACAATCGCCACGTCGCTGGACGAAGGCTTCAGGTTGACCCTTGGCGGTGGAGCCGCACCAAGAACTGTGCTTGCAGGGGAGGTCAGAATGCTGCTCAAGACCGGAAGGGAAACAAGATGTGGCTCGGGCAGCCAGTTCACCATCACCGATTCCAGCATCTGCCGGCCAGTGGATACAGTGCGATGAGATGACGCATTGTTCTTCTTGCCGAATGGGGCTGTGAGCCGCTCAGCTGCACGGCCGTGCTGGGCGAACTCATCTACAACTTTTTGTATGGTGTTGCGCAGTTGAAGATCACATGCTTCGAGGCAGTTCTGCCCACTCGAAGGATTGTTCAATGCTATCGCTCGATTGCCGCTGCATAGCGCGATACCTGTTTGTGCCCTTCACTACATTCCTGCTGGTGATGCCAGACGTGCAGGCCAGTGCAGCCACCAAGGACGATCCGAGTGTTCCGATGTTGGAGTTGGCGCAGGTTCTTGAGTGCACCGCAAAAGATGAGGTCAAGGATCGTATTACCAATGGTATCGGCGCGCTGATCAACCACCGCCTTCGGGAACTTCCTGACGCCGCCACGTACGCACAGTGGAAGGTAACGGGACTTTCCATGGGACACGCCTTTCTGGTCGCCTTGCCAGGCGAGGTCCGGGTTTTTGGGCATTCGTCGGATCAGCTCCTCGTCACGTCTGAGGGGCTATTTGCCGTGCTCGACGGGAAAACACTGAGTGCAGTGACTGATGCTCTGGGCCTGCAGAGAAGGGACGCCACGCACGCGGCGATAACAGCGGATTGGCGCCGACTGGTCTGGAGAGCAAGCCGCCCAGGCGAAGACTGGCGATGGTCTGCCGTGGGGGAATTGGGCAAGCTGGTGTTTCTGCCAACACCTGTGATGATTGCCGGCAACGCCATAAACGCTCTCTATGGGAAATCGGGCAGCTTTTACGTCATCCATGACGGTACGACCGCGGCAAGCGTCGCCAGGAATCTCGGTATTCCGCCAGCAGCAAGCATGGATGGGGGGAAGCGTTTCCGGTATGAGATGCCGAAGGTCATTGCCGACGATGGATGGCAGGAAGGAAAGACGCTGTCGGTGTTCGATCTTCCCCAAGGGCGGGTCTTCCAAGGCTGCGATTACGCCGAGACGGTCCCCGACTGGGGGCCGGAGCTTCATGCTCCGGGGAATGGGACGTGAGCGCAGCGCGAGGCCACTTTCTCTGGCTGTTGCAAATGTCGCGTGTTGGCTTGCTCTGTCTGGCCTTCATCAGCTTCCCGCTGCCCGCACAGGTGAGTTTGCTGGACGGCAACGTCGCGCTGCAGAATCAGCGCGGTGCGTTGGCGGACCTCGCCGCGACGGTTGAATGTCGTGCAGATGAGGCGGCCAGGATCCGTGCCCATGTTCTGCTGCAGAGGGTCCTGGGCCAACAGCAAAAGCTCCCGCCAGGCCTTGGGAAATGGCGGGTCCAGCAGAATGACAAGGGTAGGGCTGTAATCTCATTGCCCAAACGTATGAAGGTGTTCGGTATATCAAGCAGAGAAGTAGTGCTGGACGGGTATGAGAAGCGCGCCATTCTGGCTCGTGCGGATCTGCAGCGATTGCTGGGCGCTCAGCAACTGCAGGCGCTGGCCCTCAGTCCCGCGCGGCAGCGGGATGAGTGGGGGAGGGTGGCGTATGTCCGCAATCTGGGCAACGGCAACGCGCTGCGGGCAGAACTCAAGGTCGTGCGCGATCACCTCAGGGGCGCTGAGACATCAATCGGGTGCACCTATTCGAACCTGCAGCGTTCCAACTGGGTAAGCGAAGATCATCGCATTCCTGTTGATGAAACAGCCAATGAGCAGACTGCCTTGGAGCTGCTGCCGCGACTGTTGGCCTGCAGAGCCGACCTCCAGGAACGCAACTGGCTCAACACCCAACTGCGCCATCGCCCGCGGCGCGCGACGTCCTGGGCTGGAGCATGGCGGTACAACGAAGATCGGCTGGGTAACGAATGGTGGGAACTCCCTGTTGAGATCGACGTAGAGGGTCTGAAGGTCAGGCGCCTCTACTACCGGGATCGGAACTTCTACGTCATACACGTGCAGGAAAGTGCGGGCCTGCTGGCGGATCGGCTGGGCCTCAGCCCGGCTGAGCGCGACGACGGGCAGCCCCGCTACATGCGCCTATACCCGCAGGTGCAGGCGGCCGACGGCTGGCTGGAGCAGAAGCGGCTTGTGGTGACAGACATGCACATGGGCCTGAGTGAGCAGGGCTGCTACTTCAAGGAGGAGCTCGCAGAGATGCCAGCCTCGGTCGCTGAGTAGGAGGGTAGAGCGTGGGAGTGGGGTGAAGCCGGGTCCTGATGCTGCGCGTCGCGCGGTTGGTTTCTGAGTGCCCGCCGATGCAGGAATCGAGTGTAGATATCCGCGGAGTCGATGGCAGGCAATATCCGGGGCTGGTGATGCGCCGATCAAACGGGTGCTTGAAACGGCGGGGTTACGTGAGGAGCCTTGATCAAGAATCGTATGTGGCTGCGCGCAATGTCCGAAAGGAAGGAGCCACGCATGGCGTGGCTGCCTGCTACCTGTAGAGTCGAGCCATGCTCGACTACTGTTGCATGAGCCGAGCATGGCTCGGCTCTACAGGTGTTGCCCGATGGGTCAGCGCAGCTTGGCGAGCACGGCGTCGGTGGCAGCGGCGGTACTCACCGCCTGGCCCTTGGCGGCCAGATCGGCGGTGAACACGCCATCGTCCAGCACGGCGTGCACTGCAGCTTCCACCGCCGCAGCCTCGGCTTCCAGCCCCAGCGAATGGCGCAGCAGCATCGCGGCGCTGAAGATCGTCGCGTACGGATTGGCGATGCCCTTGCCGGCGATGTCCGGGGCCGAACCGTGGATCGGTTCGTAGATGCCGACCGCACCCGGCTCACCCAGCGAGGCCGACGGCAGTAGGCCGAGCGAGCCGGCCAGCATCGAGGCTTCGTCGGTGAGGATGTCGCCGAACATGTTCTCGGTGACGATCACGTCGTACTCGCGCGGCTTGGCCAGCAGGTGCATGGCCATCGAATCGACCAGCTGGTGCTCCAGCGCCACCTCCGGGAACTCCTCGCGGCCGATGCGAGCGGCCACGTCACGCCACAGGCGCGAGGTCTCCAGCACGTTGGCCTTGTCCACCGAGGTGACCTTGCCACGCCGCTGCTGGGCCAGGCGGAAGGCACTGCGCAGCACGCGTTCGATCTCGGCCACCGTGTAGCGGCACAGGTCGCTGGCGCTGTCGGCGTCGCGGGTCTTGTCGCCGAAGTAGATGCCACCGGTCAGTTCGCGTACCACCACGAAGTCCACACCCTGCAGCAGCTCGGCCTTGATCGGCGAGGCGTGCAGCGCGGCTTCATGGGTACGCACCGGGCGCAGGTTGGCATACAGGCCCAGTGCCTTGCGGATTGCCAGCAGGCCCTGTTCCGGACGCACCTTGGCGTTCGGGTCGGACCACTTCGGGCCGCCGACCGCGCCCAGCAGCACCGCGTTGGCGGCCTGGCAGGCTTCCAGGGTCGACGCCGGCAGCGGTTCACCGTGGCGGTCGATGGCAACGCCACCGATGTCGTGCTCGCTGAAGGTGAAGGTGTGGTTGAAGCGCTCGGCGACGGCCTTCAGGACGGCCACTGCCGCGGCGGCCACTTCCGGGCCGATGCCATCACCGGGCAGGACAACAATTTCAGCGTGCATGCTCACTCTCGTAACGTTCGATTTCAGGGACACGGCCCAACAGATACCCCAACTGGTCGACGCCTTCCAGCAGGCAGGTCTGCGAGAAGCCATCCAGCGGGAAGGAATAGACGCGGCCATCGGGCGTGCGCAGTTCGCGCGCAGCCACGTCGATGGTCAGCGCATCGTCCGGGCGCTGCATCAGCGCCTGCACGTCGGCCTCGTCCAGCACGATCGGCAGCAGGCCGTTCTTCAGCGCGTTGCCGCGGAAGATATCGGCGATCTCGCTGCTGACGATGGCACGCAGGCCCAGGTCGGTCAGCGCCCACGGCGCATGTTCGCGCGAAGAACCGCAGCCGAAGTTGCGGCCCGCCAGCAGGATGCTGCGGCCGGCGTTGTGCGGCTGGTTGAAGGCGAAGTCGGCCACCGGCGAACCATCAGCCTGCCAGCGCCAGTCATTGAACGCGTTGCGGCCCAGGCCGGCACGCTCGGTGGTGGACAGGAACCGTGCCGGGATGATCTGGTCGGTGTCGATGTTGGTCTGGCGCAGCACCACGCTGGCCGAGGTCAGGGTACGGAAACCGGCCATCACGCCACCTCCTGTGCGAACAGTTCGCGGGTATCGGCCACGTGCCCGTTGACCGCGGCCCACGCCGCGCTCATCGGCGAAGCCAGCAGGGTGCGCGAACCGGGGCCTTGGCGGCCCTCGAAATTGCGGTTGCTGGTGCTCACGGCCAGCTGGCCGGGCGCGACCAGATCGCCGTTCATGGCGATGCACATCGAACAGCCCGGCTCGCGCCACTCGGCCCCGGCAGCGCGCACGATCTCGTGGATGCCCTCGGCCTCGGCCTCGCGCTTGACGATCTCCGAACCTGGCACCACCAGCATGCGCACCCGCTCAGCGACACGGCGGCCGCGCAGCACCTGCGCGACCTCGCGCATGTCACTCAGGCGGCCGTTGGTGCACGAACCGACGAACACCACGTCCACCGGCGTGCCGGCCAGTGCCTTGCCGGCCTGGAAGTGCATGTAGTCCAGGCCTTTCTGTGCGGCGGCATCGTTGGCGGCGGGAATCGGCGCATCCACCGCGATGGCGGTGCCCGGATGCGTGCCCCAGGTCAGGGTCGGGCGGATGTCGGTGGCGTCGATGCGTACTTCGCTGTCGAAGCGCGCGCCGTCATCACTGCGCAGCTGCTGCCAGCGCGCCACCGCAGCCTCGAAATCGGCGCCCTTTGGGCCGCGCGGGGTGTTGGCGACGAAGTCGAAGGTGACCTGGTCGGGCGCGACCATGCCGGCGCGTGCACCGGCCTCGATCGACATGTTGCACAGGGTCATGCGCTGTTCCATGTCCATCGCTTCGATGGTGCTGCCACGGAACTCGATGACGTGGCCGGTGCCGCCGTTGACGCCGATCACGCCGATGATGTGCAGCACCACGTCCTTGGCGCCGACGCCGGGCGCCAGCGGGCCATCGACGGTGATCGCAAAGGTCTTCGCCTTGCGCTGAAGCAGGCACTGCGTGGCCAGCACATGGCCGACTTCGCTGGTGCCGATGCCGAACGCCAGCGAACCGAAGGCCCCGTGGGTGGATGTGTGGCTGTCGCCGCAGACGATGGTCATGCCCGGCTGGGTGAAGCCCTGTTCCGGCGCGATCACGTGGACGATGCCGCGATTGTCCGAGGCCATGTCGAACAGCTCGATGCCGTGCTCGGCGCAGTTGCGTGCCAGCGTGGCGACCTGTGCCTCGGAGGCGGCGCTGGCATAGGGTAGCGTGCCGTCCGCGGCGGCCGGCAGGGTCGGCGTGGAGTGGTCCATCGTCGCCTTGGTGCGGTCCGGGCGGCGCGGCGACAGGCCGCGCTCGCGCAGCTCGGTGAACGCCTGCGGCGAGGTCACCTCGTGGATCAGGTGCAGGTCGATGTACAGCACGGCGGGCGCGCTGTCGGATTCGGGAACCACCACGTGGGCGTCCCACAGTTTGTCGTACAGGGTGCGGGGAGCGGAAGTCATGCGTATGCCTGGCAGAAGTACGAAATAGCGAACATCAGTAAAGAAGGCGGAACGGTCAAGTCAGCGACGGCGGGCGAGCACGCGCAGCCGCACATAGTCCGCCAGCGGCTGGCCGGCGGCGTTGCGCGGCAGCTCGGCCAGCAGCGCGCTCGCGGCCTCGCGCACCGTAGCGCGTGCCTCGGCTGGCAGGTCGTCCAGCAGCGGCGCGGCGAACACGCGCAGCCAGCCGGCCACGCCGGTCGGCAATGCCGTTGGGCGCGGCGTGCACTCGATCAGTTGCACCTGGAAGCCATGCTGGCGCAGGCGGTCGGCGTAGGTATCGGCCGTCGGGAAATACCACTGGAAGGTGCTGGCGCCATGGCCGTGGGCCACGCGCGCGGCCTGTACCGCCGCGATGATCGTGGCCACGTTGCCATGGCCACCGAATTCGGCGACAAAGCGGCCGCCGGGGCGCAGGGCGCGGCGCACGCCTTCCAGCACGCGGTCGGGAGTGCCCATCCAATGCAGTGCCGCGTTGCTGAACACTGCATCGAACTCGCTGTCGAACGACAGTGCGTGGCCGTCCATCACCTGGGCATCGACACCGCGCGCGCGGGCGGCGATCACCAGTTCCGGCGAGGCATCCACGCCGTGGATGCGCGCACCGCTCAGCGCCAGTTCGGTGCTGAGCACACCATCGCCACAGCCCAGGTCGAGGATGCGTTCACCCGCGCGCGGGTCGAGCAGGCGCGAGACCGCGCCGCCGAGCAGAGGCACGAAGCCGGCATCGATCGCATAGTCCTGGGCATTCCACTGCTGGCCAGCGGCGCTGGCCGGGGTGGGGGTGTCGAAGGCGCTCATGGCGGGTTCCTCAGGCGGTGGCGGGGGTGGGAACGTCGGTGCTGCTGTGGGCGGCGGCCTGGCGCTGGCGCAGCAGACGATTGGCAACATCCAGCCAGGCCAGCGCGGAGGCTTCGATGATGTCCTTGCTGGTGCCGGTGCCGTCGTACTCCACGCCCTCGTGGCGCACGCTCAGGTTGGCTTCGCCACGCGCATCCGCGCCGATGCCGACGCTGTGCACGTGGTAGCTGTCCAGCATCAGCTGCACGCCGGTGGCGGCCGACAGCGCGCCGAACAGCGCATCGACCGGGCCGTCGCCCTGTGCGGTTTCGGCCACGCGGTTGCCGTCCGGGTCGGACAGTTCGACCAGCGCGTTGGCGCGGCTGCCCACATCGCTGATGGTCATCGAGGCCAAGCGGTAGCCCTGTGCATTGGAGCCGCCCTGCATCAGCGTCTGCAGGTCGGCATCGGTGACCACGCGCTGCTGCTCGCACAGGCCCTTGAACTGCTCGAATACCAGCTTCAGTTCGTCTTCGTCCAGCCAGAAACCCAGCGCGCGCAGGCGCGCTTCGACGGCGGCGCGACCGCTGTGGCGGCCCAGCACCATCTGCGAATCCTCCCAGCCCACGTCTTCCGGACGCATGATTTCGTAGGTGCCGCGATGGCGCAGCATGCCGTGCTGGTGGATGCCCGATTCGTGGGCAAAGGCATTGGCACCGACGATGGCCTTGTTGCGCTGTACCGGCATGCCGACCAGGCGCTGCAGCAGCTGCGAGGTGCCGACGATGCGCGGGGTGTTGATCGAACTGTCCTGCTCGTAGAAGGCCTGGCGCACCTTCAGCACCATCGCGATCTCTTCCAGCGAGCAGTTGCCGGCGCGCTCGCCGATGCCGTTGATGGTGCACTCGACCTGGCGCGCGCCACCTTCGATGGCGGCCAGCGAGTTGGCCACGGCCAGGCCCAGGTCGTTGTGGCAGTGCGCGCTGAAGATCACATTGGCGGCGTTCGGAACGTCGGCGACGCCGGCGATGACCTGCTGGAACATCGCGCGGATTTCTTCCGGCGTGGTGAAGCCGACGGTGTCGGGCAGGTTGATGGTGGTGGCGCCGGCGGCAATGGCCACGCGCGAGACTTCGATCAGGTAGTCCAGCTCGGTGCGGGTGGCATCCTCGGCCGAGAATTCGACATCGTCGATGTACGAGCGTGCCAGCGATACATGCTTGCGTACCGATTCCAGCACCTGCTCGCGGGTCATCCGCAGCTTGTGCTCGCGGTGCAGCGGGCTGGTCGACAGGAACACGTGCAGGCGCGGGTTGGCCGCGGCTTCCAGTGCACGCGCCGAGGTCTCGATATCGGCCTGCAGGCAGCGCGACAGCACCGCCAGGCTCAGGCTCGGTCGGCGCAGTTCGCGGCCGATCAGTGCCATCGCCTCGCGGTCGGACTGCGAGCTGGCCGGGAAGCCGGTTTCGATGATGTCCACACCCAGTTCGTCCAGCGCACGCGCCATCACCAGCTTCTGCGGCGGGCTCATGCTGCAGCCGGGGGACTGCTCGCCGTCACGCAGGGTGGTGTCGAAGATGCGGATGCGCGGGGTGGTAATTCGTTCGATGGTGGTCACAGGGAAATCTCCTCGACAGCGGGCGTTGCGGCTTGCAGGTGGGAAGGGGAAGAGGTGGGGGAGGACGGCGCGCTGGCCCTGGCGGGCGAGCGGGGTGTTTCGCTGCGCCGTCGCCGCGGTTTGCGCGGCGGGCGCGGCCGGATGTCGGTAAGCAGGCCGGCCAGCACGCCGGCATCGATGTTGCCGCCGGAGACCACTGCGCACTTGCGGCGGCCCGCGACGCGGCGGCCGGCAGCCAGCGCCAGCGCGCCGGCGCCCTCGGCGATGATGTGTTCTTCCAGCGCCAGCCGCACCAGGGTTTCGCGCAGCTCGGCTTCGCGCACGATCACCACGTCGTCCAGCAGCGAGGTGCACAGGCGGCGGGTCAGGAAGCCGGGGATCTTCACTCGCACGCCATCGGCCAGCGAGGCGACGGGGGCGATCTCGCGGGCATCGCCACGGATCGCGCGCGCCATCGAATCAACGCCTTCTACCTGTGCACCAACCACGCGCACGCCCTGTGATTTCAGCGCCAGGGCTACGCCGGAGGCCAGTCCACCGCCGCCGATCGGCACGATCACCACGTCAGGGGCATGCGCGGCCAGTTCGATGCCGACCGTGCCCTGGCCGGCGATCACGTCGGCATCATCGAACGCGGACAGGAAGCGGTAGCCGTGGCGCCGCGCCAGTTCGACCGCGAAGGCGTAGGCCTCGTCGTAGCTGTTGCCGTGCTGGCGCACGGTGGCGCCCCAGTGGGCGACGCCGGCAATCTTGGTGGCGGGTGCACCATGGGGCATCACAGTGATGGCCGGCACATCCAGGCGATAGGCCGCCCACGCAACGCCCTGGGCGTGGTTGCCGGCCGAGGCGCAGATCACCGGCCGGGTATCGCCGCGCTCGCGGCCGGCCAGCAGCGCGTTCAACGCGCCGCGCACCTTGTAGGAACCGGTGCGCTGCAGGTTCTCCAGCTTCAGCCAGGTACCGAAGCGCTCGGCATGGTGCAGCGGAGTGGGCGGCAGGAAGCGGCGCAGTCGGGCCTGCGCCGCCAGTACGTCGGCAACGCTTACGTCGCCGGCATCGCTTTCCTGGCTGGTGTCAGCGGCCGGCATGGGCCACCAGCGCGGTGCGGGCGACCGCCGCATGCGGGCACGGGCGGCGAAGAAGACGCCTCCGTACCGGCACCGTGGTCGCTACGGTACGGGTGTTCATGGCGATACTCCTTCCACGGCGGTGACCTGTACGGACACGCAGTCGTAGATCTTCTCGATCTGCCGGCACAGCGTTTCCGCCGGGCGCTGGCCATCCACGACCAGCTGCAGGTGCCAGCGGCCATCGTCGGCAGCTACCGGCGCGCCGCTGATCGCACGCGGCGCGAAGCCGCGACGTTCGGCCATGCCGATCACGCGCAGCAGCGCGCCTTCGGCCGGGTGCAGCACCAGGTCAAGCCGGTATTGCATTGGGGGTCTCCTGGCGGGCATGGGCGGGATTGCTTTCCAGCATCGTGCTGTTGGCGGTGTTCGGCGGCACCAGCGGCCACACGTTGGCGCGTGCATCGATGGCCACATGCAGCAGGGCCGGGCCCGGCTCGGCCAGCAGCGCGGCCAGGCCGCCTTCCACGTCGTCGCGGTTGTCGATGCGGGTGGCGGCGATGCCGAACACCTGCGCCAATGCCACGAAGTCCGGGTTGTCGGACAGATCGATCTCGCTGTAACGCTCGGCGAAAAACAGTTCCTGCCACTGCCGCACCATGCCCAGCGAACTGTTGTCCAGCAGCACGATCTTCACCGGCAGGCGGCAGCGGGCGATGGTCGCCAGCTCCTGCACGTTCATCATGAAGCTGCCATCGCCGGACACCAGCACCACGGTGCGGTCGGGGCAGGCAAACTGCGCACCCATCGCCGCCGGCAGGCCGAAGCCCATGGTGCCCAGCGCGCCGCTGGTCAGGTGGTTGCGCGGGTGGTTGAAGCGGCAGTGCTGGGCCACCCACATCTGGTGCTGGCCGACATCGCAGGCGATCACCGCATCGGCCGGGGCCAGCTCGCTCAGGCGCTTCAGCAACGCCGGTGCGTAGATGTGCTGGCCCGGTGCGTCGTAGCGTGCGGCGAAGCGATCGCGATGCTGCGCACAGCGCTTGCGCCACGCCTCCTGGTGGGCCTTGGGGGAGGGGAAGGCCGCACGCAGGGCGCGGATGGCGTGACCGACGTTGCCAGGCACGGCGACATCGGCGCTGCGCAGCTTGGAGATCTCGTAGGCGTCCGCATCGATGTGGACCACACGGGCGAACGGGGCGAACTCGGCCAGCTTGCCGGTGGCACGGTCGTCGAAACGCGCCCCCAGCACCAGCAGCAGGTCGCTTTCCTGCACCGCCATGTTGGCCGCGCGAGTGCCGTGCATGCCCAGCATGCCCAGCGACTGCGGATGGCTGGCCGGCAGGGCACCCAGGCCGCGCAGGGTCATCACGGTGGGGATGGCACTGGCCTCGACGAAGTCGCGCAGGTCCTGCACGGCATCGCCCAGCGCGATGCCGCCACCGGCGTAGACCACCGGCTTCTCGGCTGCGGCCAGCGCGGCGATGGCCTCGGCGATGGCGGCCTCGGCCGGCGCCGGCGGCGGTTCGACGCTGCTGGGCACATGCGCCGGCAGATGGCTGGCATCGGCCAACTGCACATCCTTGGGCAGGTCGATCAGCACCGGGCCGGGGCGACCCTCACGGGCAATGCGGAACGCATCGGCCACCACGCGCGGCAGGTCATCGACGCTGCGCACCAGCCAGCTGTGCTTGACGATCGGCATCGTCAGGCCGAACACATCCAGTTCCTGGAAGGCGTCGGTGCCCAGCAGCGGCGTGCCGACCTGGCCGGTGATGCAGACCATCGGTACCGAATCGAGCATCGCATCGGCAATGCCGGTGACCAGGTTCGAGGCGCCCGGGCCGGATGTGGCCACGCAGACGCCGACCTGGTTGCTGGCGCGGGCGAAGCCGTTGGCGGCCAGCGCCGCGCCCTGCTCATGGCGTACCAGGATGTGCTTCAGCGACGAATCCACCAGCGCGTCGTAGAACGGCATGATGGTGCCACCTGGATAGCCGAACAGCGTGCCGACGCCTTCGGCCTCCAGCGCCTGGGTCAGCCAGCGCGCGCCGTTGGGCGGCGCGCTGCGATGTGTCGAAGAGTTCATGGGGGAACCTTGCAAAGCGGGTGGGGGAGGGCCGCGCGTTTACGCGGCCTGTCCTTGCAACCAGACCATCTTGGCGCGCAGTTCCTTGCCCACCTTCTCGATCGGGTGCTCCAGGTCGGCCTGCTTGAACCTGTTGTAGTTCGGCAGGCCCGCTTCGTACTCGGCCACCCAGTTCTTGGTGAAGGTGCCGTCCTGGATGTCCTTCAGTACTTCCTTCATGCGTTCCTTGGTGCCGGCATCGATCACACGCGGGCCGCTGACGTAGTCGCCGTACTGCGCGGTCTCGGAGATGAACTCCAGCATGCGCGAGATGCCACCTTCGTAGAACAGGTCCACGATCAGCTTCAGTTCGTGCAGCACTTCGTAATAGGCGATTTCCGGCTGGTAACCCGCTTCCACCAGGGTCTCGAAGCCCGCCTGCACCAGCGCCGAAGCGCCACCGCACAGCACCGCCTGCTCGCCGAACAGATCAGTTTCGGTCTCTTCCTTGAAGGTGGTCTGGATCAGGTTGGCGCGGGCGCCGCCGAGGCCGGCTGCATAGGCCAGGGCGTACTCAGCCGCCTTGCCGCTCTTGTCCTGGTAAACCGCCCAGATGCACGGCACGCCGCGGCCGATTTCATACTCGCGGCGGACCAGCGCACCAGGGCCCTTGGGCGCGACCAGCACCACGTCCAGGTCCTCGCGCGGCTTGATCATGTCGAAATGAACGTTCAGGCCGTGCGCGAACAACAGCACCGCACCCTGCTTCATGTTCGGTGCCAGCACGTCGTCGTACAGCTTCTTCTGCACCATGTCCGGGGTCAGCACGGCGACCAGGTCGGCGTCCTTCACTGCATCGGCAGGCGCCTTGACGGCGAAGCCATCGGCCTGCGCCTTCACCTCGGTCGGGCCGCCCGGACGCAGGCCTACCACCACGTCGAAGCCGGATTCGCGCAGGTTCAGTGCGTGGGCGCGGCCCTGGCTGCCGTAGCCGATGACGGCGATCTTGGTCTGGGGCAGGTCGTTGGTGCTCATGGGGGAGGTTCCTTGCGGTGGGAAGAAAAAAGAACGGCCGGTCGTCGAGGTGACGTACCGGCCGGTCAGGGAAAAGCGATGGAGGAGGCGCTGCGCATCGCACAGGCACAGCCACCACGAGGCGTGGTGGTGGTCTGGGGCCGGGCTTTGCACTGAGCGTTGGTCATGGTGGTTGCGTCTGAAACCAGGTCCTGAAATGAAAAAACCCGCACCGGGGCGGGTGCGGGTTTTGATGAGTTCCGGTGTGTTTGTTGCTTACACGCTGGCTCGTCCCGCACCTGGTGGCTGGGTAATAAGTACGAGCACAAGAATCGAACGCAGCGAGGCGGCGCCGGTGTCGGCGGCTTCAATGTGGGTTCGCAGGGGCGTGTTGTGATGCAACATGTGATCGAGAGAAACACAGCCGTTTTGGCGGTGTCAACCCTCGCGACGGTTTTTTTATCGGTTTCCAGTGAATCCAGCGCAATCGCTTGCGGCACAAGGATGGTTGCTGCTGAAAGTGTTTCGGTGAACCCGAATTCACTCCTTTCTGGGTGGTTTTTGCGCGGAATCCGTTGAATTCTTCCACCCCAGGATCAACGTCCATGACGTCTGTCCGATACCGCGTGAAGGCCGCAGCGGCGAAGATCGGGGAACCACCCGTCCATCGGAACTCGACCGTGTCCCGACGCCTTGCCCGTTCCCTGCTCGCCGCCGTGCTGGCTGCCGTGCCCGCGCTGTCCTTTGCCGCCGACCGCATTACCGGCCACACCTTCGCCTCCCGTTCGGAGGTGATCGCCCCCCATGCGATGGCCGCCACCTCGCAGCCGCTGGCCACCCAGATCGCGCTGGACGTGATGAAGGGCGGTGGCTCGGCGGTGGATGCCGCCATCGCGGCCAACGCAGCGCTGGGCCTGATGGAGCCCACCGGCAACGGCATCGGCGGCGACCTGTTCGCCATCGTCTGGGACCCGAAGACGCAGAAGCTCTATGGCTACAACGGCTCGGGGCGCTCGCCGAAATCGCTCACCCTGGCCGAGTTCCAGCGCCGTGGCCTGAAGGACATTCCGGCCACCGGCCCGCTGCCGGTGTCGGTGCCCGGCGCGGTCGATGGTTGGTTCGCGCTGCACGAACGCTTCGGCCGCAAGCCAATGGCCGACAACCTGGCGCCGGCCATCCGCTACGCCCGCGAGGGCCACCCGGTGGCCGAAGTGATCGCCTACTACTGGGACCGCTCGGTACCCAAGCTGTCGCAGTACCCGGGCTTCAAGGAGCAGTTCACGATCAACGGCCACGCCCCGCGCAAGGGCGAGATGTGGAAGAACCCGAATCTGGCCAGCACGCTGCAGAAGATCGCCGATGGCGGACGCGACGCCTTCTACAAGGGTGACATCGCCCGCACCATCGGCGACTATTTCAAGGCCAACGGTGGCTACCTGAGCTATCAGGACATGGCCGAGCACCACGGTGAATGGGTCGAGCCGGTCAGCAGCAACTACCGTGGCTACGACGTCTGGGAGCTGCCACCCAACAGCCAGGGCATTGCCGCGCTTCAGATCCTCAACGTGCTGGAAGGCTACGATTTCTCGAAGATCCCGTTCGGCTCACCCGAGCACGTGCACCTGTTCGTCGAAGCGAAGAAGCTGGCCTTCGCCGACCGTGCACGCTTCTACGCCGACATGGCATTCCAGCCGGCGCCGGTGCAGAAGCTGATCTCCAAGGAGTACGCCGCGCAGCGCCGCGCGCTGATCTCGATGGACAAGGCGTTGAAGGAAGTGCAGCCGGGCACGCCGAAGCAGCTGGAGGAGGGCGACACGATCTACATGACCGTGGCCGACGCCGACGGCATGATGGTCTCGCTGATCCAGTCCAACTACCGCGGCATGGGCAGCGGCATGGCGCCGCCGGGGCTGGGCTTCATCCTGCAGGATCGTGGCGAGATGTTCGTGCTGCAGGAGAACCATCCCAACGGCTACGCGCCGGGCAAGCGCCCCTTCCAGACCATCATTCCGGCGTTCATCACCAAGGGCGGCAAGCCGTATGCCAGCTTCGGCGTGATGGGCGGCGCGATGCAGCCGCAGGGCCACGCGCAGATCGTGATGAACCTGGTGGACTTCGGCATGAACCTGCAGGAAGCCGGTGATGCGCCGCGCATCCAGCACGAAGGCTCGACTGAACCGACGGGTCAGGCCACGGCGATGACCGACGGTGGTGAAGTGAATCTGGAAACCGGCTTCCCGTACGAGACGGTGCGCGCGCTGATGCGCAAGGGGCATCGCATCGTGTTCGCCGATGGCCCGTATGGCGGGTACCAAGCGATCATGCGTGATCCCGAGACCGGGGTTTACTACGGTGCTTCGGAGAGCCGCAAGGATGGGCAGGCGGCGGGGTATTGAGGTTTTCCGGCCACCGGGCTGAGCCCCCTCTGCGGTGGTGAGGGTTTCAGTGATGCTTGGTTTGGCCGGGCGGGTGGATTGTCTGGGGGCCGCTGCAAGTACGTCCATGTAAGCTCGGTCGCCGCTTGCTCGTGTGCACTGTCCTGCGCACACGGCAAGACCGGGGTTGGGCATCCGGCCCAACCCGCCCGAGGCATGCCTCGGGCCCATGCGGCTCACGCCCCCAGCCAACCCACCCGCCCGGCCACGGACAGTTTCCTGCGGCCGCCACCGCAGGAAGAGAAAGAAGAAGATCAAGAGCAAAGGCAACAGCAACAGCAACAGCCGCGCGCTGTGGGTTGGGGTCGGACCCGTTTTCCGAAGGAAAACGGATCCGACCCCTTCTTGTTTTCCGATACACCTGATCCACGCATGGCGTGGATCTACTGCCGTCACCGGGAAATTGCCGGAGGCGGGGAGGGGGCCGATGGCGGGACCGTCCACGGCATGGATGCCGTGGCCGAGCCTACAGGGACGTACTTGCGGCGTGTCTCGCCATCGGCCCCCTCCCCGCCAAACCAGCAGAAATCCAGAGCCGCTTTTGAAGTTGTTGTTGCCGTTGCTTGAAAAAAGCGGTGCAGCCGCAGGCTGCAAAACCCCCTCAATCCTGATCGTGCGCGCGCGCTGCCTCCGCCTGGGTTTCCTCCTGCGCCGCCATCTCGCGTGCGATCCACGCATCGATCATGTGCCGCTGGCGCTGCGCCTGCCGCCGCTCACGCGTGTACTCCTGGTCGAGCACGCGGTACAGCGACACCATCACCAGCACCATCAGCAGCGCGAATGGCAACGCCGCAATCGTGATCATGCCCTGCAGTGCATCCAGGCCACCGGCCAGCAGCAACGCCGCTGCGATCAACGCCACGGCGATGCCCCAGGCCAGCTTGCGCTTCAACGGAGGATCGCCTGCTTCGTCAGTGGACATGCTGGCCAGAACCAGTACCGCCGAGTCGGCCGAGGTTACAAAGAAGATCATCAGCAGTACCAGTGCGATGCACGACAGCAGCAGCGGCAGCGGCATGCTGTCGAACAGCGTGAACAGCACCGTCTCGTAGCCATTGCCCAGCGCCTGCACCAGGTCGGCATGGCCGAAGATCTGCGCCCACAGCGCGGTGCCGCCGAACACCGCGAACCAGAAGAAGCCCAGCAGCGTCGGCGCGAGCACTACACCGATCACGAATTCGCGCACGCTGCGGCCGCGCGAGATGCGTGCGATGAACGAGCCCACGAACGGTGCCCACGAGATCCACCAGGCCCAGTAGAAGATTGTCCAGTCCGCCACCCAGGTGCTGCCGGAGAACGGTGACATGCGCAGGCTCATCGTCACCAGCTGGTTGAGGTAGGAGCCCAGCGTGGTGGTGAACGTATCGAAGATGAAGCCGGTCGGCCCCAGCACCAGCAGGATGGCTGCCAGCAGGGCAGCCAACGCCAGGTTGAAATTGGACAGCCACTTCACACCCCGCTCCACGCCACTGGCGGTGGACGCCATATACAGCACGAAGGCGACGGCAATGATGGTCATCTGCACTGGGACGGTAGCCTGCACGCCGAACACGCGCTCGATGCCGGCGGCGATCTGGATGGTGCCGAAGCCCAGCGTCGTCGCGACACCGATCGCGGTGGCGACCACTGCAGCGATGTTGACCACCCGACCGATCCAGCCGCGATGGTGGCGGCCGATGATCGGCTGCAGCATGTCGCTGACCAGGCCACGGCCGTTGCGGTTGAACTGGAACCAGGCCATTGCCAGCCCGATCAGCGCGTAGATGGCCCACGGGTGCAGGCCCCAGTGGAAGAATGCATAGCGCATCGAGGCGCGTGCCGCATCCAGGCTCTGCGGAGCAAGCCCTTCCGGTGGTTTGCTGAAATGCGAAATGGGCTCGGCGGCGCCCCAGAACACCAGGCCGATGCCCATGCCGGCAGCGAACAGCATCGACATCCAGCTGGCCCGCGAGAACTCCGGTTCGGCGTCCTCTCCGCCGATGCGCAGGTTGCCGAAGCGGCCGAAGGCCAGGTACATCAGGAATACCAGGGCCAGGAACACGACCAGCAGGTAGAGCCAGCCGATGCCGCGGATGAGTTCGCCGAGGATGCTCTGCACCACGGTATTGAAGGGACCGGGTGCAACACCGGCGAGCAGCACCAGCAGCAGAACCAGTGCAATGGAAACGCGAAACACCATGAAGGGGCTTCTCCGATCAAGGGATTGAGGGGAGCGAGCAGAGCTTGCTGCGAGGGGCCGGCGACATGCAGCACAGACCGGGCAGGGGCCGCGAAGGCGGCGAGGAAACACCGGCCGCAGCGGCAGGATGCGCGTGCACGTTACTGAATGCGATGTCACGGTTCTGTTAATACAGAAACAGCGGATCCACGCCGTGCGTGGATGGAACAGCCATGGGCCGCAGCACGTTCTATGCTCTAATGCACACCAAGAAGCGGGGGTACCGGGCCATGTGGCCACGGTTGAGACAGTCCCTTGGAACCTGATCCGGCTCATACCGGCGTAGGGAAGCTTTGCAATGCAGCCGTGCCCGGACTCCGCCCAAGGACCGTCCGCGCGGGGTCGCAGTGCGCCGCCGCTTCGTCCCTGACCTTCCTGGACGATGCCCGATGAACGCACAGCTCTCCGCCCTGCAGCAACAGGCCCAGCAACTCTCCGAATCCGTGACCCGGCCCATTCCCGGATCGCGCAAGATACACGTGGCCGGCTCGCGCCCGGATCTGCTGGTGCCGATGCGCGAGATCGCGCTGACCCGCACGCCGACCCTGTTCGGCGGCGAAGAGAATGCGCCGGTCACGGTCTACGACACGTCCGGTCCGTACACCGATCCGGAGGTGCGCATCGATCTGTCGGCCGGTTTGCCGGAACTGCGCCGCAGCTGGGTGGAGGAGCGCGGCGATACCGAACAGCTCGACGGCCTGAGTTCGTCGTTCGGCCGCGACCGCGAGCTTGATCCGAAACTCGACGCCGTGCGTTTCCCTGCGCGCAGCCTGCCGCGCCGTGCACGTGCAGGCGCGAATGTCACCCAGATGCACTACGCGCGCCGCGGCATCATCACGCCGGAAATGGAATTCGTCGCCATCCGCGAGAACCAGCGGCTGGAAGCGATCCGCGATGCCGGCCTGCTGCAGCAGCACCCGGGCGAGTCGTTCGGTGCTTCAATCCAGAAGGTGATCACACCCGAATTCGTGCGCGACGAGATCGCACGCGGCCGCGCGGTGCTGCCCAACAACATCAACCATCCGGAAAGCGAGCCGATGATCATCGGCCGCAACTTCCTGACCAAGATCAACGCCAACATCGGCAACAGTGCCGTGTCCTCCGGCATTGCCGAGGAAGTGGAAAAGCTGGTGTGGGCGATCCGCTGGGGCGGTGACACGGTGATGGACCTGTCCACCGGCAAGCACATCCACGAAACCCGCGAGTGGATCATCCGCAATTCGCCGGTGGCGATCGGTACCGTGCCGATCTACCAGGCGCTGGAGAAGGTTGACGGCCGTGCCGAGGCGCTTACCTGGGAGATCTTCCGCGACACGCTGATCGAGCAGGCCGAGCAGGGCGTGGACTACTTCACCATCCACGCTGGCGTGCTGCTGCGCTACGTGCCACTCACCGCCAAGCGCGTGACCGGCATTGTCAGCCGTGGTGGCTCGATCATGGCCAAGTGGTGCCTGGCGCACCACAAGGAGAATTTCCTCTACACGCATTTCGAAGACATCTGCGAGATCATGAAGGCCTATGACGTGACCTTCTCGCTGGGTGACGGCCTGCGCCCGGGCTGCATCGCCGATGCCAACGACGCCGCGCAGTTCGGTGAGCTGGAAACGCTGGGTGAGCTGACGAAGATCGCCTGGAAGCATGATGTGCAGACCATGATCGAAGGCCCCGGCCATGTGCCGATGCAGCTGATCAAGGAGAACATGGACAAGCAGCTGCGCGAGTGCGGCGAGGCGCCGTTCTATACGCTGGGCCCGCTGACCACCGACATCGCGCCGGGCTACGACCACATCACCAGCGCGATCGGTGCGGCGATGATCGGCTGGTTCGGCACGGCGATGCTCTGCTACGTGACGCCGAAGGAGCACCTTGGCCTGCCCAACCGCCAAGATGTGCGCGACGGCATCATGGCCTATCGCATTGCCGCGCACGCAGCCGACCTGGCCAAGGGGCATCCGGGCGCGCAGGTGCGCGACAACGCGCTGAGCAAGGCGCGTTTCGAGTTCCGCTGGGAAGACCAGTTCCACCTCGGCCTGGATCCGGAGAAGGCCAAGGAGTTCCATGACGAGACGCTGCCGAAGGATGCGCACAAGCTGGCCCACTTCTGCTCGATGTGCGGCCCGCACTTCTGTTCGATGAAGATCACCCAGGATGTGCGTGACTACGCCGAAGCCGGCATGAAGGAGAAGTCGGCGGAGTTCCGCGCGGCCGGTGCCGAGGTCTACCGCCAGGGGTGATGCGGAAGCGGGGGTGCCGGCCAGCGGCCGGCACTACCGCTCATCACGCCGCTCCTGGCTATCCTCCGCCCATCTTCCTGGGGAAAGGACGCCATGCCTGTTGCCATCACCACCCGTTGGCTGGCCATTGCCCGCCGTCATCCTTCGGCCTGGCTGTTGGGCGCCCAGCTGATCGCGGTGCTGCTGTACCCCGCGCTGGATGACACCGCTGCGGGCCGCGCGGCGCTGGGCATGTTCGGCATGGCGGTGCTGGGCCTGGCATTGTGGGTGGTGCAACGCAGCCCGCTGGGCACCTGGCTGGCACTGCTGCTGGCCATTCCCTCGGTGGTGTTCTCGCTGGCCGGTGCACTGCTGGACCGCACTGCGCTGCTGACCACCGCGCAACTGCTGGAGAGCCTGCTGTACTTCTATACGGCCGGTGCGCTCATTGCCTACATGCTCCAGGACCATAAAGTCACCCGCGATGAACTGTTCGCCGCAGGCGCCACATTCACGCTGCTGGCCTGGGCCTTCGCATTTGCTTTTGCCGTGTGCCAACAATGGTATCCGGGCAGTTTCCAGGGCTCCGGCGGCGGTGCACAGCGCACCTGGATGGAACTGCTTTATCTGAGCTTCAGTTTGCTCTCGGGTGTTGGCTTGAGCGACGTAGTACCCCTGCATCCGCAGGCGCGTGCCCTGGTCATGCTGGAGCAGTTTTCAGGCGTGATGTACGTGGCTTTGGTGGTTTCGCGACTGGTCGGATTGACCATGCTGCGGCGCGTGTGAAAATGAACGCCAGATAAAAATTTCGCGCCCCGCAGGGCGCGAATGGTGCAGCAAATTATGTGAATGCGTCGGCGAGAGAGAGCCTGGATGTCGACCACGCGATAGGCGAGGTAACCCGCATAGGCTAGTATTCGCCCGCTTCATTGTTTTTGCGGTATGCGCCGATGCTGTGTGCGGAATCTGGCTTTTTGTTGTCCCCGGTTGGGGGCGGTATTGCTGGTGAAACCTGCCCAGGCCCGTCCCTACTGTATCCCGGAAAATGAACAGCAGCGAAATCCAGCCGCCCGAGGCTGACCGTATCCAGGTTGGCGAATGCGTCGTCACTTTGTCCTCGCGAGAGGTCGAAGTTGAAGGTGCGCGTCGTCCGCGCCGGCTGACGCCGAAAGCGCTGGGTGTGCTGCGCGTTCTGCTGCGGCAGCCCGGCCGCGTGGTCACCCGCGAGGAGCTGTTTGCCGAAGTGTGGCCCGACACGCTGCCCACCAATGACGTGCTGACCCAGGCCGTCACGCAGCTGCGCAAGGCATTCGCCAACGACGACGACAACGGCCAGACCTATATCGAGACCATCGCCAAGAGCGGTTATCGGCTGCTGGTGCCGGTGCAGGTGCTGGAGGCGCCTGAGGCTGCCGTGGACAGCGGCGAGCTGGCCGATCTTCCGTTGCCGCCCGCGGACGCCGGTGGCAGGGCCGCGGTCGGTACGGTGCCGGTGCCGGGGCTTCGCCGGGCGTGGCGACGGGTCCGGCGCCAGGTACTGTTGGCAATCGGCATATTGATGCTTGGCACGGTGATCGTGCTGACGATGCTGCTGTTGCGGCAGCCGCCGGAAGCCAGTTCACCGGTTGATGCGGCCGTGGAGAACGGCGTTCGCGTGATCGGCAGCCCGCAGCGGCCTTACCGGCTGATCACCGCGACCAGTGGTTTTGAGACGTATCCAACACTTTCGCCCGACGGTTCCCAGGTGGCCTACGAAGGGGCCAACGACGACGGGGGGGACGGCGGTGCGATCAAGGTGCAGACCTCGGGCAATGCGCCCGCGCGCCAGTTGCTGACGCCTCCGGCCGGTGCCAACGACCGTTTCCCGAGCTGGTCGCCGGATGGGCGCGAGATCGCGTTTGCACGATTCAGCGCCGGAGGCGGCTGCCAGGTGCTGATCGCCAGTGCCACAGGTGGTGCCGTGCGCCAGGCAACCCGCTGCGACGGCACCGAGCTGCTCAGTTTTGACTGGACCCCGGATGGCCGGGGGCTGGTGTTTGGCAGCATGGTCGGACGCTATGCGCATCGCGGCATCCGCGTGCTGGATCTGGCCAGTGGCCAATGGCGTGAGCTGGATTACCGCGTCGATGCCGATGATTTCGACTATGCGCCGCGCTACTCGCCAGACGGTAAGTGGCTGGTGTTCGTGCGCAATCCGCAGATGGGTGATCTGTGGCGGATGCCCGCCGGCGGCGGTACCCCCGAGCAGCTGACCAATGAAGCGGCCGAGCAGCGAGGCTGGGCCTGGCTGGGGGATGGGCGCACCATCGTGTTCGGCCGTCGCGTGGACAGTGAAGTTCGCCTGTACTACCTCGACGTCGAGCGCCGCACGCTGCGCGACGCTGGCCTGGATGATGCGCAGTGGCCTGCGGTATCCCGGCATGGCAACGTGCTGGCGTTTGTCCACCGGCGGGCGCAGTTCGGCGTGTTCAAGGTTCCGATCGAGGGAGGACGTGCGGAACGACTGTTCGCGTCCAGTGGCCGTGATGGTCAGCCGATGGCCGCGCCCGATGGCCGCCAGCTGGCCTTCACCTCCGATCGCTCCGGCAGTTTCGCCTTGTGGTGGGCTGACATGCAGCGGCCGGACTCGCTGCGGCTGATCGAAGGCCTGCGGCCGGAGGCCCGGCAGGCACCGGACTGGGCCGCCGACAGCCGGCACCTGCTGGTGGTTGGCCGCGATGACCATGGACGTACCGTGGTCTACGAAATCTCGCCGCGTGATGAGCGGCTGCAGCCACTGCCGGTGCCGGCCGAACAACCGCTGCAGGCGCTTTACGGGGCCGGCGATGACCAGCTGCTGGTGGTGGAGCGGGATGCCGACCAGCGCACGCGCTTGAGCCTGTTCGACCGCAGCTCTCACCCCTGGCGCCGGCTGGCCAGCATTGATGGGGTGTCGCAGGCACGTTTTGATCGCGCCAGCGGACGGGTGCTGTTCACGCGCCTCGCCGCTGGTGGGCTGTGGTCGGTCGATCCGGCACTGTCACCGGCCAGTGTGCAGCAGATCACTGAAGACCTGCCGAGTCGGTGGCGCTATCGCACCTGGACCGTCGTGGGGAACGGTGGCATCGGTTACCTCGGCACGTCCACGCAGTGCGGCACGACCCTGGTCCTGATCCAGGCCGGTACCGAAGTGCCGGAACGCTGCCTTGATCCGCAGCGGCTCAGCGCGGGCAATGGACTCAGTGCCAGCGCCAACGGGCGCGATCTCTACGTGGCGCTGGCGGTCAGTGACGGCGCTGACATCGGCATCATGCGGCTGCCCGAGCAAGCCCCGGCGCTGTTCCCTGCCTTCTCCAGAATGTTGATTTTGAAGAAGAATTTCTCTTCGTAATTTTTTCGTGTGGTTCTCGCCACGAATTCGTGGCGATCTCGGCAGTCTTTCCTGACGAGGTCCCACCAGATTGGGCAAAACGGAGGCCTGTACTAGGCAAATCCGTGGTGCCCCCATGCGTCAACTCTCGCTGGCCGATCGCGGCCAAACCATCTCCCTCGACAAGGCCCTGGACGACGTCGCGCCGACCTGCCTGGGCGTTGCCCGGCTGGGCAGTCTGCAGACCGCAGGCAGCAGCTTCACTGTGTGGATGCAGGTGCGCGGCAGTTCCTGGGTGGAAGCCAAGGAAGGACGCTTCCGTTTGCGCCAGGGCGAGTGGATCGCCTTCGAGAAGGAATCGCGGCCGCTGGTGCAGGCCGGTCGCAACGGTTTGTGCCTGGGCCTGAACCTTACCGTCGAAGCGCTGCGCGTGCTGGCCGAGATGGCCGACTGTGGCCTGTATGCCGGGCGTGGTCGCATGAACCGCGGCGATGCACGTGTTGCGCTGCGCCTGTGGCGCGACGCGCTGGCCAGTGGCCAGCCGGCGGAGGCATTGCGCCCGCTGCTGCTGCATCTGGCGGGCCTGCAGCGCGGGCTGGCCGACAACGTGCAGCGTTGCCCGGGTCGCTCGCGCAGCCGCAAGCGCCAGGTGTTTGGCCGCATGCAGCGCGCCCGCCTGTACCTGGAAGGCAACAGCCACCGCGTGGTGCGCATCGGTGAACTGGCTGAACTGACCAACTTCTCCAGCTGGTATCTCTCCAAGACCTTCCAGAGCCTCTACGAGGAAAGTCCGCAGTCGCTTTCGGCACGGTTGCGCCTGGAACGGGCGGCCGATCTGTTGCGCGATACCGACATGATGGTGGGCGAAGTTGCTGCCGCCAGCGGTTTCGACAACTGCTGCAGCTTCGCCAGGGCCTTCCGCGCCCGTTACGGGCAGTCGGCTTCGCGCTTCCGTGAGAACGGCGGGCTGCTGCCGCCACATTCTGCAAACTCTCCGGTTGGGTCGCGCAAATGCAGCGTCGCAACGCAATCGTAACGTGCTGGGGCGTTTTAACACGCTACTAACACGTACCTTGGAGAGATTGATGAACGTTCGTATTCCTGCAGTGCGGCTCGGCTTGTTGCCGGCCGGCATTGCGCTTGCCTTGGCACCGTCTTTCGCTTCGGCGCAGGACGCAGCTGCCGGCGGCACGACCGACCTGGACCGCATTTCGGTCACCGGTTCGCGCATCCGCCAGGCGAGCATGGAAACCGCGCAGCCGGTCATCGCGCTGCAGCGCGCCGACATTGAAAAGCAGGGCTTCACCAGCGTTGCCGACATCGTGCAGAACCTGTCGGCAACCGGCTCGCCGGCGATCAGCCGCGCCGATGCCCTGAGCTCGGGCGAAGAAGTCGGCGGCCAGTACGTTGACCTGCGCAACCTCGGCCCGCAGCGCACCCTGGTACTGCTGGACGGCAAGCGCATGGGCGTCAGCTCCGGCGGTTACACCGATCTGGCCTCGATCCCGACCTCGATCGTCGAGCGCGTGGAAGTGCTGACCGACGGCGCATCGGCCATCTACGGCTCCGATGCCATTGCCGGCGTGGTCAACATCATCACCCGCAAGAACTTCGATGGCCTGGAAGCCAGCGTCTACCGCGGCCAGTACGGCCAGGGCGACGGTGACAAGGAAACCTACAACTTCGTCTACGGCATGACCAACGACCGTGGCTCGTTGACTTTGGGTGCCGAGTACAGCGACGAGAAGCCGGTGCTGGCCAAGGACCGCCGCTTCAGCGCCTATGCCAACGGCCCACGTCATCCGTTCCCGACCGAAGATGACGCCAACGGCTGGTCGGCGATCACCGAGAAGGGCGTACTGGTCAACGGCGGCAAGAACTACGTCGTGAACCCTGGCGCCGATCCGACCGATTTTGCCAACTACCATGAGCTGACCAACGCCGACCTGTCCAACCCGACGCAGCAGATGTATCTGTCGACCGGGATCAAGCGTCGCTCTGTGTTCGCCAACGGCCAGTACGATTTCACCGACAACATCCGCGGTACCGCCAACGTTCTGTATACAGAACGCGAGGCGCTGCAGCAGATCGCCGGTTACCCGTACCGCTCCAGCGCGTATGGCACCAAGCTGTCCAAGGACAGTGCGTTCAACCCGCTGGACCAGGATGTCGACTTCATGCGTCGCACCTGGGAAATGCCGCGCCAGACCAAGTCCGAGCTGAATACCTTCCGCTTCTCGGCCGGCCTGGAAGGCTCGTTCGAGTTCGGCGATAAGTACTTCGACTGGGATGTCGGTTACGTCTACAACCGTAACAAGGGCACCAAGACCGGCACCGGCAACCTGTTCATCCCGAACGTGAAGAATGCCGTCGGCCCGTCGTTCGTCGAGAACGGCGTTGCTTACTGTGGTGCCCCGGGTGCGGTCATCGCCGGTTGCACCCCGTGGAACCCGCTGCTTGGTTATGGCATCGACGGCGCTGGTTCGCTGTCCAACCCGGATCTGCAGAAGTATCTCTTCCTGCCGACTCACGACACGTCGCTGACCACCTCCAAGGTCTACAGCGCCAACCTGTCCGGCGCGCTGTTCACCCTGCCGGCCGGTGACCTGTCGTTTGCAGCAGGCTACGAGCACCGCGAAGAGCAGGCCGAATACAACCCGGATGCGCTGCTGCAGTCGGGCCTGAGCACCGACCTGGCCGGTGCGTCCACCGCCGGTGGCTACAAGCTCAACGAGTTCTTCCTCGAGCTGAACGTGCCGATCCTGGCCGACCTGCCGTTCGCCAAGGAACTGTCGGTCGACATGGCCGGCCGTTATTCGGATTACAACACCTTCGGCAACACCTTCAACAGCAAGTTCGGCCTGAAGTGGAAGCCGATCGATGACCTGCTGGTGCGCGGTACCTACGCCACGGGCTTCCGTGCGCCGACGGTGGCTGACCTGTACGGCGGCACCTCGCAGACCTTCGACAAATACACCGATCCATGCGACACCCTGTTCGGTGCCGCGGTACGTAACCCGCAGGTTGCCGCGCGCTGCGCCGGTGCCGTCCCGGCCAACTTCCGCCAGGAAGCATCCGGCGGTATCGATGCCACTGGCCCGGGGTCTCAGTCCAACTACGCCTACCTGTCCGGCTCCAATGCCGAACTGCTGCCGGAAACCTCCAAGACCTGGACCGTCGGCCTGGTGTACAGCCCGAACTTCGTACAGGGCCTGGACATCAGCCTGGACTGGTGGAAGATCCGCATCGACAACGTGATCGCGGCCGAGTCGGTTACCTCGATCCTCAACCAGTGCTACATTCTGGGCAACGCCAACGCGTGTGATCGTGTCACCCGCGATCCGGAGAATGGCTCCCAGGTGACCGACGTCACCCGCACGCTGATCAACGGTGGTTACCAGGAAACCGCTGGTTACGATCTGGGCATCAAGTACCGCCTGCCGGAGTTCTCCTTCGGCAACATCATCATCGACTGGAAGACCACCTACGTCGATTACTTGGAGTACAAGCGCGACAACGAAGAGCAGACTGCCGTCGAGCAGCACACCGGCTGGGGCACTGGCGACTGGGGTGGCAACTTCCGCGTGCGTTCGAACCTGAACATCGATTGGAGCCTGGGCAACTTCGGTGTCAACTGGGGCATGCGCTACTACTCAGGGCTGAAGGAAGAGTGTTCCTACGACCGCACCGGTGGCGCCGAGTGTAACAACCCGGACTTCTCCTCGGCCTACACCCTGGCCATTCCGGTCCGCAACACCGGTTCGAACACCTTCCACGACCTGCAGGTGCGTTACAACACTCCCTGGAACGCCACCATCTCGGCAGGCGCCAACAACGTGTTCAATCACGAGGGCCCGGTCATGTACAGCCAGCCGAACTCGAGCTTCTCGTACTACGGTGGCTTCGACATCGGTCGTTTCTACTACATGAAGTACACCCAGCGCTTCTGATCCATCGAAGCGTCACAGCAGAAAGAGGAGGGCGGGCCGCAAGGTCCGCCCTTCTTGTTTGTGTGCTGCACCGACTGACGAGATCCACGCCATGCGTGGATGGTTCTTCAGGCACAACGGAAAAGGCAGGCCACCCGGCCTGCCTTTCATTCCCTGCGAACTCGCCCTGGGCGGTGCCTCAAGCCTCGCTGGGTACCAGTCCCATCAACGCATTGGCATGCTCCCGCCACTGCGGCAGCCTGTTGAGAACACCTGCGCGCTGCAGGTAGTCCTCGTCCACCGGATCACCATTGACCAGTGCCAGTGCCACGTGCACTGCGCCGGTCACCCAGAAGCTGCGTGTATTGGCACGCTGCGGCTGCAGATGGAACGCGACCGCTTCGATGATCGGCATCGGCAGGCCCCACAGGCCGAGCAGATAGGCACCGGCTTCGGCGTGGCCCGGGCGGGTGTCACCGGTCAGCGATGGTTCGCTGCGCTCGTTGCGCACGCCGGGCAGCAGCAGGCCGATGTCGGCCAGCAGCGCGGCGGTCGCGCCCAGTTCGGCGCTGGATTCGGGCAGCAGGCGTGCCGCCAGCCGCGAGGCGAGCAGGGCGCGCTGCTGTAGTGAATTGCGCTCGGCCGTGGACAGTGTCGGTGCCGAGAACACCTCGCTGGCCAGTACCAGATCGCGCAGCGTCGACAGGCCGAGGCGGGTCACGGCGGTGCGCAGGTCGGCGATGGTGCGGCCCTGGCTGAAGAACGCCGAGTTCGACAGCTGCAGCACCTTGGCCGCGATTGCCGGATCAGCGGCCACCAGCTTGGCGACGTCGGCGCTGTCGGCGTCGTCGTCATGTTCCAGTGCCTGGGTCAGGCTCAGGTACAGGTGCGGCGGCGAGGGCAGCTTCTCGATACGGCCGATGGCGTCGCGCAGGCGCGGGCTGTCCAGCACTTCACGCAGCTCTTCCAGGCTGGTCAGCGCTTCCAGCAACACTTCCGGTGCCAGCGGCAACGGCAGGAAGCGGTGGGCCACGCCGATCAGGCGTGCCGGCGGCGGCCGGTTGCCGTGCTGGGCGTCCACCAGCGCAATGCGGATGGTTTCCGGGCGCAAGGTCCGGATCTGGCCCAGCAGCGTGGTGGCATTGAGATCCGGCAGCTGCGGGCAGACGATCACTGCATCCACGCCCTGCGTGGCCACCGCGGTCATTGCGGACTGGCCATCGGTGGCGGTCAGCGGCTGCCAGTCTTCCCCAAGATCGGCAATGAATTCGGTCAGCTCGGCCGGCAGGCTGGCTGCATCCCCAACAAGCAGAATACGCACGACACATTCCCCTGGCTGTCTCGACGATGGATGTCGACGACGTGTGAAGTGACGCAATTTACCTAATACGGCGGCAAGAGTGATGTGCCGTCGTCATGAAACGTGACCCGCATCGCTCCGGCAGGGCATGCCGGAGCGATCCGGTTCAGGCTCAGGCCTTGCTGTCCAGATGGCGCTGGTGCGCCTCGATCAGGATCTGCTTGGCCTCAGCGGCGCCGCCCCAACCGTCCAGCTTGACCCACTTGCCCTTCTCCAGGTCCTTGTAGTGCTCGAAGAAGTGGCCGATGCGCTCCAGCCAGTGGCTGGACACCTGGGCGATGTCTTCCACGTGGGCGTAGCCACTGAAGATCTTCGACACCGGCACGGCCAGGATCTTCTCGTCGCTGCCCGCCTCATCGCTCATCTTCAGCACGCCAACCGGACGGCAGCGCACGACCGAACCCGGCACCAGCGGCAGCGGCAGCACCACCAGCACGTCGGCCGGATCGCCGTCGCCGCACAGGGTGCTCGGCACGTAGCCGTAGTTGCAGGGGTAGCGCATCGGGGTGGACAGGATGCGGTCGACGAAGATCGCGCCGGTTTCCTTGTCCACTTCGTACTTCACCGGCTCCGAGTCCTTCGGGATCTCGATGATGACGTTGATTTCTTCCGGCGGGTTCTTGCCGGGCGAGACGAGTTCCAGACCCATGGTCGTGCTCCAGGTGGGGGATATAGACGGATAGCCCCCCATTTTATGCCTTTGCCGGGCGCTGTGCAGGGGGAGGGGGCTGACGGCAGGGCGAGGAAGGCGCCGACCCGGCGGGCCGGGGTTGACCGATGGGTCCGGGGGGCGCGCGCGCGCAGGCTGGATGTACCTACCCGAGGAGTTCCCGCATGAAACCATCCGCCTTGTCACTCGGACTGTTCTGCACGCTGCTGATCGCGCCCGCCGCCCAGGCCTTTCCCTACGTGGACCTGATCGACTACCCGCACCAGGAAGCCAACTGGGACCGCTTCTTTGCCCTGGAAGGGCGTCTGCAGCACGGGTTCGACGCGATCTGCGGCGACACCTTCTGCGAGGGTGAGTACAGCGACATCCGGGCGCTGCGCCTGCGCTGTTCGGTGGACGCGGTGCGCGGCACGGTGCATGAGTGCCTGTGGGCATTTGCCGCCAGTGACCTGGCCGTGTCGCGGAACGACGGTGCGATCGTGGCCCGGCAACCGACCTGGCTATGCCGGCTGCCGCTGGTGCCTGGCACCCCGGTTGAGGACTTCCATGCGGCGCTGGCGGCCCGTAATCCGCTGCATGATCCGTTGCCCGGCACGTCGGAGAGCGTCTATGACGGGCTGACCGGCTGCATCCACTGATGCGAACGTGACTGATTCTCATTAACGGAGTAGCATGCGCGGCGCCTTCCGTCTGTCGTCCCGGTTCCGCGCATGTCCTCCAATGCCGCCTCCCTTACCGAACTGCTGATCCGTGAGCGGCCGGCACTGCTGCGTCGGGTGCAGCGCATCCTTGGCGGCGACAATGGCGCCGAGGATGTGATCCAGGCGGTGTGGTTCAAGGCCCGTGGGGTCGACGACAGCCAGGCCATCGACAACCCGCGGGCCTATCTGTACCGGCTGGCCGCCAACCTGGCCACCGACCACGGCCGCGAATCGACCCGGCGCAACCGCCTGCTGGCCGACCACTACCTGTGGGGGCCGGACGAGGTCATCTCGACCGAGGAACAGGCCATGGCACAGGACGAGCTGCAGCGGGTGCTCGATGCGGCGGGGCACCTGCCGGAGCCGACCCGCACCATCTTCCGGCTCAACCGCCTGCAGGGCCTGACCCAGGCCGGGATCGCCCGCCGTCTCGGGGTGTCGGTGACGACCGTCGAGAACCATGTGCGCACCGCCCTGCAGCGGCTGGCGTGGGCACGCAGCGGCCGATGATCGCCCCGGCTTGGGGCTGGCCCTCGCTGGAACGTCTTGATCACTGGACCGTGGATGCGGTCTAGTTCCTCCGCCTGCGCTTGAATGCGCCTGTCCGCCAGCCGATGAGCCCGCCGAACACGCTGCCCGCCGCCAATGACGATGCCCTGGCCGAACAGGCCCGGGGCTGGATCGCGTGGCTGGCCTCGGGTGACATCGGCGAAGGGCGCATGCACGAGTTCGAGCGCTGGCTGGCACAACCGGGGCACCGACGCGCCTTCGAACACGAGCGCGCGCTGTGGCGCAGTGTCGGGCCACGCCCGCAGGTCCGGCCCGCCGAACGCCCGCGGCCGCATCGAATGCGCTGGGCAATGGCCGCTGCAGCCGCGCTGGCGATGCTGGTGGCATGGCCGGAGGCCTGGTTGCGGCTGCAGGCCGACCATCGCAGCACGCATGTCGTGCAGAACGTGCAATTGCCCGATGGCAGCCGCGCAGTGCTGGATGCGGACAGTGCGATTGCCGTGCGCTTCAACGCACATGCACGCGAGATCGAGCTGCTGCGTGGGCGTGCCTGGTTCGAGGTCAGCCCGGATGCGCAGCGACGTTTCAGCGTGCGTGCGGGCAACGGCGTGATCGAGGACATCTCGACCGCGTTCACCGTCGCGCGCGGCGATGACCAGGTTGAAACCCAGGTCGGGCAGGGCAGGGTGCGCGTGGCCAGCCCGGCCGACGGTGGCTGGACTTATCTGCAGATGGGCCAGCGTGCGGTCTATGGCGAGCACAGCGGCGTGACGCGCCTGCGGGATGTGGCTGCCGACAGCGTCGGCGCGTGGCGGCAGGGCGAGCTGCTGCTGGAGCAGGCCAGCGTCGCCGACGCCGTGCAATGGGTGGGGCGTTATCGCGCCGGCCCGACCTTCGTGCGCGGCGATCTATCGCAGCTGCCGGCGGTAAGCGCGGCGTTGCGCATCGACCGCCCGGAACAGGCGCTGGATGCGCTGGCCGCGACGGCTGGATTGCAGGTGACCCGGCTGCCGCTCGGCGTCGCCATCGTCCATCGGTAGATCCACGCCATTGCCCCGGTGCCGACCAACGGTCGGCACCCACCACTACAACCAGCCACGCAACCGTCGGCACCCACCACTGCAACCTGCCGCGCAACCGTCGGCACCTGCTTCGACTGCAAATCCCCTTGGGGTTGCCACGCTTTCATCCGTCTTACTCCGCGAACGTACCCGCCGCCGCCACGTACGTCGCCGTGTCCGCCTGTGTTGCGGATGACGCCGCGCCTGCGGCACCGATTACCTGACAGGTTCCCCCATGTTCGACTCCCACCGCCCGGGCCGCGCGATGCGCCCGTCCCGCCTGTGCATCGCCCTGCTGGCCGCCGGCCTGGCCAGCGCCGCACCGTCCGTGCTGGCACAGGGCGCCACCGGCAACCACGCTGCCGTGCAGCGCTTCGACATTCCAGCGCAGCCGCTGGATGAAGCGCTGCGCAGCTATATGCGCCAGTCCGGCGTGCAGGTCGTGTATCCGGCCACCCTGGCCCAGGGCGTAACCTCGCGTGCGGTCAATGGCAGCCTGCCGGCCAACGAGGCGCTGCAGCAGCTGTTGCAGGGCAGTGGCCTGGCGGTGCGCCGCGTCAGCGCAGATGCAGTCACTCTGGAAGCGGCGACGCCGGTGCAGGCCGACAGCGGTGTGATCGTCACCGACACGCTCAGCGTGGCCGGCGACCGCGTCGACAGTGGCGCGACCAGCGACGAGGCGCGCCTGCTCGACAGCTATCGCAGTGTGGGCTCCACCACCACGCTCAGCCGCACGCAGCTGGAACGTTTCCGCGGCACCTCCAACGGCGACATCGTCAAGGGCGTGGCCGGTGTCACCGCCGGCGATCCGCGCGTTGGCAACGGCTTCGACGTCAACATCCGCGGCATCCAGGGCCAGGGCCGCGTGCCGGTGATCATCGACGGCGGCCAGTCCAGCATGGATACCTACCGTGGCTATGCCGGCCAATCGCAGCGCACCTACCTCGACCCGGACCTGATTTCCAGCCTGACCATCACCAAGGGCCCGAGCCTGCAGGCCAATGCCTCCGGTGGCATCGGCGGCGTGGTCGAGATGGAGACGCTGAAAATCGACGACGTGCTGCGCGAGGGGCGCGACTTCGGCGTACGCGTGCGTGGCGGCCTGGCCAACGCCAGCGCCAACAACCTGCCGTCCTACAGCGCCGCGCCACGTTCCGACCGCAGCGCCACCGGCAGCCAGTTCTTCAACGTCGCTGCAGCCGGTCACTGGGACCGCTTCGATCTGGTGGCCGCCTATGCTTACCGCGACAACGGCAACTATTTCTCCGGCAAGCACGGCTACGATGATTTCCCGCAGACCCGTCGCACGCTGGCGCCGCTGAACCCGCCGCACACCGAGGTCTTCAATACCTCGGCGCGCTCGAAGTCGGCGCTGCTCAAGGGCACCTGGCGCATCGACGATGCGCAGACGCTGGAAGCGGGCTACCGCCGCTACGAAGGCACCGCCGGCGAGATCATGGCGTCCCAGATCATCCGTGTGGATCGTGACCGCATTCCGCAGTGGGATCCGGGCCATGTCGACATGGACAGCTACAGCCTGCGCTACCGCTTCAATCCGGACAGCGAGCTGATCGATCTACGCGTCAATGCCGCATACACCGACACCGACAGCGTGATGTACAACAGCCTGACCGGCATCACCCCCTGGTACTTCGATCGCCGCACCGAGTGGTACGACTCGCCCAGCTTCAGCGGCGACCCCGGCTACAAGGATGCCTACCGCAATCCGCTGCGGCAGAAGCGCTTCGGACTGGATGCCAGCAACACCTCGATGTTCGATACCCGCGCCGGTGCGTTCACCCTCGACTACGGCCTGTCCTACAGTGACGAAGACATCGCACCGGGCAGCTCGGGCCCGGTCATGCACGATGACCTGGTCAACAACCGTTTCCTGCGCAATGCCGAGCGCAAGGAATACAGTGCCGTGGCCTCGCTGAAGTGGCAGCCCGATGAGCACTGGGAACTGCTGGCCGGCGGCCGCTGGAACCGCGTGGACGTGCACGACCGCAACCGCCTGGCCACGCCCGATGCCTATGAGGTGCAGGGCCAGTACCGCTACACCGAACTGCTCAATGGCAACCCGGCGCTGCCGTCGTGGCGGGCCAAGCGCATCGCGCTGCTGAACTGGTACCCGGATGCCAACGGCAACTTCACCCAGGAATCGCTGCTGGCCTCACCGTACAAGAAGGGCACGGTGGCCGACATCGGTGGCTGGAACTTCTACGACGCCGGCAAGGCGCAGGACCTGGAAGTGCCGGTCAGCTGGACGTGGTCGCAGCCGATCCGCCGCCGTGACACCGCGTTCTCGCCGACCGCCAGCGTGGCCTACCGCTTCAGCGAAGACACCATGGTCTACGTGAAGTACGCCGAAGGCACCAAGCTGCCGAGCCTGTTCGAGACCACGCTGGGCCTGTTCACCGCCGCCAAGCCAGTGGGCGAGTTGAAGCCGGAGCGCGCGCGCAGCTGGGAAATCGGCGCCAGCACCCTCCGCTACGACCTGTTCGCCGCCGGCGACCGCCTGGCGCTGAAGCTGGCGTACTTCGATACCCGCATCGACGACCTGATCACCCGTGACTACCGCACGCTGTCGGCGGGCCTGATCCGAAACGTCGACCAGTTCAAGGTCTCGGGCATGGAGTTCCAGTCCAGCTATGACAGCGGCAAGGTATTTGCCGATCTGTCCGCGCACTACTACTTCAAGGCCAAGACCTGCGCGCCGGACATCGCCGCCGAGCGCCGTGCCTACGGGGCGCAACGCAGGAACGGCGAGCTGGCCAACACGCCCGACTGCGTGGACGGCGGCTTCGAGGGCTCGTACACCAATACCCAGAACCCGCCGCGCTACATGGTCAACCTGACCCTGGGCTCGCGCCTGTTCGAGGAGCGCCTGACCTTCGGCACCCGCGTGGTCCACAACGCCGGCCCGATCAGCAAGCTGGACAAGGACTGGAACGTAGGGCTGTCGGCGATCCAGCAGCTGTACCGGCCAACCACGCTGGTGGACCTGTTCGCCAGCTGGAGCTTCAACGACCAGCTGTCGGTCGACGCCGGCGTGGACAACCTGACCGACCGCTACTACCTGGATCCGCTGGCGTTGGGCGTGATGCCGGCCCCGGGCCGCACTGCGCGGCTGGCGCTGACCTGGAAGTACTGATCGCCAGCGTATGAGCGGTGGGGTCGGACCGCCCTCGGTGGGTGCGGACCTTGGTCCGCACCGCTTCCGCCGTGCAATCGCCAGCGCCCCGCCGCGCCCGGCGTCTACTTACAGCCCGGTCGCGGCCTTCACCGCATCTTCGTGCAGCGACTCGTTCAGCTCGTCCACCACGGTGGTCCATGCCGCATCGGCCTGCAGCGACTCGGACAGGAACTGGCGCTGCGCATCGTTCCAGTACGGCGCCTCGACCACTTCCACATCGGTGGCCAGCTGGTGCTCGCGGATGAAGCGGGCGATGCCCTCGGCGCTGGCGTCCAGGCCCAGCTGCAGGAACAGGTTGGTCATGCGCGGTTCGGTGGTGATCATCGTCGGTTCCTGCGGTAAGAAGGGATGCGCCATTATCGGCGCACATAGCCTTGGGGAAAGCCCCGTGGCAAACGTCTACAGCAGGACGACCCCCTTGGCATCCCCCATGAACGCACACATCGCCCCTGAAGAAAGCCGCAGCCTGCGGCTCAAGGCCGCCACCCGCGACAGCCACGGTGCCCTGGACAAGCGCATCATGGCCGGCGACATCTTCGCCGACCGCAGCAATTTCGCCCGTTTCCTGCGCGTGCAGTATCGCTTCCACCGCAGCATCGATGCGCTGTATGCCAACCCTGCGCTGGACGCACTGCTGCCGGACCTGGGCGAGCGCCGCCGCCTGACCCAGGTCGCGCGCGACCTGCAGGACCTGGAGCAGACCCTGCCGGGGGCTGATATCGCGGCGTTGCCGTCCGATCTGGAACTGCCCGCCGCGTTGGGGTGGCTGTACGTGGCTGAAGGCTCCAACCTGGGCGGCACCATTCTGTACAAGATGGCCGCCAGGCTCGGCCTGGACCGTGATTTTGGCGCCCGCCACCTGGCCGCGCATCCGGATGGCGCGGCGCGCCACTGGCGTGAGTTCACCGCTGCGCTGGACGCGGTACCGCTGAGTGTCGAGCAGGAGCAGCAGGTGATCGATGCCGCCGACGCCGCGTTCCGCAGCGTGCACGGCCACGTCGAAGTGGAATTCGCCTGATGCGCGGCGCGCGCCCACAGGTGCAGCGCTGATGCGCTGGCTCTGGTTCGCGCTGGGCTGGCTGATGGTCGGGCTCGGGGTGATCGGCGCGTTGCTGCCGGTGATGCCGACCACCATCTTCCTGATCCTGGCCGTGGGCTGCTTCGCGCGCAGCTCGCCGAAGTTCGAGCAGCGCCTGTTGGCGCATCCGCGCTACGGCCCGTCGCTGCGGTTGTGGCGCGAGCAGGGCGCGGTATCGCGCAAGGGCAAGGCGTTTGCCAGTGCCGGCATGGCGCTGGGCTTTGCCCTGTTCTGCTGGGGCGCGCATCCGTCCTGGCGCCTGCTGTTGGGCGTGGGCCTGTTCTTCGCGGTCAGCGCCGGCTACGTGCTGAGCCGACCGGCCCCCCGGCTGGAGCCCCATCCGGTCGTGGAAGTGGACGACGCCAATGATCCGCGCGCGGCCCGTAGTCGCGCAGCGACCCCTGATGCTGATGGAAGCCGAGATGATGCTGCCTGCTGACCTGGCCCCCGTGGCCGCCCCCGCATTGACCCCGTGGGGCATGTACCTGGCCGCCGACGTGGTGGTGAAGGCCGTGATGATCGCGCTGGCACTGGCGTCGCTGTCCACCTGGACCGTGCTGTTGGCCAAGGGCTGGGAGCTGACCCGCCAGGCCCGGCAGCTGCGCGCGGCGCGCGCGCTGTTGCTGCAGTCCGCACAGCTGCCGCCGCAGAGCGGAGAGGCAAGTCTGCAGCAGGGCACCGCACTCGCCATGCTGGACGCCGCCCGCACCGAACTGCGCCTGTCGCAGGATCTGGATAGTCGCGACGGCATCAAGGAACGCATCGCCTCGCGCCTGGACCGCATCGAACTGGAGACCGCGCGCGTGCAGCGGCGCGGCATCGGTGTGCTCGCCAGCATCGGCGCGGTGGCGCCCTTCGTCGGCCTGTTCGGCACGGTGTGGGGCATCATGAACAGTTTCATCGGCATCGCACACAGCAACACCACCCACCTGGCGGTGGTTGCGCCCGGCATCGCCGAGGCCTTGCTGGCGACCGCACTCGGCCTGGTCGCGGCGATTCCCGCGGTACTGGTCTACAACCATTTCAGCCGCGTGTTGGCCGGCCTGCGGGGCCTGCTCGGCGATCTGTCGGCGGCCGTGCAGCAGCTGGTTTCGCGCGATCTTGATCGTGCCGTGCCGCGTGCCGCAGCGGCACCGCTGCGCGCGGTGCACTGAGGCGCGACGATGGCGATCAGGACCGGGTCCGACCGCGACGACGCACCGGAAGAAGCACACGAGATCAACGTCACGCCCTTCATCGACGTAATGCTGGTGCTGCTGATCATCTTCATGGTAGCCGCACCGCTGGCCACCGTATCAGTGCCAGTGCAGCTGCCGGCCAGCAGCGCCAGTGCCACGCCGCCCGAACAGGCGCCGGTGTATGTGACCGTGCAGGCCGATCTGTCGCTGCGCGTGGGCGAGCAGGCGGTGGCGCGTGACGGGCTGGCCGCTGCATTGCAGGCGGCCACCCACGGCGACACCGCGCAGCGCATCTTCCTGCGTGCCGATACCCGCGTGCCCTACGGCGAACTCATGGCCACGCTGGATGCGCTGCGTGCGGCCGGCTACCTGAAGGTGGCGCTGGTCGGTGTTGAGCAGGGTGCGCGATGAGTGGACTGCGGCGCTGGGCGACCAGCCTGGCAATCGTGCTGCTGGTGCACGCGCTGCTGATCGGCGTGGCCTGCTGGCGGGCGATGCGTTCACCGGTGGTGGCTGCGGTAGCGTCGCCCGCGGCGTTGATGCTGGAGTTGGCGCCGATGGCGCGGGCGCCATCCGTGCCCCCGCGTGAAGTGGCGACGGGCCCCCTGCAGCAGCAACAGCAGCGGCAGGCGCCGAAGCCGGTGCTGCGTGAGCAACCGAAGGCGCCGATGCAGCCGCAGGGTGATTTGCCACCGCTGCGTACGCCGGAGCCGACGCCCGCGCCGGAAACCGCCGAGACCAATGTCGCGCAGACCAGCGCACCGCCGCAGGTGGCAGCCGATGTGGCCGCACGCTACACCGCACCGCAGACCACCGCCGGCGAGCGCAGTCGCGCCGAGGCGACCTGGGAAGGACGCCTGCTCGCGCACCTGCAGAAGCACCGGCGCTATCCACGCCAGGCCGAGCGGCTGCGCCAGCAGGGCGTGGTCTACGTGCGCTTTGCCGTGGCCCGCGACGGTGTGGTTTCGGCGGTGGTGCTGGGCCGCAGCAGCGGCTTCGCGTTGCTCGACCAGGAGACGCTGGACACCGTGCAGCGGGCCAGCCCGGTCCCCGCGCCGCCGGCCGAGGTGCCTGGCGGCCCGGTGCAGGTGATGGTGCCGGTGTCATTCTTCCTGCGCGGGCGCTGACCGCCATCGGGGTCGGATCCCTTTCCGCAGGACAGGGCTCTGACCCGAGCCGGAATTCAAGGCAGCGCGCAGGCGTTATGCTCGCGCACGACCGTCAATGGACGCGCGGAGGTTGGCATGACGACACGGACGTTACGGGTGCTGGCCTGGTGCAGCGTGTTGCTGGCTGCATGCGTGGCCGTGCTTTCGCTGGCACCGTTCACGCCGGCGATCATCTTCGCCTGGCCCTTGCTGGTGTTCGCCGCCTTCTGCATCTGGCGTGGCGCGTGGCTGCCCGGCGCACTGTGTGCGTGGCTGGCTTCGCTCGCTTTCATCGGCAGCCCGCTCAGCCTCTTCGATGGCTGGGACCGGCCGATCTATGCCTGCTGGATGATCGTCGTGGTGCTGCTTGTCATCCGATGGATGAGGCGGTCGCGGCCGTAGCGTCGAGCCTGCTCGACGCTACGGGTTCATGCATGGCGTGGATCTACAACAGAGGCACCAGCAGCAGCGCCACGATGTTGATGATCTTGATCAGCGGATTGATCGCCGGGCCAGCGGTGTCCTTGTACGGGTCACCGACGGTATCGCCGGTCACCGCAGCCTTGTGCGCTTCGCTGCCCTTGCCGCCGAAGTGGCCATCCTCGATGTACTTCTTGGCGTTGTCCCAGGCGCCGCCGCCGGTGGTCATTGAAATGGCCACGAACAGGCCGGTTACGATCGTGCCGATGAGTAGACCGCCGAGTGCGCGCGGCCCCAGCAGCAGGCCGACCACCACCGGCACCACCACCGGCAGCAGCGAGGGCACGATCATTTCGCGGATCGCCGAGCGGGTCAGCATGTCCACCGCCTTGTCGTACTGCGGCTTGCCGGTGCCCTGCATGATGCCGGGGATCTCGCGGAACTGGCGCCGCACCTCTTCCACCACTGCCCCCGCCGCGCGGCCGACCGCTTCCATCGCCATCGCACCGAACAGGTAGGGAATCAGGCCCCCGATCAGCAGGCCGATGATCACCGTGTGGTCGCTGAGGTCGAAGCGGAATTCCTGGCCGGGGTTGGCGGCCTGCAGGTTGTGGGTGTAGTCGGCGAACAGCACCAGTGCGGCCAGTGCAGCCGAGCCGATCGCATAGCCCTTGGTCACTGCCTTGGTGGTATTGCCCACCGCATCCAGTGGATCGGTGATGTCGCGGATCTCCGAGGGCAGCTCGGCCATTTCGGCGATGCCGCCGGCGTTGTCGGTGATCGGTCCGTAGGCATCGAGCGCGACGATCATGCCAGCCATCGACAGCATCGCGGTGGCGGCGATGGCGATGCCATACAGGCCACCCAGCGCGAACGCACCCCAGATCGCAGCACACACCGCCACCACCGGCAGTGCAGTGGACTTCATCGAGATGCCGAGGCCGGCGATGATGTTGGTGCCGTGCCCGGTGGTCGAGGCCTGCGCCACGTGTTGCACCGGCTTGTACTGGGTGCCGGTGTAGTACTCGGTGATCCACACGATCAGCCCGGTCAGGACCAGGCCGATCAACGCGCAGCCGTACAGTGGCATCGGTCCATGTACGTTGTCACTCATCAGCCCGGTGGTGATCGGGTAGAACGCGATCGCGGCCAGCACGCCGGAGACGATCACGCCCTTGTACAGCGCGCCCATGATCGAGCCGCCAGGCTTCACCTTGACGAACAGCGCACCGATGATCGAGGCGATGATCGACACACCGCCCAGCACCAGCGGATACAGCACGGCATTGGCGCCCGCCTCGGCCAGCATCAGGCTGCCCAGCAGCATCGTTGCGATGACGGTGACCGCATAGGTCTCGAACAGGTCGGCGGCCATGCCGGCGCAGTCGCCGACGTTGTCACCGACGTTGTCGGCGATCACCGCCGGGTTGCGCGGGTCATCCTCGGGAATGCCGGCTTCCACCTTGCCGACCAGATCGGCGCCGACGTCGGCGCCCTTGGTGAAGATGCCGCCGCCCAGACGCGCGAAGATCGAGATCAGCGACGAACCGAACGCCAGACCGACCAGCGCGTGCAGCGCCTGTTCCATCGGCAGGCCCATCCGCAGCAGCAGTGCGTAATAGCCGGCCACACCCAGCAGGCCCAGGCCGACCACCAGCATGCCGGTGATCGCACCGCCGCGGAAGGCGACGTCCATCGCCGCACTGATGCCATGGCGCGCCGCCTCCGCGGTGCGCACGTTGGCGCGCACCGACACGTTCATGCCGATGTAGCCGGCGGCGCCGGACAGCACCGCGCCGACCGCGAATCCAATCGCGGTATACCAGCTGAGGAACACCCCGACCAGCACGAACAGCACCACGCCGGCGATGCCGATGGTCAGGTACTGGCGGTTGAGGTAGGCACGCGCACCTTCCTGGATCGCGGTGGCGATCGCGACCATGCGCTCATTGCCGGTGGGTTGGCGCAGGATCCAGCGCGCCGAGACGATTCCGAACAGGATCGCGAGAATGGCGCAGCCCAGCGCCAATGAAAGCCCGTGACGTTCCAGCATTAGACCCCTCCGCAGAATGGATGTAGGCATCCAGTGGCGATGAACGGCACCACGAGGGGGACGACGGGCTGCAGCCTGGAACCAACCCGTACCGACCTTGGCGGTCGTCCGACGTATGGCGGTGTTCAGCATTCCCTGGTGCCCGCAGTATGCGTGCCGCCACTTGTAGAGTCGAGCCATGCTCGACTGGCCTCTACGAGCCGCACCTCGTGATCCTGTGGGCGCCCTCAAGACGGAACGCATCGCCATGCGCGCGGGCCCTGCCGCCGGGCCATGGGCACGATTCGAGAGCCATCAGGCCTTTGCGCCCCGTTAAGCCAGTCTCTGCAAGCCTGCGCACAGTCCCGTAGGAGATCCCACATGCGCCTGTCCCTGTTGATGCTTGCCGCCCTGGTCCCTGCCGTGCCGGCATTCGCCGCGGAAACCCCGGAACTGCAGCGTGCCGTGGGCGTGCCCCAGGCGGTGGGTGCGGTGCATACATTGCGCCAGATCCCCGAGGCCTGCGCGCGGCTGGAAGGTGTGTTCACCGGCGACGCCGCCGCGCCCTACCGCTTCTCCGCCGTGCGTACCAGCGAACAGTGCCAGCCACGCGCGCGCTTCGTCGATTACACCAAGGCGCAGCCAAGTGCGGACAAGGGCTGGAAACTCAACGATGTGATCCGCGTGCCGAGCGCGGCGTGCCCGGCCCAACAGGCAGTGGTGCGGGTGTGGCGCCTGCCGTCGAGCAACAAGGTCGAGCTGGACGGCCAGGGCCAGTCGCGCATCTATCTGGAAGAGGCGAAGAAGCAGGCGGCTGCCGGCCAGATTCCGCAGGTGACCATGTTCGCCGCGCAGCTGCAGATGGAAGGCAAGGCCTGTAATTGATACAGGTGGGTGCCGACCGTTGGTCGGCACCGATGCCGCATCCACGCATGGCGTGGATCTACTGCGGCGCGCCATCATTCTCCGGCCAGCTTCGCTCCCCGCGCTACCAGCAACTCGCGCAATGCCTTGCGGTGGCAGTGCGCCTCATCCTCGCAGTAGCACCCCACGCTGAGGTCGCTGTGCTGCGACATCGCAGCCAGCAGGTCCAGCGCGTGGGCGGCATCAGGCGCCTTCATCTCGGTCGCGTAGTGGCGGAAGAAGGCGTTCCAGTCTGCGGCCGTTTTCGCCTCGTGCGCCTGCTTCACCAGCTCCGCGCTCGGTGACAGGGTCGGAAACCAGACGTCGTACCAGTCCTGCCGGGCGAACTCGCTGCGCGGCACGCCGCGCGGTGGGCGCCTGACGGTGCCGATACGCAGTCCCTCGCCGGGTTGGCGCGGCGTACCGAGTCGAACAACACGCAGTGCCATGACGATCTCCTGGCAGGGCATCCATCATCCTGCGATGCACGTGCGCCAGGCGTGAACCGCTGTGGAAACGAAAAGGCCCGGGCGCCTGCGCACCCGGGCCATTCCCATGCCTGCAGCGATCAGTTGCCGCGGCAGTCCTTCAGCCACAACACACGACCAATCTGGTCGTAGCTGTCGACCACGCCGGTCAGCGTCACTTTCTCGCGCGGTCGCAGGGCCAGCGCATACGCGGCCTGGTTGGCTGCGAACGAGCAGGAAATAGCCACGCGCTCAAAGTCGATGCTGCCATCGCTGGGCAGGTCGAAGCTGGTGTTGTAGGTGCCGCCACTGCGCAGCACGGTGGTGATGCGACCGGTGATGGCGTAGGTCTTGCCCTTGTAGCGCGGCTCGATCGCGGCCGGGTTGTCCTTGTTCTGGTTGCGCAGCTGGAAGCCAAAGCGGTCGGCGGCGATCGTTACCACCGACGCCTGCGGAGTGGCCTTGGCCGCCTGTTCGCCAGCCTTGCCCGGCTTGACCTGGTTGAGCAGCTTGCACATTTCTTCGCGCACGCCATCGGCCGAGGCAATGGCGCCCTTGTTGACCTTCACCACCATGCCGACGGTACCCTGGCCGCCTTCGGAGGTGGCACTGATGATCATCGGGATCGGCTTGTGGGCCAACGATTCCGGCTCTTCGATCAGCATCGAGCCGCCTTCCACGTCCTCGCTGAGGACGTCCATGTTGGCGTTCTTGGCGATCACCCGCATCTGGCCGATGGCACTGGCCACGGTCAGGTCCGGATGGGTGACCGATGAAGTGAAGGTCGTGCCGACGAAGGGGTTGCCCTTCTTCTGGAAGTTGCTTTCGCAGGTCGCAGCGAAGGCGGGTGCGGCGGCACCGCACAGCAGCGCGGCGATCAGGATCGGGTGCTTCATGGTTACAGTCCTTGTGAAATGGCAGCACAGGCCCGGGCCACGTGGCCGGGCAGCGTCGAATCTGGCTTGCGGCGGCCCCTTTGCCCCGGGCCGGAGCCCGATTGTGGGGCGCTTCGGTGGTCTCCGCAATGCGCCCTGTGCTCCGCACAGGGCGCAGGTGCACCTCAGCCTTCGAAGGCCGGCAGCTTCTGCTTCACCGCCACGTTCTTCAGGGTGACGTACTTCGGCAGGCCATCGGTGCCATACGGAAGCGGCGCTTCGCCCTTGATCAGCGGCGACAGGTAGGCGCGCGCCTTGGCGGTGATGCCGAAGCCGTCGCGGCGGATGAAGCCGGCGGGCATCTTCTTTTCATGGTTGGCAATCTTCGACAGCGGCGCCGCTTCGATCTTCCAGCGGTAGGGCGCGTCGCTGCTGCGCACGATCACCGGCATCACGCCGTTCTGGCCCTTGAGCGCCAGCTGCACCGCAGCCCTGCCGACCGCCTGCGCCTGCTCCCAGTCGGTCTTGCTGGCCAGGTGGCGGGCCGAGCGCTGCAGGTAGTCGGGCAGGGCCCAATGCACCTTCAGGCCCAGCTGGTCCTTGACCCGTGCGGCCAGGTGGGCAGCCACGCCGCCCAGCTGCGAGTGACCGAACGAGTCCTTGCCGCCGCCAGCATCGGCGACGAAGCGGCCATCGGCGGTGGCGATGCCTTCCGACGCCACCACCACGCAGTAGCCGACCCGCTCGACCACGGCCTTCACCTTGGTCAGGAACGCGGCCTCGTCGTAGGCGCGCTCGGGCAGCAGGATGATGTGCGGCGCTTCGTCATCACCGTTGCCAGCCAGGCCGGCGGCCGCGGCCAACCAGCCGGCGTGGCGGCCCATCGCTTCGTAGATGAACACGCGGGTGGAGGTCTCGGCCATCGCCGCGACGTCCAGCGCCGCCTCGCGCACCGAGACGGCGGTGTACTTGGCCGCCGAGCCGAAGCCGGGGCAGGTGTCGGTCACCGCCAGATCGTTGTCGATGGTCTTGGGCACGCCGATGCAGGTCAGGTCGTAGCCGGAGGCCTTGGCCAGCTGCGAAACCTTCAGCGCGGTGTCGGCCGAGTCGTTGCCACCGTTGTAGAGGAACCAGCGCACGTCATGCGCGCGCAGCACCTCCAGCAGCCGGTCGTAGCGGGCGCGGTCGGCGTCCAGCGATTTCAGCTTCACCCGGCACGAGCCGAAGGCGCCACCCGGGGTATGGGCCAGGGCGCGGATCGCGGCGGCGCTCTCCTTGCTGGTGTCGATCAGCTCCTCGCGCAGCGCGCCGAGGATGCCGTTGCGGGCGGCCAGGACCTTGATGCCCTTGGCCCGGGCCTGCTCGATCACCGCCGCCGCCGTGGCGTTGATGACCGCAGTAACACCGCCGGACTGGGCGTAGAGGAGAGTACCGTTGCGCATGCTTCTACCTGCTCGGGGGAGGGGACATTGCAGGGACATTACCCGGATGCGGTAAAGTGGCGCTATTGCGGTGCAGCGATACCGGTCCGTCCGGGACGCGAACCTTCTTTGTTTTCAACACGTTGGAGTCAGGTCAATGCGATTGGTTCTGTTGGGACCGCCCGGTTCGGGCAAGGGGACACAGGCGACGCGCCTGAAGGAAAAGCTGGGGATCGCCCACATTTCGACCGGTGACATGCTGCGCGCGGAAATCGCCGCGGGCACGGAACTGGGCAAGCAGGCCAAGACGGTGATGGATGCCGGCAACCTGGTGTCGGACGACATCCTGCTGGGCATGCTGGAGTCGCGCCTGACCCAGGCTGATGTCGCCAAGGGCTTCATCCTCGATGGCTACCCGCGCAACGTGGCCCAGGCCAATGCGATGGACGGCCTGCTGGCCAAGATCGGCCAGCCGCTGGACGCGGTGGTGCAGCTGGACGTGCCCACCGAACTGCTGGTGGACCGCATCGCCGGCCGCGCCAAGGAGCAGGGCCGCGCCGATGACAACCCGGAAGCGGTGCGCCAGCGCCTGCAGGTCTACAACGAGCAGACCGCCCCGGTGGTGGACTTCTACGCTGGCCGCGGCACCCTGGCCCGGGTTGACGGCGTCGGTGAGCTGGACGAGATCGAAGCCCGCATCCTGGCGGCGATCAACGCCTGACCCGGCGGGGCCGGCGTGCTGCCGGCCGCACGGGCGCAGAAAAAACACAGGCCTGGTCCGTGAGGATCAGGCCTGTGTCGTTTGATAGGCGCCAGCAGAGGGCTTGCTCAGGGCCCCGCAGCATGAGCTCCCTTGGGGATGGCCTCTTGGGGAGTAGGACCGGTTCGGGTACTGCGGCTGGCAGTTCGAATTGTGTCCGGGTTCACAGAACATCGCTATCGGGATTTCCCTGACAGATGATTGGAGTTTCCTCACATCCTGTGTAGGACTTGTCTTACCCAAGAGCGGACATTGGCCCTATACAGCCGTCATCGGTCACAATCCTCGGTCATGAGCAGCGTACATATCCTTGCAATTGCCGGCACCTTCATGGGCGGCGTGGCCGCCCTGGCGCGGGAACTGGGCCATACGGTCAGCGGCAGTGACCAGGCCATCTATCCGCCGATGTCCACCCAGCTCGAGCAGCTGGGTATCACCCTGGACCAGGGCTACCGCGCCGACAGCGTGCCACCGGGCACCGACGACGTGGTGATCGGCAACGCACTCTCGCGCGGCAATGCCGCCGTTGAGGCCGTGCTCGACGCCGGCCAGCGCTATATCTCCGGTGCGCAGTGGCTGTCCGAGCAGGTGCTGCCGGGCCGCGACACGCTGGCCGTGGCCGGCACCCACGGCAAGACCACCACTACCACCATCCTCACCTGGCTGCTGGAAAGTGCCGGTCGTTCTCCCGGTTTCCTGATCGGCGGCGTGGCCGAGGATTTCGGCGTCTCCGCCCGCCTGGGCCAGGGCCGTGAGTTCGTGGTCGAGGCCGACGAGTACGACACCGCCTTCTTCGACAAGCGCAGCAAGTTCGTGCACTACCGGCCGCTGGTGGCCATCCTCAACAACCTTGAATACGACCACGCCGACATCTTCCCGGACGTGGCCGCGATCCAGCGCCAGTTCCATCACCTGGTGCGCACGGTGCCGGCGCGTGGCCGACTGATCGTCAATGGCGAGGATCAGCATCTGGCCGAAGTGCTGGCGATGGGCTGCTGGACCCCGGTTGAGCGTTTCGGATTCGATCCGTCGCTGGAATGGCATGCCGAGCTGCTGGCTGCCGATGGCAGCGCGTTCCGCGTGCACCACCGCGGGCAGGCACTGGGTGATGTGCAGTGGTCGTTGCTGGGCCGCCACAACGTGCTCAACGGCCTGGCGGCGCTGGCAGCCGCACATGCGGTGGGTGTTGCGCCGGCCGAGGTGATCCCGGCGCTGGCGCGCTTCCGCAGCGTCAAGCGCCGCATGGAAGTGATCGGCAGCCACGAGGGCATCACCGTCTATGACGATTTCGCCCACCACCCGACCGCAATCGCCACCACGCTGGAAGGGCTGCGCGCCAAGGTGGGCGATGCGCGCATCGTGGTCGCGATGGAGCCGCGCAGCAATTCGATGCGGCTGGGCGCACACGCGCAGGCGCTGGCCCCCTCGCTGGCGCTGGCCGATGAAGTGGTGTTCCTGCATCGCCCGGAACTGGCCTGGGATGCTGCTGCGGTGATCGCCGCAGTGCGTGGCGAAGCGCACGCGGTGCCCGATACCGACGCGCTGCTGGCGCAATTGCAGGCCAGCGCGCGCAGGGGTGACCACGTGGTGTTCATGTCCAACGGTGGCTTCGACGGCGCACCGCGCCGCTTCCTTGCCGCGCTGCAGGCACGATGAGCGTCGACGGTTCGCTGCCGCTGTTTCCGCTGCACACCACGCTGGTGCCAGGTGCGGCGGTGGGCCTGCGCGTGTTCGAACGGCGCTACCTGGATCTGGTGCGCGACAGCGGCCGCAGTGGTGAGGGCTTTGGTGTCTGCCTGATCCTCGACGGCCAGGAAGTGGGAGCCCCGGCAACGCCGGCCGCGTATGGCGTGCAGGTACGCATCGAAGACTTCGATGTCGGCGCCGACGGCGTGCTGCAGTTGCGTCTGCGCGGCACCCGCCGTTTCCATGTCGAGCGCACGCGCGTGCGTGACAACGGGCTGGTGGTAGCCGACGTGCGCTGGTGCGATGAAGACCCCGACGACGAACTGCGGCCGCAGCATGCGCTGCTGGCCACGGTGCTGGGGCACATCATCGAACAGGCCGGCGAGGCCTATGCGCCGGCCAACCCAGCGCTGCTGGACCAGGCCAGCTGGGTCGGCTGGCGGCTGGCCGAGCTGCTGCCGCTGAGCGAGCAGCAGCGGTTGCAGCTGCTGCAGTTGGACGACCCGCACCAGCGTTTGCAGCAGTTGCTGGGCTGGATGCCGTAACAGCCTGCCCCGGGTGGTGTGCGCCCTGGTGCACACGCTGGGGTATGCGGGGAATGCCATCCACGCATGGCGTGGATCTACTGTAGAGCCGAGCCTATGCTCGGCTTGATGGTTCCCGCGAAGGCAGCCGAGCATGGGCTCGGCTCTACAGTGGGTGGCTGCGTGCCGGTGCCGGTCGGGGCGCCGTGGTCTTCAACCGCAGCACCGGCAACCCGGTTTCGCTGTGCACGTCCTCGCGTTGCGGAAGCTCCTGCACGGCGTCCTTCACCGCGTTCAATGCCGGGTCGACGCCGCGCAGTGGATGCCACATGCCGATCCATTCGAAATGGCGCTGGTAGCGCAGGGTCTGCGCACTGCCCAGCCACAGTGGCGTATTGCCCGGCTGCAACTGTGCAGGGGCTGGCCACAGGCGCAGTACGTAGCGCTCATCGCGATGTGCACCCTGGCGCACCATCAACAGCGCTTCCACGCGGGTGTCCAGCGTCGCCGGCAGCACCGGCAGGTCATCGGCGCCGGTGTTCTTGTCCAGCATCAGCAGCGCCTGCTGCCAGCCGGCCTGCTCCTGTCGCTTCCAGCCGCGCGCTTCCAGTTGCGCCTGCAGCGGTGCCAACGGACCGGCCACCTGCACGTCCAGCGGCCAGCGCTGGTCGTCGTCGAACTCGTTGCGGCGCGCCGGCAGCGTGGCCCAGTCGTGCTGCCACCAGGCCTGCGTGTCCATTGCCTGCGGGGCCGGCAGGGTCGGCTCGAAGCGTTCCAGCTTCACCGGGATGTTGCGCGGTGCGTACCACATCGCGGCGACGGCGAAGACGCCATAGAACAGCCAGGCCACCGGTTTCACCCAGAACGAGCGGTTGAAGCGGCGGCGGTAGGCGATGCCCAGCACCAGCAGCCAGAACGTGCCGAACAGCATGCCGCCGATCACGTCGCTCAGCCAATGCGCACCCAGGTACAGGCGCGAGAAGCCGATCAGGCTGACCACGATGCCCGACACCAGGTACGGCCAGACGCGGGTACGGCCGGGCATCTCGCGGGCGATCAGCACCGCGAAGAAGCCGAAGGTGATGGTGGCCATCGTCACCGACACCGACGGGAAGCCGAAGCCGCTGCTGGCGTCGACCGGGCGCACCACATCGACGGTAGCGCCGAGCAGCATGGTCAGCGCCAGGCCGAACGCCAGCGCGGCCAGCCAGTGGGCGGCCGCCATCCAGCGCCGGCGCCAGATCAGGTAGCCCATCGCTGCAGCGGTGGCCGGCAGTAGTACCTGCCAGGCGCCCAGCGACGCCAGCGCGGCCATCGGGTAATCGGCCAGCGGGTTACGCAGCGCCAGCATGGCCTGGTGCACCAGCAGGTCGATCGCCAGCGGCTCGCCGTGCGCGACCACCACGGTCAACAATGCGAACCAGCCCCAGCCCAGTACCAGCAGCATCAACGCCAGCATCGCCAGCGGCACCGATTCACGGCGCTTGGGATCAAGCACGCCGACGGTATAGCGGCCCAGCGTGGGGTGGCGGTTGGACCAGTCCAGCAGGCGTGCCAACCAGTTGTCCATGCGCGCGGCCGACCAGCGGTAGCCGTACAGCACGATGGCCCAGACCAGGCCGAGGATCACCGCCAGCAGGCCGACCACCACCACCAGCCGACCGGCCACCGCCGCCACCGCGTCATAGGCCTCGCCAAGAATCCAGCCGGGGGCCAGGAACAGGACCGCCCATGAAATGCTGGCGATACCACTGGCCTGTACATAGCGGCTGGCTGGCATCTTCATCATGCCCGCGATGGCGGGCACGAATGGCCGGATCGCGCCGACGTAGCGTGCCACCAGGATGCTCTTGAAGGCATTGCGGCGGAACAGGTTTTCGCCGCGGTCGAGCAGCTGCGGGTAACGGCTGAACGGCCACACGCCGCGCAGGCGGTCGCCCCAGCGGCGGCCGATCCAGTAACTGATGCCATCGCCGGCAAACGCACCCAATGCCGCAGCCGCCACCGCGTACGGCCCGGAGATCTGGCCCAGGCCGATGAACACGCCCACCGCGAACAGCAGTGGCAGCGCCGGCACGATGGCGCCAAGAATGATGACCGCATCGCAGAAGGCGATGAGGAAGATAACGGCGCCCGCCAGCACGGGGTGAGCGGCAATCCACGCGAGCGTGGCGTCGATCCATGAAGAGTCCATTGCCCGATTATAGGGGCGTGAAGGTGACTGGTTCCCAGCCGCTTGGTGACCGTTTGCAACCAGTGCCATCGCCTAGAATGGGCCCATGCCGCATACGCCCGACGCTCAACCGCATGCTTTGAAGGCCGACAGCTTCGGCCGGATCCTCCTTGTGAAAGGGCCCGATGGTCCCTTTGTGCGCCGTGATCTTGGTGCCACGCCGCTGTGGTTGCGGCTGCCTGCATGGTGGCTGGCCCGCCGCGAGGCCCGCGCGCTGCAGCACATTCACGGCATGGCCGATGTGCCGCAGCTGCTGGCCTGGAATGGCCATCACCTGGATCGCAGCTTCATGGCCGGCGACGCCATGTACCAGCGCCCACCGCGCGGCGACCTGGCCTGGTTCCGTTCCGCGCGCCGGCTGCTGCAGCAGCTGCATCGCAACGGCGTGGCCCACAACGATCTGGCCAAGGAGGCCAACTGGCTGGTCACTGAAGATGGACGGCCGGCGCTGATCGACTTCCAGCTGGCGGTGATCGGCAACCCGCGCTCGCGCTGGATGCGGCTGCTGGCGCGCGAGGACCTGCGCCACCTGCTCAAGCACAAGCGCATGTACTGCCGTGAATCGCTTACGCCGGTGGAGAAGCGGTTGCTCAAGCGCACCTCGTGGGTGCGCGAACTGTGGTTTGCTACCGGCAAGCCGGTCTACCGCTTCGTCACCCGCCGCATCCTGCATTGGGAAGACAACGAAGGGCAGGGGCCCAAGCCGTGAAGGCTTCGCGGATAGTGACCGGCCCGCCGAGCGCGGGCAATGTGTTGCGTGCGCAGTTGCCTGGTGCCGACTTCGTGCACGCCTGTCAGGCCACCACCCGGCGCGACGGGCGTACCGCACTGCAGGCCTACCGCGACATGGCGGCGACCATTCCCGGCTGGTTCGATGGGCTGATGGCGCTGCGCAACCACGGCATGCGCCTGCTGGGCATGAAGCATCTGGGTTCGTTGCGTGCAGTGCAGGTTGTTGAAGATCCTCAACCCGGCCAGCGGCTCGGCATCTTCACCCTGCAGTCGATGGATGACGATGCCATCGTGCTGGAAGACGACGACCGCCATCTTCGCGTGCAGCTGGCGCTGCAGTGGCAGGGCGACGTGCTGGAAGTGGCGACCGTGGTGCATACGCATAACGCCTTCGGGCGCGCGTACATGCTGCCGGTTGCGCCGGTGCATCGGTTGATCGTGCCGCATCTGCTGAAGAAGCAGGTGCAGGCATACCGGTGATTCGACACTGCGCTCGCCGGGCCATGCCCGGCGAGACGCGGCGTTTCCGGGTTACGGCGTCGCCGGCACGACCTGCTGGCCGATGAAGTTGCGCTTGGCGTCGAAGTCGTAGGCGATCTGCAACTGCCCGACATCCGGGCAGGCGTGGCAGTCGCGCAGCGGCGTGCGGTACAGCAGGCGGATGCCACCATTCTCCAACGGCGAGGCGCCGGCCGACTGCGCCGGTGCGAACGGCGTGGCTTGCGGATTGGCCTTCAGCAGTTCCTGCACAGTGGGGTCGGCACGCAAGGTGTCGTCCAACTGCACGGCATCCACATCGATGCGCTTGCCGCTGGCATCGACCAGGCGGGTACCTTCATTGGTGTTGGCGCGGAACGGATACTCGACCGTGGCAATGCCCAGTCCTTCGTTCTCGTGCCACGCGGTCACATAGGCCAACTCACCGCCGGTGGACAACTGCTCGGCGGCGGTGATGGCCTCGGCACTGGCGCCACCGGCGCGCATCGCGTCGCGAAGGCAATCCCGGGTGGCCGCGTTCTCGCCTTGGCGGCAGGCGTTGAGGTCGCCATCCCAGACCACCGCCTCGCTCCAGCGCATCTTGCCGTCGGCGGCGGCCTTCTCCGCGCTGGGCGTGTCACCGGCGGGTGGCTCCTTGCCGGGTTCCGGCGAACGGCCCTGGCAGGCAGTCAGCAGGGCAAGCCCCAAGGCAGGCAGCAACAGGCGGGAACGGCGCATGGCGTGTACCTCGTGCGTTGTCTGGAGGCCCGAGTATCGTCAAGGGCGGGTGAACTCCGCGTCGGCGCGGCATACTAGCGGCTCATTGCATACGCTGGAGTGCGGAACGTGGGCAGTCTGCAGGGCAAAACGCTTTTCATCACCGGTGCCTCGCGTGGCATCGGCCTGGCCATCGCACTGCGCGCCGCGCGCGACGGGGCCAACGTGGCGATCGCGGCCAAGTCGTCGGTGCCGAATCCGAAGCTGCCGGGCACCATCCACACCGCCGCCGAAGCGGTGACGGCTGCAGGCGGGCAGGGCCTGGCGCTGAAGTGCGACATCCGGGAGGAAGAGCAGGTGCAGGCGGCGGTGGCGGCCACGGTCGACACCTTCGGTGGCATCGACATCCTGATCAACAACGCCAGCGCGATCTGGTTGCGCGGCACGCTGGATACGCCGATGAAGCGTTTCGACCTGATGCAGCAGGTCAATTCGCGCGGCAGCTTCCTGTGCGCGCAGGCCTGCCTGCCGTACCTGCTGCAGGCGCCGAACCCGCACATCCTGACCCTGGCGCCGCCGCCGAGCCTGGAGCCGAAGTGGTGGGGCGCACATACCGGCTACACGCTGGCGAAGATGGGCATGAGCTTCGTCACCCTGGGCCTGGCTGCGGAATTCGGCCCGCAGGGCGTGGCGGTGAATGCGCTGTGGCCGCGCACCGTCATCGCCACCGATGCGATCAACATGATTCCGGGCGTGGATGCGGCTGGCTGCCGCACGCCGCAGATCATGGCCGATGCTGCGCACGCGGTGCTGGTGCGCGAGGCGGCGGGTTTCCACGGCCAGTTCCTGATCGACGATGACGTGCTGGCGCAGGCGGGTATCACCGATCTGTCCAGCTATGCGGTGGATCCATCGCGTCCGTTGTTGCCGGATCTGTTCCTGGACTGATCGCGCGTCGCCGGCAGAGGCCGAGGGCTGCGACCTTCGGCCCGCTGCGCTAGAATGCGCGGCTGTAATCGTTTTCAACAAGGACGTGAACCCATGTCACGCACTCTTTCCGTCGCGGCGCTGGCCGCTTCGCTGTCGATTGTCCTGGCTGCCTGCGGCAGCAAGGCGCCTGCAACCGCTGGCGACGCCGGCCCTTCCAGCACGCCCGACGCCAGCGCGGCGCCGTCGGACACACAGCAGCAGTTGACCGCCAAGCTCAACGCCTACATCGGCTGCTTCAACACGCTTGATTCGAAGACCCACGGCAGCATCGAGTCCTATACGCGCTGGATCAAGGACGTCGAGGCCGGCCCGACCGGGCGCGAGACCCAGGTGTACGGTCCGTTCGAGATCAGCGACTACGACATGAAGCAGTGCGATGGCCCCGTGACCGAGGCGATGGCTGCCAAGCCGGCGCTGGCCGAGCTCGATGCCGCTGCTGGCCATTACCAGCAGGCGCTGAAGGCACTGGTGCCGATCAGCAAGGAGGCGCACGACTACTACGATCGCCAGGACTACGAAGATGACCGGTTCGCCAAGGGCAAGCAGCTGCATGCGCCCTTGATGGCCGCCTTCAAGGAGTTCGTGGCTGCCAGCGCAACGTTCAACGCCGAGCTGGAGCGCCAGAACGACGCCGCCCAGCGCGAGCAGCTCAAGGCGCTGGAACAGGCCGAGGGGCGCACGCGCGAGTACTACCGTCTGGCGATGATGCTGGAAGCCAAGGCCATCATGGATCTGATGAGCGAGGACGATTTCGACCAGGCCAAGGCGCGCGAGCGTCTGGATGCGTTCAACCGCATTTCCGACGAAGCGCATGCGAAGGTGGCTGATCAGGAGCCGGGCAAGCTGGACTGGAACAGCTTCGAGCGTGAGGCCGAGAACTTCCGGCGCGAAGGCAAGGAGCGGCTGAAGCGCGTCAGCGAGAACACGCCCTATACCGATTTCGAACGGCGCATGCTGGATTCGCCCTCAATGGCGCCGAGCGGCTCTGCCAGCAAGCTGATGCAGGAATACAACTCGCTGGTTTTCCAGAGCAACCGCCAGTAGGCGGGAAGCTCAACGCGCTATTTTTGTCGCGATCGAGCAGGTTGATCGCGACATGACACGCCCCGCAGCCCCGAATGCCAGCACCTTCCCGAGGTGCTGGAGCGCGCGCTCGCGCCATGCAGGACGATGGCTGCAGTTTTCACTGGTGCAAGGAACTGATTTGAACGCATCCACACGCCTGATTCCCGTTCTCCTGCTCGGCGCGCTGGCCGGCTGCAACAGCCCGGCGGGGCTGGCGGTCGCCGACCCCGGGCTGGAGAAGGTGAACGCCTACATCGAGTGCTACAACGGCGTCGAACAGCCCATCCACGAAGGCTTCCAGACTTACACGGGCTGGATGAAGGACCCCAAGGCGGGGCCGACCGGCAAGGAAGCGCAGCCGCGCTCACCGGGCAAGCTGTTGTCGCACCGCGTCGAGTACTGCGGCCAGCCGCTGACCGATGCGCTGGCAAAGACCCCTGCCACGCCGCTGGATGCACCCGCGCGACAGTACCAGCAGGCATTCCAGGCACTGAACACCCTGATCGAGCGTGCCGATGGGTACTTCACCCGCGAGGACTATCGTCGCGATGGTGGCGAAGGGATGCGCAGCCAGCATGCCCCGCTGATGCAGGCCTATGCTGATTTCTTCAAGGCCAGCGAAGCAATGGATGCGGCGCTGGAAAAGAACGAGAACGATCGCCGCGCCGCCCAGCTGAAGCAGATCGAGGAAAGCGAAGGCCGCTCGCTGGCCTATTACCACCTGCGCCTTGTCGGCGATGGCAAGCAGCTGGCGATGGCGTTCCAGAGCGACGCACCGGACGTTGCGGCGTTGCGCGGCCAGCTGGCCGACTATCAGGCGCTGGTGACGGAAATCCAGAACAGTGGTGTCGGCAAGGACGACCCGATGTGGGGCCATGTGCAGCGTTCGGCCGACAAGCTGGTGCGTACCGCTGGTCGCGGTGTCGAGCGTCTGGAGCAGGGCAAGCCGATCACCGCCGATGCGTTGGCCGCCGAGCGCAAGGCGTCGGGCAGCTGGCTCACCACCGATCCTGAAGGGGCACAGTCGACGATCCTGGACGCCTACAACGACCTGGTGACCACCAGCAACCGCATGCGCTGAGGGCGATCCACACAGGGCGTGGACCCGTCCACGGCGGCACCGGGCCATGCCCGGCGCGCACCCTGCGGGGTTGGCAGTGCCGGCCGCTGGCCGGCATGTGCCTCAATGGCTGAATGCGTCCGGCAGTTCACCACCGCACTTGCGGCAGTGCCGCGCATCCGGTTCATGCCCCTCCAGCCCGCAATGCGGGCAGCCGCGGGCATCACGGCGCGCGGCCAGTTCGGCCTCGCGCATGGTGCTGGCCAGTTCGGCGGTGTAGATGCCGGTGGGCACGGCGATGATGCTGTAGCCGATCAGGATCAGCACCGAGGTGACGAAGCGGCCGAGCACGGTCTGGGGCACGATATCGCCGAAGCCGACCGTGGCCATGGTCACCACCGCCCAGTACATGCTGGCCGGGATGTTGGTGAAGCCGTGTTCGGGGCCCTCGATCACGTACATCAGCGCACCGGCGATGATGGTGATGGTGATCACCGTGAACAGGAACACCAGCACCTTGCGCCGGCTGCGCCACAGTGACGTCATCAGGACGCCGCTTTCCTCGATGTAGCGGGTCAGCTTGAGGATGCGGAACACCCGCAGGATGCGCAGCGCGCGCACCACCAGCAGGCTCTGCGCACCCGGGATGAACATCGACAGGTAGGCGGGCAGGATCGACAGCAGGTCGATGATGCCCCAGATGCTCACCGCGTAACGCAGCGGGCGCCTGACAACCGCCAGCCGCAGCAGGTACTCGGCGGTGAAGATGATCGTGAAGCCCCATTCCAGGATGTACAGGCCGGTGGACCATTCGGCATGCAGGTGCTGCACGCTGTCGATCATCACCACCAGGATGCTGGCGACGATCGCCACCACCAGGATCAGGTCGAAATTGCGCGAAGGGCGGGTGTCATGGCGGTAGATGATGTCGAACCACCGACGGCGCCAGCCGGTCTCGGTTGCGGGGTTGAGCTGGGGGGCGGAAAACGGTCGCATGGGCGCATTGTGCCGCAGGGGTTCCGGCGCGAGAATGGGCATTCCTGAACCCTGCCGACTGCCATGACCGCCGCGACCGATCCGCTGATTTCCCTTTCACACTACTACCTGCCGGTCTACAAGCCCCGCCAGGTGGTACTGGAGCGCGGCCAGGGCGCCCGTGTGTGGGACAGCCAGGGCCGTGAGTTCATCGATCTGGCCGCCGGCATCGCCGTGTGTGGCCTCGGCCACAACGATCCGGACCTGGTGGCCGCGCTGGTCGAGCAGGCCGGCAAGCTCTGGCACACCAGCAACGTGTTCTACAGCGCGCCGCCGCTGCACCTGGCCGAGGAGCTGGTCAAGGCCAGCCGCTTCGCCGAGCGCGTGTTCCTGTGCAATTCCGGCGCCGAAGCCAACGAAGTGGCGATCAAGATGGTCCGCAAGTGGGCCTCCAGCCAAGGCCGCCCGGCCGACAAGCGGGTGATCATCACCTTCCGCGGCAGCTTCCACGGTCGCACCCTTGGCGCGGTGACCGCTACTGCCCAGCCGAAGTACCAGGAAGGCTACGAGCCGCTGCCCGGTGGCTTCCGCTACATCGATTTCAACGATGAGGTGCAGCTGGAAACCGCGATGGCCGCCGGTGACGTGGCGGCGGTGATGCTGGAGCCGATCCAGGGCGAGGGCGGCGTGATGCCGGCCAAGTCCGGCTTCCTCAAGCGCGTGCGCGAACTGTGCGACCAGCACAACGCGCTGCTGGTGCTGGACGAGATCCAGGCCGGCATGGGCCGCACCGGCACGCTGTTCGCGCACTGGCAGGACGACGTGGTGCCGGACATGGTCACCCTGGCCAAGGCACTCGGTGGCGGCTTCCCGATCGGCGCGATGCTGGCCGGCCCGAAGGTGGCCGAAACCATGCAGTTCGGTGCGCACGGCACCACCTTCGGTGGCAACCCTCTGGCCGCTGCGGTCGCACGCGTTGCGCTGCGCAAGCTGGCCTCGGCGGAGATCGCCGCCAATGTCAGCCGCCAGTCGAAGGCGCTGCGCGATGGCTTTGCGCGCATCAACGAAGAATTCGGCGTGTTCAGCGACGTGCGTGGCCGCGGCCTGATGCTGGGCGCGGTGCTGGGCGAGGACTTCGCCGGCCAGGCCGGGGCGATCCTCGACCATGCCGCCGAGCAGGGCCTGCTGACCCTGCAGGCCGGCCCGGACGTGCTGCGCTTCGTGCCGTCGTTGAACATCACCGACGAAGAAGTGGCCGAAGGCCTGAAGCGCCTGCGCGCGGCGATTGCCGCGTTCATCGCCGCGCGCTGAAGCCTGCAGAGGCATCTGTAGAGCCGAGCCTACGCTCGGCTCATCGCGATGTCAGGCAACAGGAGCCGAGCATGGGCTCGGCTCTACAGCGCGTCACGCGATCCGATAGCGCTTCAACACCTTGCCCAATCCCCGGCCATCGCGCACGGTTTCCGCGTGCAGGCCGGCAGCGCGCGCGCCACGCACATTGGCGAACAGGTCATCGACGAACAGCGCGCGCGAAGGCGCCACGCCCAGCGCTTCCAGCGTGCGCAGGAACACCGCGGGCGCCGGTTTGCGCAGACCGAACTCCGCGCTGCAGAACACGCGGCCCTGCAGCGCAGGGAACAGTTCCGGTAGCAGGGTGGGCAATGCCTGCTGCATCAGCGCGCCGTTGTTGGTCAGCACCGCGATTGGCAGCTGCAGGGCCTGCAATCGTTGCAACACGGCCGCCTGAGGATGGCTGGCGGCCCGTCGCGCCGCGGTCCATGCAGCCACTTCGACAGTCGTGCCCAGAAGCTCTCCCAGCTGCGCCAGATAGGCCGGGCCATCCAGCGTGCCATTGTCATGTGCCGCTTCCAGGCCGCTGTCATACAACGCGGCCTGCACGGCCTGCGTCGGAACCTGCAGTGCTTGGGCCAGGTGCAGCACGCGCTGCGCGCGCTGGTACTGCACCAGCACGCCATCCACATCCAGCAGCAACAGATCGATCCGCATCGGCCGAGCATGCCATTGCGATGAGTGCGCGGGAAACCCTGGAGCTGCCATGCGACAGACGGTCGCAGCCGGGCGGGCATAGGCCTGCCTAGAATGGCGCTCGAATCCGCAGGAGATGCAACGATGAAGGCTTGGGTGGTGGCAGTGGGACTGGGCGCGCTGATGCTGGCGCCGTCGGCGATGGCGCGGGTGTGTGCGGTGAGCATCGACAGCACCGACCAGATGAGCTTCAGCAGCCGCGAGATCAAGGTCGCCGCCGACTGCACCGCCGTAGACCTGACCCTGCGCCACACCGGCAAGCTGGCCGCTACCGCGATGGGCCACAACTGGGTGCTGACCCGCACTGCCGATTACCAGCCGGTGGCGATGGCGGGCATGCGCATGACGCTGGCTGACAGCTACCTGCCGAAGGCCGACAAGCGCGTGCTGGCGCACACCAAGGTGATCGGCGGTGGCGAAACCACACGCGTGCGTTTCTCTACCCAGGGCCTGCAGAAGGGCGGTGACTACACCTTCTTCTGCTCGTTCCCCGGCCACTTCGCGATGATGAGGGGCAAATTCGTCTTCGGTTGAAAAAAGGGGACGGAGGGGATTAAGTCGTTTGTGCACAAACGACTTAATCCCCTCCGTCCCCTTTTTTGCGATCAGCCCTTGGCGGCCTTGAACGCCACGCGTGCTGCGGCCAGCGTCGCCTCGATCACGGCATCGTCGTGGGCGCTGGACAGGAAGCCGGCCTCGTACGCCGACGGGGCCAGGAACACGCCCTGCTCCAGCATCGCGTGGAAGAAGCGGTTGAACGCCGGGATGTCACAGGCGGTGGCCTGCGCATAGGTCTCCACCTTCTCGCTGGTGAAGAACAGCCCGAACATCGCACCCACGCAGGTGGTGGTCACGGCCACACCTGCGTCGGCGGCGGCCGCTTCCAGACCCGCACACAGGCGTGCGGTGCGCTCGGCCAGGTCGGCGTGGAAACCCGGCTGCTGGATCAGCTCCAGCATCGCCAGGCCAGCGGCCATTGCCACCGGATTGCCGCTCAGCGTACCGGCCTGGTAGATCGGGCCGGCCGGGGCGATCTGCTGCATCAGCTCGCGACGACCGCCGTAGGCGCCCACCGGCATGCCGCCGCCGATGATCTTGCCGAAGGTGGTCAGGTCCGGGGTGATGCCGTAGTGCGCCTGCGCACCGCCGAGGGCGACGCGGAAGCCCGTCATCACTTCGTCGAAGATCAGCAGCGCGCCATGCTTCGTGCACAGCGCACGCAGGTGTTGCAGGTAGCCCTCGCGCGGCGGGATGCAGTTGGCGTTGCCGACCACCGGTTCGATGATCAGGCCGGCGATGTCGCCACCCTGCTGTTCGAACAGCGCGGTGGCGGCTTCGAAGTCGTTGTAGGGCAGGGTCAGGGTCAGTTCGCTCAGCCCGGCCGGGACGCCCGGCGAGGTCGGCACGCCCAAGGTCAGCATGCCGCTGCCGGCCTTGACCAGGAACGAGTCGCCGTGGCCGTGGTAGCAGCCTTCGAACTTGACGATGCGGTTGCGGCCGGTGGCACCACGCGCCAGGCGGATCGCCGACAGCGTGGCCTCGGTGCCGGAGTTGACCATGCGCACCATCTCGCACGATGGCACCAAGCGGGTGATGGTTTCGGCCATGGTCACTTCGGCCGCGCACGGCGCACCGAAGGACAGGCCGTTGTCGATCGCCTTCTTCACCGCCTGGCGCACGGCCGGGTGGTTGTGGCCGACGATCATCGGGCCCCAGGAACCGACGTAGTCGATGTAGCGGTTGCCGTCGACGTCGTACAGGTAGGCGCCGTCGGCGCGTTCGACGAAGAACGGCTCGCCGCCGACCGACTTGAACGCGCGCACCGGCGAATTGACGCCGCCCGGCAGCAACTGCTGGGCGCGGGAGAACAGGGCGTGGGACTGGTCGTGGTTCATGGGGCTTTCCTGGGCGTTACGCGAACTGGGCGAGGTAGGCGCGCTGGGTCGCGACCGGGTCCTGCGCGGCGTAAATGCCGCTGACCACGGCCACCAGGTCGGCGCCGGCGTCGATGATGGGACCGACATTGTCCGGCGTCAGCCCGCCGATCGCCACCCGCGGCACGCCCAGTGCGGCGCTTTGCCGCAGCAGGTCGGTATGGGCGCGGCTGGTGGTGATCTTGGTGGTGGTCGGGAAGAACGCGCCGAAGGCCACGTAGCTGGCGCCGGCAGCCACGGCCTTCTCGGCATTGGCCAACTGGTCGTAGCAGGAGGCGCCGATGATGGCGTCGGGGCCGAGCAGGGCGCGCGCGCTGGGGATGTCACCGTCGGTGCCGCCCAGGTGCACGCCGGCCGCGCCCACGGCCTTGGCCAGCGCCGGGTCGTCGTTGATGATCAGCGGCACGCCGCGCTCCGCGCACAGCGCCTGCAGCGCGATTGCCTGCTCCTGCCGGAGTGCGTCGCTGGCGGTCTTGTTGCGGTACTGCAGCCAGGTGGCGCCAGCGGCCAGCAGCGGCGCGGTACGGGCCAGCAGGCGCGCGGTATCGGGCTCGTCCGGGGTGATCAGGTAGACGCCGCGGGGCGCCGGGGAAGCAGAAGTCATCGATGGCTACCGGTGCGTGGGCCGCGATGGGACAATGGCGGCCCGTGAATCCAGCCGTGATTATCCGATGAGCGATGCCACCCCCACCACCTTGCGCACCTGGATGTGCGTGGTCTGCGGCTTCCTGTACAGCGAAGCGGAGGGTCTGCCGGAAGAGGGCATCGCGCCGGGCACGCGCTGGGAGGACATTCCCGAGACCTGGACCTGCCCCGATTGCGGGGTGACCAAGGCCGATTTCGAGATGGTCGAAGTCGATTGACTGGAGGTCCACCCGGCCCATCCGGTGGGTGTGGACCGTTGGTCCACACACCGACGCCCTCAATGCAGCCGCGGCATCGGCCCGCCGAGGTCGATCAGCTTCTCGCGCAGCCACTGCGCATCGCTGGCCTCGGGATTGCGCTTCAGGTACTGCCCCAGGTCATGGCGGGCACCGGCCAGATATTCCAGCTGCAGATAGGCCAGGCCACGGTCACGCAGCGCATCGTCCTGCTCCGGGGCGAGCTTCAGCAGGCGGTCGGCACTGCGCGCGGCGCGATCCCATTCGCCGGCCTCGGCATACACGCCGTGCAGGTTGCGCAGCATGCGCATCAGGATCGCGCGCGCCGGCGCCGGGTCGAGAATCTGCGCCAGCACTTGGTCGTCGGGCATCTGCCCGCCCAGGTGTGACTTGGCGCGTTCGCGCAGTTCGTCCACGTCCAGCGGGCGACCACCATTGAACGGGTCCATCACCAGCACGCCGTCGTCCACCGGCAGGCGCACCAGGAAGTGGCCGGGGAAGGACACGCCGTCGAGCGGGATCCCCAGCCGTCGCGACACTTCCATCTGCACCAGCGCCAGCGAGATCGGGTTGCCCAGGCGCCGCTCGAACACCTGGTTGAGATAGCTGTTGCGCGGATCGTAGTACTTGTCGTGGTCGCCGCTGTAGCCCAGCTCGTCGAACAGGTGGCGGTTGATCGCCGCCATCTTCAATGGACTGTTGTCGATGCTCTCCACTTCCGAGCGGAGGTGGTCGACGTGGCTCTGGATCAACGCGTCGTAGGTCGACGGCTGCAGATCGGGGTATTCATCGCGCGCGATCAGCAGCGCGGTCGGCAACAGTGGCAGCGCCTCGTCTTCGAGGTCGGCCAGTGCATCCCAGTCGGGGAGTGTGATCCGGTCCTGCATGGCCACAGACTGGCGTCATTCGCAGGCGGTTTCAAGCGGTGTCGCGTGAAAAATCCGGGGTCAGATCCCTTTCGTGAGCGAATGGGATCTGACCCCTGCAGGGGTGCCGGCCAGCGGCCGGCACTACAGCGCGTGCCGGGCGCAGCCCGGCCGCACCTTACTTTTCGATGCCCGGGCCGAATTTCAGCTCCGTACCGTCCTTCAACTGCAGCTTCTCGGCCTGGCCGGCGTTGAGCTCCAGCACGTAACGTGCCGGGCCACCGCTGGGGTAGGGCGGGCACATGTCGCCGGCCGAGCACGGCGGCACATCACGCTGCTGGCTGACCAGCCTGCGCTGGCTGTCGAAGTACAGGATGTCCAGCGCGATCCTGGTGTTCTTCATCCAGTACGCCTGCATTTCCTCGCGGTCGTGGATGAACAGCATGCCGTGGTCGGCCGCCATCTGGTCGCGGAACATCAACCCGCGCGCGCGGGTTTCATCGTTGGTGGCCAGCTCGACCTGGTAGCGGGCGCCATCCAGTTCGACCCAGTGGCGGGCCGCGTCGGTGGCGCAGCCAGCCAGGGCCAACAGCGGGAGCATCAGCAGCGAACGCAACAGCGACATCGTCAGGATCCTTCGAAAGGGTCAGAGCACGACCGGCGGCTTGCCGCCGACGATCACCACATCGGCGCGGCGGCGCGCGAACAGGCCCACGCAGACCACGCCCGGCAGTTGGTTGAGCTCGCGCTCCAGCTTTTCCGGATCGGTGATCTGCAGGTTGTGGATGTCCAGGATCTGGTTGCCATTGTCGGTCACCACGCCTTCGCGCCAGGTCGGCTGGCCGCCGGTCATGTCGCGGATCTGGCGGGCGACCAGGCTGCGCGCCATCGGGATCACTTCCACCGGCAGCGGGAATTTGCCGAGCACCGGCACCTGCTTGCTCGGGTCGACGATGCAGATGAAGCGCTCGCTGGCCTCGGCGATGATCTTCTCGCGGGTCAGTGCGGCGCCGCCGCCCTTGATCAGGCACTTGTTCGGATCGCACTCATCGGCGCCGTCCACGTACAGCGACAGGTTGCCGCTGTGGTTCAGCTCGATCACTTCGATGCCGTGCTGCTTCAGGCGCGCGGTGCTCTGCTCGGAGCTGGACACGGCGCCCTTGATGCGGTGCTGGATGCGGGCCAGGGCATCGATGAAATAGGCCACGGTGGAACCGGTGCCGACACCGACGATCATGCCGTCTTCAACGTACTCGATGGCTTTCTCGGCGGCCAGGCGCTTGGCTTCGGACATGGGAGAACTCTCAGGCAGGGAATCAGGATTTCTTTTCCAGCGACAGCAGCAGCTTCCACTGCGCAGCAGTCACCGGGAACACCGACAGGCGGTTGCCCTTGGCAACCAGCGGGAAGCCTTCACCGAGCTCTTCGGCGTGCAGCTTGATCTCGTCCAGCGCGATCACCTGCTTGAGCTTGCGGTCGAAGGCCACGTCCACCAGCATCCAGCGCGGGTTCTCGCGCGTGCTCTTGGGGTCGTGGTAGTCGGATGTCGGATCGAACTGGGTGTCGTCCGGGTAGGCCGGGCTGGCCACGGTGGCCAGGCCGACGATGCCGGGCACCTTGGTATTGGAGTGGTAGAACAGGATGCCGTCGCCCACCTGCATGCCATCGCGCATGAAATTGCGTGCCTGGTAGTTGCGCACCCCGTTCCAGGGCTCGACCTTGACCTTGGCCAGATCATCGATGGAGAAAGCGTCCGGTTCGGACTTCATCAGCCAGTAGCGCTTGCGGGCGGTCATGCGTTCACGGGGGCAGCGGAGGGGAACAGGGTGCCGTCTTCGGTGCAGATCGCGTCCACGGGCACGTCCCACGACGCCACCGGCAAGGCCTCGACCTGCTGCACCGCGAACGCAGCACCGACCAGCCAGGGCGGCGCCGGCCGATCGTGGCGGAAGGCGAAGCTGCGATCATACCAGCCGCCCCCCATGCCCAGCCGTCGGCACTGCGCGTCGAAACCCACCAGCGGGGTCACCACCAGCGCCATCTGCGCCGGTTCCAGGGTGTCTTCCAGCGCCACGTCCGGTTCGGGAATGCCGTAGCGGTTGCTGGTCAGCGGCTGCCCCGGCCGCCACGGTGCGAAGCGCAGCACCTCACCGGCCAGCACCGGCAGGCAGTAGGTGAGGCCTTCGGGCAGTTGCAGCTGCCAGCGGTGCAGGGCGATTTCGCCATCCAGCGCCCAGTAGCCAGCCACGGCGCCTTCGCGCGGGGCGAACGGCAGCGCCAGCAGGGCATCGGCAAGGGGTTCGGCGGCGGCGATGCGCTCAGCGGCGGAAAGGTCACGGCGGCGTTGCCGCAGGTCGTGGCGCAGGGCCTGGCGCGGGTCGGTCATGGCAGCGTGCGGCAAGGATCAGCCGTCATTGTGCCGCAAAGAACAAGGGCGACGCCCGAAGACGCCGCCCTTGCTGGAATATTGCATTCTCCGCAATGTCGATGCATGCGAAACGACCTTGAACCCGGGGGCTCAAGTGGGAACGCTGGAGAACCATCGGGCTTCCCGCTACAAGGCGGACCTGCACTCCCGGCGCTGTCGCGCTCCCGGTGTCGTTCTTAAGGGACAAGGCGAATGTTTGCACATGCCGTCGAGTACCGCAGAGAACGCGTGGCCATTATAGCCAGCACGCAGGATCTGGATAGGCCGTTCGTCGGCAACAGTCCGTGCCAATTCAGATATGAGAAGACGCGTTGTGCACGACCTTCAGGCGTTGCCGTCGATGGCGCGGTCCAGACGCCGGTTCAGGTCGGCCAGCGTCTGCTGCAGGGCCACCGCCTGGCGGGCGTTTTCGTCGCGCAGCAGCTGCAGTTCGTGGGCCAGGTTCAACGCGGCCAGCACGGCGACGCGATCGACCGCGGCCATGCGGTTGCTGCCGCGGATCTCGCGCATGCGCGCATCCAGCAGGCGCGCGGCGGCCATCAGGCTGTCGCGTTCATCGCCGCCGACGCCCACGGTGTATTCACGATCGAGGATGCGGACACTGACCGGTTCGGCGCTCATGTGTGCTGCTCCAGGGATTTGAGCCGGCTGATCATTGCTTCCACCCGCGAACGTGCCTGCTCATTCTTGGCCAGCAGCGTCGAGCGCTCGGCCACCAGCTGTTCCTGCTGGTGGCGCAGGCTGCGGTTCTCCTCGGCCAGGCGCTGGTTGCGTTCAAGCAACGCTTCCACGCGGGCGGCGAAGTCCTGCAGCTGGGCAAGGGGATCAGCGGGTTCCATACGGGCACGATAGGCAAGCCGGGTAAGGGCGGTCAAGCGTTGTCGCAGCAAGGCTGGACGGCTGCGGAGAGGATGCCGTCGGGTTGCTACACTACGGGGTCTCACGGGCGCGCGCGTGCGCGCCCCGGGTTTCCTTTCCGAACGAGCCGCACGATGACCGAACTTCCCTCCGTCGACGACGTTACCCGCGCCAGCCAGGAACTGGGCCTGGGCGCCACCGCTGCCGAGCTGCACGGCGCGCTGTGTGGCTGGCTGGCCGCCGGCGGCGCCCCCGGCAACGACTGGCCGGCGCGCGTGCTGGCCGACGACAGCCTGGCGCCGGTGGCTGCCGACAGCGTGCTGGCGCAGCTGCTGCAGGTCACCATCAAGCAGCTGGAAGACCGTGACTTCGCCTTCGAACTGCTGCTGACCGATAACGATGACGTGTCCGCGCAGGCCGATGCCATGTTCAGCTGGACCCGCTCGTTCCTGGGCGGCTTCGGTCTGGGCAGTGGTGGCAACCGGCCAGCCCTGTCCGAAGAGGGCGAGGAAGCGCTGACCGACATGGCCAGCCTGGCCCGCGCCTCCAGCGAGGATTTCGAGGCCGGCGGCGATGATGACGACGAAGCCCTGTCGGAGATCGAGGAATTCATCCGCGTGGCGGTGCTGCTGCTGCACGGTGACGTGGTGCTGGCCTCGCGCCATCGGCAGCGCCTGAACTGATGGACATCAAGCAGCGCACCGGCATCGCGGCCGGCGAATACAAGCGTCGCCGCCGCCAGCTGATGGACATGGCCGGCGAGGACGCGATCCTGGTACTGCCGGCCGCAGCCGAGAAGGTGCGCAGCCTCGATACCCATTATCCGTTCCGCCAGGATTCGGACTTCCAGTACCTGAGCGGCTTCCCGGAGCCGGAAGCGGTGCTGGTGCTGATTCCGGGCCGCCGCCACGGCGAGGCCATCCTGTTCTGCCGCGAGCGTGATGCCGAGCGCGAGGCCTGGGACGGCAGCCGCGCCGGCCAGGAAGGCGCGGTGGCGCAGTACGGCATGGACGATGCCTACCCGATCGACGATCTGGACGACATCCTGCCGGGCCTGCTGGAAGGGCGCTCGCGCGTCTACTACCACTTCGGCCGCGATGCCGACTTCGACCTGAAGCTGATCGGCTGGGTCAACCGCGTGCGTTCGCAGGTGCGCCACGGTGCGCAGCCACCGCATGAGTTTCTGGAGCTGGGCCACCTGCTGCACGAGCAGCGCCTGTTCAAGTCGGGTGCGGAAGTCGCGTTGATGCACCACGCCGCGCAGATCAGCGTGCGTGCGCATCTGGCTGCGATGCAGGTGGCCAAGGCGGGTATCCACGAATACGAACTGCAGGCCGAGCTGGAGCGTGTGTTCCGCGCCAACGATGCCGTGCCGGCGTACTGCAGCATCGTCGGTGCCGGCCGCAACGGCTGCATCCTGCATTACCGCGACAACAACGCGCGTTCGCGCGATGGTGAGCTGGTGCTGATCGATGCCGGTGCCGAATACCGCGGCTACGCCAGCGACATCACCCGCACCTTCCCGGTGAATGGCCGCTTCAGTGCCGAGCAGCGTGCACTGCACGACCTGGTCGGCGATGCACAGGCCGCTGCGTTGGCCCAGGCCAAGCCGGGCGTGCCGTATGAGGCTGGCCACCTGGCGGCGGTACAGACCCTGACCGAAGGCCTGCTGCGGCTGGGCCTGTTGAAGGGCACGCTGGAAAAGAACCTGTCCGAGGGCCTGTACCAGCGTTTCTACCGGCACAAGACCGGGCACTGGATCGGATTGGACGTGCACGATGTAGGCGATTACCGCCTCGCCGGTGATTCACGCCTGCTGGAGCCGGGCATGGCGTTCACCATCGAGCCGGGGCTGTACATCGGCGTGGACGACACGACGGTGGAGCCGCGCTGGCGCGGCATCGGCATCCGTACCGAGGACGACGTGCTCATTACCGATGACGGACATCGTGTGCTGACCGAAGGCCTGGCGCGCAGCGCCGACGAAATCGAAGCGGTGATGGCGGGGTAAGGGGGGGCTCTGCAGGGCTTGCAGCCCTGCACCCGCAGACGCAACAGCTGGAGCAACAGCAACAGCGGGCTATCCGTGGGATGGCGGGGCACTGTGGGTTTGCGGGGACGCCGTGAATCCGTCCGTGGAGGCTTGGTCGCCGCATCCATGCGGCTCACACCCCGCAAACCCACAGTACCCCGCCTTCGACAGGTTCACGGGGCTGTTGGTGGGTGCCGACCGTTGGTCGGCACATCTGTCAGACATCGAATGAATCATCCACGCATGGCGTGGATCTACTGGCAATTGCGGTTGTTGGAACGAACGACGATTGGTAGGTGTCGACCCTGGTCGACACAGAGCGAGCGCAGCGAGCGACCCGCTTCTGCTTTTCTTTTTTCTTTTCCGTGGTTGGACGCGGCAGGAAACTGTCAAAGGCTGGGCGGGGTGGGTTTGCAGGACCGTTGGCGCCATGGATGGCGCCATCGAGCCCCCATGGATGGGTTTACGGCGTGTCCTGCAAACCCACCCCGCCCGGCCAAGCGCGGCTTTTGATTCAACGGGCAACCACGAGGGGCTCAGCCGTTGGCCGCCGCAAACTCCGGCCGCGTCAGGTTGTCCGCCTCGCCCTCTGTGCACAGCACTTCGTCTTCGATGCGGATGCCGCCATACGGGCGGAAGAAGTCCACGCGCTCCCAGTTGATCGCGTCGCCATGGCCGGCGTCCTTCACTTCGTTCAACAGCATGTCGATGAAGTACAGGCCCGGTTCGATGGTCACCACCATGCCCGGTTCCAGCACGCGGGTCAGGCGCAGGTAAGGGTGGCCGGCCGGGCGTTCGATGCGGCCGCCTTCGTCGCTGGCCGCGAAACCCGCCACGTCGTGCACCTGCAAGCCGATCAGGTGGCCGATGCCGTGCGGGAAGAACGCGGCGCTGACGCCGGTCTCCAACGCGGTCTGCGGCGACACCTTGATCACGCCGAAGTCCTTCAGCACGCCCATCAGTGAAAGATGCGCGTCCACGTGCAGCTGCTTGTAGTCAAAGCCCGGCCGCACCGCTGCGCACATCTGCTGCTGGGCGGCGTCGACGGCGGCAATCATCGCGGCGAACTCGTCGTGGCCCTGTGCGGCGTAGGTGCGGGTGATGTCGCTGGCGTAGCCGTAGGCGCTGGCACCGGCATCGATCAGGAAGCTGCGCAGCGGCTGCGGCGCCTTGCGGCCCAGCTCGGTGTAATGCAGCACGGCGGCGTGTTCGTTCAACGCCACGATGTTGCCGTACGGCAGCTCGTTGGCATCCTGGCCCACGGCCTGGCAATAGGCCATGTGGATGCTGAACTCGTCGGCGCCGTTGCGGAACGCAGCTTCGGCGGCGCGGTGGCCGCGCACGCCCAGCACCTGCGCCTGGCGCATCAGCGCGATCTCATACGGCGTCTTGCTGCCGCGGTGCCATTCCAGGTAATTCACCACCGGCGCCGGGTTGTTCGGCACGTAGTTGCCCAGCGCGCTCTGTGGCTCGCCCAGGATCGCGCAGCGCGCCGGGTCGGCCGGCAGCAGGGCCAGCGCCTCTTCGGGCTTGCGGATGATGTGGATGTCGAAGTGCTCCACCCACCAGCCGCTGGGGGCGTCCGGCACCACGTGCCAGTAGTCGAAGGGCTGGTGGAAGATCACGGCCGGGCGCTTGCCCGGGGTGAACACGATCCAGCTGTTGGGCACGCGGGTCAGCGGCAGCCAGGCCTTGAACTGAGGATTGACCGCATACGGGTAGTCGCGGTCGTCGAACACCTGGTAGTGCAGGGTGCCGCTGGGCACCACCAGGTGATCGAAGCCACCGCGGGCCAGCGCCTGTTCGGCACGTCGGCACAGCACGGCCAGGTGGTCGGAATACAGGGCGCCGGGGTCTTGCTGGATCATTGCGGTGGCTCGACACGGAAAACGGCCCTAGATTCTGCCGCATACCGCGAAAAACCGCTGTGCCGGAACCGGCACTCAGGCCGTCGAAACCGGTCCCTCGTCGCTGTCCTCGCCCACCCACTGCCGCAGCAGCTGCCGATGCTCGCGTGACAGGGTGAGGAAGCGGAAGCCGGTCCAGCTCTGCCCGGGTACGTGCGCGGGCTCGCTCCATAGCAGATGCACGCCCACGTCGATGGCCTGCTGGCGGCCATCACCCAGTGGCAACGGGAAGCGCAGCTGGTACAGCGCATCCTCGCGCAGCGGCACGCTGGCCAGCATCAGCATGCCGGTTTCGGAGACATTGCCGAGGCGTCCGACCACGCACTCGCGCATCTGGTCGGTGACCGGCACCAGGTCCGAGACCTGGCGGCGCGGCGCGCGGCGGGTGTCCTGCGGCGGTACGGCTTTCATGCGGGGGTCTCCTGTGCGCGGCCCGTGGCCAGTGCACGCAGCGCACCGAGGCTGGCTTCCCAGGCACGGTCGACCAGCCGGCCCTTGTCTTCGGTGACCAGCTGCGCGCGCCCAGCACTGATCTGCCGTGCCAGCGTATCCAGGTCGGTATCGGTGATCTTCTGCCCGCGCGCATTGACGAACAACGCGTGGCCGGTCAGCAGGCTGTACCAGGACAGGCGCTGGCGGCGCAGCGTGCCAGCGCCCGTGTCGATGTCGAACCAGCTGCCGAACGGCAGCGTGGACAGCTGCTGGTAGGCCGCTTCTTCAGCACTGCTGCGCGGTGTGGCAGGCGCGGTGCCACTGTTCGTGCCGGCGTGCTCGCCCAGGCGCGCACGTGCCTTCAGGCGTGCGCTGAGCTCGGTACGCGAGGTGCTTTCATCCTCGCCGCCGGGCGTGGCCAGCCTGCGCGCGACGGCGGCGGCTTCCTCGGCGTGGTAGCCGACCTGCAGTAGTGCGGCCTCCACGTCCGCTGCCAGCGCGGTATCGGTGCCGCCAGGGGCGTCGATGGCCTGTGCGGTGATGGCAGCGATGCGCTCGGTCTGTTGCAGGCGCTCCTGCCACTGTGGCGAATCGTCGCCATGGCGCAGGCGGGTGAGGGTCAGTGCATCGGCCCAGGCCTGGCGCAGCAGGGTCTGCACGAAGCGCGGCGGCGACTGCGTGTCGCAGCACTGGTCGATCTGTGCGGTGGCCTGGCGGCGGGCCAGTTCCAATCGCTCCTTGCCGCGGGCGGCTTCCACATGGCGGCGCTCGGCCAGTTCGGCACGATGGGCCGCCGCGCGCTGGTGCTGCTGCACGTCTTCGTTGGCGGCGGCAAAGGCCTCCGGCGCACGTGCATCCTGCCCCAGCAGGCCCTGCACGCTCTGCGCCATGCGCTGCAGCAGCTGTGGGTCCACATCGTCATCGCCCAGCCAGTTGGCGCCGACTTCGGCGATCTGGTTGAGCAGCTCACGCGCAGGGTGTTCGTCGCGCACGAAGAAGCCCGGGTCGGCCATGGCCGCGCGTGCCAGGGGCACCTGCAGGCGCGCCAGCAGGGCGGCCGGCACCGGATCGGGACGCTGCTGCTGTTGCACCTGCTGCATCAGCATGCGCAGCAGGTCGAGGTTGTCACGGTCGTGACTGCCCAGCTGGGCCTGCGCACCATGCTCGCTGCGCAGCTGCGCGACCACGGCAGCCTGCAGGTCGGCCACTCCGGTTGCGGCACTGGACTGGGCCTGCAGGCGCGCGAGGACTGCGTCGACTGCCGCGCTGGGCACCGCGCCGCTGTCCGCCGGGGCAGGGCTGGCATGCCGCGCCTGCTGCAGCAGCTCATGCAGTGCACTGCCGGTGGATGTGGTCACGCCCGGCGTGGCGGGGCCGGCTGCGCCGCCCCCGTGGAAGGCGTCCTGTACCAGGCTGGACCAGGAGCCGGCCGGTGCCGATCCGTTCCAGCCGGTCAGTGGCGCGGCGGCACGCTTTGCCGGCTGCGTGGCGCGACCACCGCCCACCGACTGGGTGATGATCCGCCGGGTGCTCGATGAACGCGCCAGATAGGGGGTGTAGACCAGGCCGGGCAGCACGCCGTGCTGGGCCAACAGGGCATTGGCACGGTCGAGGATGTCGCCCAGGCGCTCCAGCACCTGGCGTTCGAAGCTGCGGTACAGCGCCAGCTGAACGTCGACAGTGAGCGAATCCTGTTCGGCAATCCGGCGCAGCATGGCGCACAGTGCCTGCGGTGCCAGTGGCAGGGTGTCGGCCTCGAAGGCCGGTGCTGCCGCCAGTACGCCTAGGCGTTGGCCCAGCAAGTTGAGCGTGTTGGTCGAACGCAGCGTCTCCCGCCGCACCATCTCGGTCAGCAGCAGGTCGCGGTCCACTTCATGTTCATCGACCAGCGACAGCCCGAGCATGCCGGGCAGCGGCGGTGGCGTGGAACCGGGGCTGAGGTGGGCCATGGGTTCGCGCAGCCGTATCAGCGCATCGGCCACGGCGTCGAGCATACGGTCGGCGAAGTGGCCGGAGAACGCATGCAGCTGCCCACGCTGGGCCATCAGCTCGGCCTGCTGCTGCGGATTGCGTGCGCGATCGGCATCGTGCAGCAGGGTCTGCTCCAACGCTTCGACGGTCAGGATCAGCGGCGCGGCCAGCGTCTGTCGGCAGAGGCCGATCAACGCACCCAACAACTCGCGCACCCGCGGTGACAGGTTGCTGGCGGCGAGCCGGGCTTTGTCGGCGGAGGTGAGGGAAAAGACAGCTGACATCGGCAGGCGGTATCCGGATTCCCGCGGATCGATCTTGTGAATCTACCGTGTCGGCCGCAGTCGGCGCTACTTTAGGCTGAACGGGAATCGCATCCGCCCGGTATGGCCCTGATGTGCGGTACTGCCGGCCGCTGGCCGGCAGCGCTGTCTTTACCGGAGTGCCAGTGGCCGGCACTACCCTCTGCCAAGCGAAGATCACTCCTCCAGGAACAGGCTCACCACATCGTTGGTGAATCGGCGGCCCAGCTCGGTCGGCTGCACATGGCCATCGGTCATGTCCAGCCAGCCGCGCTGCACGGCCTCGGCCAGGGGAGCGTCCAGCACGCTGCGCGGCAGCCCCGTGCGCGACTCGAAATCGCGCAGGCCAAAACCTTCGTGCAGGCGCAGCAGGTTGAGCATGTATTCGAACGGCAGGCGCTCCGGCGCGATCACGTCGTCGCCGCCCAACGAGGCGGGCGTGCCGGCGCTGTCCAGGTAGGCCTGCGGGTGCTTCAGCTTCCAACGCCGCAGCACATGCTGCTCGGCGCCGGAACTGATCTTGCCGTGCGCGCCGGCACCGATGCCCAGGTAGTCGCCGAAGCGCCAGTAGTTCAGGTTGTGCGCGCTCTGCCGGCCGGGGCGCGCATAGGCGCTGACCTCGTACTGGCCGAAACCGGCCTGTGCCAGCAATGCCTGGCAGTGTTCCTGCATGTCCCAGGCGTTGTCTTCGTCGGGAATGCCCTGCGGCGGCCGCGCGAAGAACACCGTGTTCGGTTCCAGGGTCAGCTGGTAGTGGGAGATGTGTGCCGGCTGCAGCGCGAACGCGCGTTCCAGGTCGGCCTCGGCACCGGCCAGGGTCTGTTCCGGCAGCGCATACATCAGGTCGATGTTGAAGTTGTCGTAGCCCGCGTCCTGCGCCATCTTTACCGCGCGCTCGGCTTCGCCACTGTCGTGGATGCGGCCCAGGCGCTTGAGCATCGCATCGTCGAAACTCTGGATGCCGAAGCTGAGGCGGTTGACGCCTGCCGCGCGGTAGCGGTCGAAGCGGCCATGCTCGGCGGTGCCCGGGTTGGTTTCCAGGGTGATTTCGGCGTTGGGGGCAAAGCGCAGGCGCGCGCTGGCCTGCTGCAGGAAGCGGTCGATCGCCTCCGGCGGGAACAGGCTGGGCGTGCCGCCACCGAAGAACACGCTGTGCACCACCCGGCCCCAGACCAGCGGCAGGTCCTGGTCGAGGTCGCGCAGCAGCGCATCGATATAAGCGTCGAACGGCAGCTCGCCCTTGGCCTGGTGCGAATTGAAATCGCAGTACGGGCATTTGCGCACGCACCACGGCAGGTGCACGTACAACGACAGCGGTGGCGGCACCAGCCGCGGCGGGTTGTCGTGGTCGGCGGAGCAGGCTTCGCCGGGCAGGTGGTTGCAGTGGTCGTGGGCGTGCGGCATGGGCTTCTTCGGTAGTGCCGGCCGCTGGCCGGCTTCCCTGGGTCGATCGGGTGGCGTCAGTACAGCGTCGCCAGTTGCTGCTTGAGCTGCTGCAGGGCAATGGCGCGGTGGCTGATGGCGTTCTTCAGTGCCGGCTCCATTTCCGCGGCGGTCAGGCCATGGGTGGTGTCCAGGAATACCGGGTTGTAGCCGAAACCATTGGTGCCGCGCAGTTCGCGGATGATCTGCCCTTCCCAGCGGCCTTCGCAGATCAACGGCTGCGGGTCGGTGGCGTGGCGCAGCAGCACGATCACCGCATAGAAGCGGGCGCTGCGCTGGCCATCGGGAATGTCGGCCATCGCGTCCAGCAGCTTGGCATTGTTGGCCGCAGCATTGGTCGGGTGGCCGGCATAGCGTGCGCTGTACAGGCCCGGCGCACCGCCGAGGGCATCGACGATCAGGCCCGAATCATCGGCCAGCGCCGGCAGGCCGGTCGCTTCGCAGGCCGCGCGTGCCTTCAGCAGCGCGTTCTCGACGAAGGTCAGGCCGGTCTCTTCCACATCGCCCAGCCCCAGTTCGGCGGCCGAGGTGATCTGCAGCGGCAGATCGGCGAGGATCTCCTGCATCTCCACCAGCTTGCCGGCGTTGTGGCTGGCCAGTACCAGTTTCTTCATTGACGGGGCTCCAGCAGGTCCCAGGTGTTGCCATACAGATCGCGGAACACCGCAACCGTTGCATAGGGTTCTTCGCGCGGCGCTTCCAGGAACTCGACGCCGGCGGCGACCATCGCCGCGTGGTCGCGGCGGAAGTCGTCGGTGTTGAGGAAGAAGCCGACGCGGCCGCCGGTCTGGTTGCCGATGCGGCTGCGCTGTTCCTCGTCGCTGGCGCGGGCCAGCAGCAGGGCGGCGGCGCTGCCGTCGGTCGGGCCGACCACCACCCAGCGCTTGTGGCCCTGGTCGATGTCCTCCAACAGTGCGAAGCCGAGCTTGCCGGTGTACCAGGCAATGGCTTCGTCATAGTCGGCCACCACCAGGGTGGTCAGGGCGATGCGGCGGTTCATGCCGACAGCGCCGCCTGCTGCGCGGCCAGCAGCTCGGCCACGCCCTTCTCGGCCAAGCCCAGCAGCGCGTCCAGTTCATCGCGACGGAAGGCGTGGCCTTCGGCGGTGCCCTGCAGCTCGATGAAGCCGCCACCGTCGTTCATCACCACGTTCATGTCGGTGTCGCAGTCGCTGTCTTCGGCGTAGTCCAGGTCCAGCACCGGGGTGCCGCGGTACACGCCTACCGATACGGCGGCCACTGCGCCCAGGATCGGGTTGCGCTTGATGTCGCCACGCTTCATCAGCACGTTCACCGCATCGACCAGCGCCACGTAGGCGCCGGTGATGGCGGCGGTGCGGGTGCCACCGTCGGCCTGCAGCACGTCGCAGTCGAGGGTGATGGTGCGCTCGCCCAGCGCGTTGCGATCCACGCAGGCGCGCAGGCTGCGGCCGATCAGGCGCTGGATCTCCAGCGTGCGGCCACCTTGCTTGCCACGGGCCGCTTCACGGTCGCTGCGGGTGTGGGTGGCGCGCGGCAGCATGCCGTATTCGGCGGTGACCCAGCCTTCGCCCTTGCCGCGCAGGAAGCCCGGCACGCGGTTCTCGACGCTGGCGGTGCACAGCACACGGGTTTCACCGAAGCACACCAGCACCGAACCTTCGGCGTGGCGGGTGAAGCCGCGTTGGATGACGACCGGGCGGAGCTGGTCGGGCTGGCGGCCGCTGGGGCGGGAATCGGACATGGTGCGGGTTCCGTAATGGCGAGGGAGTACGCCGCCACGCCCGCGGCCTTCATGGGGCGGGCAAGGGGGCTCTGGTGAGGGCGCTAGGGTACCATTCCCCCTTTGCACGCACCGGACACATTCCATGATTCGAAGCATGACCGCCTATGCCGGCGGCGAGCGGGTCACCCCGTGGGGCACGCTGGGCTGCGAGCTGCGCTCGGTCAATCACCGCTTCCTGGAGGTCGGCACCCGCCTGCCCGAGGAGCTGCGGGCGCTGGAACCGCAGCTGCGCGAGCGCATCGCCGCGCGCCTGAGCCGTGGCAAGCTGGATCTGGTGATGCGCCTGCGCGCGCCGGAAGCGGCGGCCAACCTGCAGGTGGACGAGGCGCTGCTGGGCCAGCTGGGTCGCCTTGCGCACCGGCTGACCTCCGATTTCCCCAACCTCCAGGTCAGCTTCACCGACCTGCTGCAACTGCCGGGCGTGACCCGTGGCGAGGCCACCGATGCCGCCGCCCTGCAGGTCGAGGCGCTGGCGCTGCTGGACCAGGTGCTGGATGGCTTCGTCGAGGCCCGTGAGCGCGAAGGCGGCAAGTTGTCGGCGGCCATCAGCGAGCGCGTGGACGGCATCGAGCGCATCGCCACCGAAGTGCGCACGCTGATTCCGGCCATTCGCGACGGCCAGCGCGCCAAGCTGGCCGCACGCCTGGCCGACCTGCCGCACCCGGTCGACCCTGGTCGTGCCGAACAGGAGCTGGTGCTGTGGCTGCAGAAGCTGGACGTGGATGAAGAGCTGGACCGGCTCGGCAGCCACATCGTCGAGATCCGCCGCGTGCTCAAGCAGCGCGAGCCGGTCGGCCGCCGCTTGGACTTCCTGCTGCAGGAGTTCAACCGCGAAGCCAACACGCTGGGCTCGAAGTCGGTGGACAGCCGCACGTCCAATGCCGCGGTGGAGCTGAAGGTGCTGATCGACCAGATCCGCGAGCAGGTGCAGAACATCGAATGATGTTGCATCCGGCGATACAGCAGGGGCGCCTTCGGGCGCCCTTGTCGTTCCAGCGCATCAGCGCACGCTGACGCCCGGCGCGCCTTCGGCCAGCCGCCCCACCACGGCCGCCTGACCGAACCCGGCGTCGTGGAAACAGGCCAGCACCGCGTCCACCGCTTCCGGGGCACAGGACACCAGCAGGCCGCCGCTGGTCTGCGGGTCGGTCAGCAGCGGCTGCCAGTGTGCCGGCAACCCATCGGCGAAGCGCACCTCGGCGCCATACGAGGCCCAGTTGCGGTGGGAAGCGCCGGTCACGCAGCCACGCTGCAGCAGCTCCAGCGCCTGCGGCAGCAGCGGCACCTGTGTACTGTCCACCTCGGCAGCGACACCACTGGCGCGGCACACTTCCAGCAGGTGGCCGAGCAGGCCGAAGCCGGTGACGTCGGTCATGGCATGCACGCCGTCCAGCGCAGCCAGCGGCACGCCCACGGTGTTCAGGCGGGTGGTCGACGCGATCATCTGCTGGTAGCCGTCGGCGTCCAGCACTTCCTTCTTCAGTGCTGACGAGTACACGCCTACGCCCAGCGGCTTGCCCAGCACCAGCACATCGCCGGCACGGGCATCGGCATTGCGCTTGAGTCGCTGCGGGTCGAGCACGCCGATCGCGGCAAGGCCATAGATCGGTTCCACCGAATCGATGCTGTGACCACCGGCCACCACGATGCCGGCATCGGCGCAGGCACGTTCGCCGCCCTGCAGGATGCCGCGGATGGTGTCCTGCGGCAGGCTGTTGATTGGCATGCCGACGATGGCCAGCGCGAACAGCGGGCGCGCGCCCATCGCATACAGGTCCGACAGCGCGTTGGTGGCGGCGATGCGGCCGAAGTCGAACGGATCGTCGACGATCGGCATGAAGAAATCGGTGGTGGCGACAATCGCCTGGCGATCATCGAGGCGGTACACCGCGGCGTCGTCGCTGGTCTCGCGGCCAACCAGCAGTTCGGCCGGTGCCGGAAGTGCTGGAACGCCGCGCAGCAGTTCGCTCAGCACGCCCGGCGCGATCTTGCAGCCGCAGCCGCCGCCATGCGCGAGAGACGTCAGTCGTTGCGGGGCATCGGCCGTTGACGGGGCGGGGGACTGCACGTGCGTGGCCATGCCGACATCTCCAGCGGAAACACGAATGGCGGAAGACAGCAGGAGTCGAACCTACCAGGGAACGATCGACGCCCCCTACTGGGTTTGAAGCCCAGCCGCATGCCCGGATGCGCATGCCTTCCGAAAGTACGGCGGTAGCGGTGGGCTCAGTCGCGGGCTGCGTTCCACTGCAGGTCGCCGCGCGGCCGATGCTGGTCACCGACGCGTCGAGTGTAGCCAACGCGGTTGAAGAACTCCAAGATCTGGATGCTGCGCTTGCGGCCCAGGCCGATGGCATCGCGGAACGTGGCCGCATCCACCGTGCCGCTGGCCTGTGACAGCTGCGCGACGATCGCGGCGAGTTCGGCAATGCGTGCGGGTGCATAGAACAGGTCCGGCACCACCTGGAACAGCTCGCCACGTGCGGTGGCGCGGCGCAGGACGGCGCGGATCTCGTCTTCGGCCATTCCGATCTCCGCGGACAGGGTGCGCACCCACGGTGGATCGAAGCCCCCGGCGTGCAGTTGCGGCAGCACGCGTTCCAGCAGCAGACGCTCGCGTTCCGGTGGCGCATGGTCATGGCCGGGCAGGCGCCACCAGGCACCCACGCGTTGCACACTGCCGTCGTCCAGTAGCTCCTGCAGCAGGGCATTCCAGAGGCTCGCTGCAAGCGAGGGCAGGGTGCTGCGCTGCAGGCGGCCGCTGTCGACACCGGGTTCGTCCGGGCGTCGCTCATGCCATCCACGCAGTGAGGCGATCACCTGCTCGCGCAATGCCTGCCAGTGCGAGGCGAGGATGACCACCGTGTCTTCGCGGGTGATGACGCGCTGTGCGCCTGCGGGAAGAACGATCCGGTCGGCGGCGCGCCGGCAGTAGCGCTGCAGCGCGGCCATGGCAACACCGAAGGGCGCCTGCTGCAACAGTGGGCCGATTCCCGCACCCGCGGCCAGTTGCTCCAGTGCTCCCAGCCATGCGAGCCGTGCAGGACTGCGTCGGCGCCGCTGTGGCGGGTCCGGATCGAGCACGAGGCCGCCGCCCAGCGTGTGGGTGGCCGCTGAATCGCGGGCAATGAAGCGGTCGCCACACATCGCACAGACCGGAGCATCGAACACCAGCTGCACCAACTGCCCATCACCGTGGTCATGGTTCTCCAGCAGCACCACATGGGCCTGCCGGTGCATCGTGCCCCAGTGGATATGCAGCGGTGCCCAGTCGCGCAACGGTGCGGCCAACGCGGACAGCCGCAACCGCACATCAACGCGGGTGGTGGCCAGCAGTGCGCGTGCGTCGGCGATCCAGTCACCGCGGCGGATGTCATCACGGGCGATGGCCGCCAGGTTCAGCGCGCAGCGCTGCCTGGCCATCGCGTGGTCACTGGCCTGGTTCTGCGCGTGGATGCTGCGTATGCGCGCTTCAGTGGCGGCCGGCATCAGCTGCAGATGCTCACCCACCGCGGCGATGCCGCCGTGCACTGCGCCGGTCACCAGCGTGCCGTGGCCGGCCAGCGAGAACACGCGGTCCACCGGCATGCGGAACAGCTCGCTGCGCAGTTCGGCCTGGCGCGTGCTGGCGTCGTCCGCCGCCCACGCGTGCAGCTGGGTACGCAGCGCGTTGATGCCAGCATCGTCGGGTGCGGTGCTGTTGCAGGTGAACACAGGGGAATCCTGCAGCGGCGTGCCGGCCAGCAGGGCAGCGACCTCGATCTCGACCCGGGCCAGGCGCGCCGCATCCACACGGTCGATCTTGGTGAGCGCCACCGCACCGCGGTTCACGCCCAGCAGTTGCAGGATGGCCAGATGCTCGCGGGTCTGTGGCATCACGCCGTCGTCGGCAGCGATGACCAGCAGGGCGACGTCGATACCCGTGGCGCCGGCCACCATCGTATGCACGAAGCGTTCATGGCCCGGCACATCGACGAAGCCCAGCGTCGCGGCCGGACCTTCGACGTCCCCGCTTTCCACCGGGACATAGGCGTAGCCCAGTTCGATCGATATGCCGCGCGTACGCTCTTCCCGCAGGCGATCGGTTTCGATGCCGGTCAGTGCGCGTACCAGGCTTGTTTTGCCATGGTCGATATGCCCGGCGGTGCCGACGATCATGCCTGCAGCATGCTCCATTGGGCCAGGAAGGCCGCTTCGTCGGCGGGTTCCAGGCAGCGCAGGTCCAGCCACAACGCGTCATCGGCAATGCGGCACAGCACCGGGCGCGGCAGCTGACGCAGATGCCTGGCCAAGCGATCCAGTCCGCCACGGCGCGCGCTGGTAATGCGCAGTCCGGCGCTGGCCAGCTGCGCCTGTGGCTGGGCGCCGCTGCCGATCTGGCTGTGCATTGAGGCCTCTTCAAGGGTGTAGTCGTCTGCCAGCATGGACTTCATCGGCTCCAGCAGGCGATGGGCCTGCGCAGCAACGTCATCCTGCGTGCGCGACAGGGTGCGCAGGGTGGGCAGCCGCTGTGCCAGCAGCTCCGGTTCGCGGTACAGGGCCAGCACCGCTTCCAGTGCGGCCAGGCCCATCTTGTCCATGCGCAGTGCCCGCTTCAGCGGGTTGCGGTTGATCCGTGCAATCAGGTCGGCGCGGCCGGCGATGATCCCGGCCTGGGGCCCGCCCAGCAGTTTGTCGCCACTGAACGAAACCAGATCGGCGCCGGCCGCCAGTGCTTCCTGCACGGTGGGCTCGTGCGGCAGGCCGAAGGCCGCCAGCTCGCACAGGCTGCCACTGCCCAGGTCCACCACCAGCGGCAGGCCATGTTCGTGCGCGATCGCAGCCATTGCCGCGGTGTCGACCTTGGCAGTGAATCCGGTGATCGCGTAGTTGCTGGCATGCACCTCCATCAGCAGCGCTGTGCGCGCGCCGATGGCGTTGGTGAAGTCGGCCGGATGGGTACGGTTGGTGGTACCCACTTCCAGCAGCCGCGCGCCCGCGCTGCGCATCACATCGGGGATGCGGAAGGCACCGCCGATCTCCACCAGTTCGCCGCGCGACACCACCACCTCGCGGCGGTTGGCCAGGCTGTTGAGCAGCAGCAGGACCGCCGCCGCATTGTTGTTGACCACGGTGGCGGCTTCGGCGCCGGTCAGTTCGCAGATCAATGCCTGCACCCGCGCATCGCGGTCGCCGCGACGGCCACGGATGACGTCGAACTCCAGATCCACCGGCGCGGTCGTCGCGCGGGTGACGGCCTGCACCGCAGCCTCGGGCAGCAATGCGCGGCCCAGGTTGGTATGCAGTACGGTGCCGGTCAGGTTGAACATCGGTTGCAGGTCCAGCCGTGCATCGGCTGCCAGTGCGGCCTCGACTGCCGTCGCCAGCGCCGGGCCGTCGACCGCTTCCTGCAGCTGCGCGGTCGACAACTGGCTGGCGCTTACACGCTCACGCAGCACCTGCAGGTGCGAACGCAGCAGCTGGGTGATGCGGCTTCGACCGTGGCCTTCGATCAGTGGCGCCAGTGCAGGCAGGCGCAGCACCCGGTCCAGCGAGGGCAGGGCGGCGGCCGATGCCGGGGCGGGGGGCATGGCTGTCATCGCCTCAGTCGCCGTCGGATTGCCATAGCAGCGGATTCTGGCTGGCACGCGCATAGCCTTCCTCGGCCAGCAGCAGATCCAGCGCCAGCGTGCCGAGGTCATCGGCCACCGGCTCCAGTGACGGGTCTTTCTCCAGATACAGGATCTTGCGATAGCCGTGGCAGTGGTCGCAGGTCTCAGCGCGTACCGCGCTCTCGCGCACCGCCTCGCCGCTGTCGCCGTCCACATCGGCCAGGGCGCGATAGGCGATGTCCTTGCCGGCGGCACCACACTGGCTGCACTGCACGCGCACGTAGTGCCACTGGCAGGCGCACAGCGAGCACGACAGGTAACGGTACGATGCATAGGGTGGGCGTGCCTGCACCACGCTGGTCACCGGCAACGTGCCGCACAGCGGGCACAGCCCTGGCGCATCAGCCAGCGGCTTCAGGTCGATAGGGCGGAAGCTGGCTGCGAGCACCGCCCAGTAAACCTGCAGTGCGTTCATCACCAGCAGTGCAGCGACCGCATCCACCGATGGCGCGTCATCACGCTCCAGCACGGCATGGGCCTGCGCATCCAGCCAGGCATCGTCGGCCGCGGCGACGCGATGCAGCTCCTGGCGGGTTTCCACCGGCAGCCCGGCCTCGTTGGCACAGTGCTGGCACAGCGTGCGCAGCCAGTCGCGCCAGCGTCCATCCAGGTGAAGCGTGTTGGCCGGCCGCAACGGCATGCCGGCACCGGCCGCCGCACTCGACTGCTGCGCACGTGCCTGCGATTGCAGCGCTTCGCGTTGCTGTGGTGTCAGTTCGTCCAGCAGTGCCTGCTGTTCATCTGCCAACGCCGCCAGCAGCTGCAGGTAACCGCCGATGGCACTGTGCGCGGCCAGGCTGCGCAGGCGCGTCGCGCGCTCGGCGAACAGGGAAGCGACATCGGGCAGGATGATGCGCGGAACATCGCGCGAGGCCAGTGTCTCGATCTCACCGGGTTCAAGGATGCGTTGCGCCATGCAGGGCCAGCCAGAAGAACCAGGCTCCATCCTCGCCGTTGTCAGCGCTGGCGTCCAGCGTGTTCAAGCAAAGCAGTCGAGCATGGCTCGACTCTACAAAAGTGGATCCCGACCGTTGGCCGGGATTCGATCAGTGCCGACCAACGGTCGGCACCCACCATCAGATCGCAGGAAACTGTCGAAGGCAGGGTGGGTCCGGTTGCGGGGGCGTGAGCCGCATGGGCCCGAGGCATGCTTCGGGCGGGTTGGGCAGGACGCCCAACCCCGGTCTTGCCGTGTGCGCAGGACAGCGCACACGAGCAAGCGGCGACCGAGCTTACATGGGTGAGGGCGCTTTGCTTGCGAAGCACTGCTTCGCAAGCGCCCGAACGCACAGC